>DASVDT010000047.1:0-10540 GCA_036380955.1 Candidatus Limnocylindria bacterium | reverse complement strand
ACTTGCGGATGTCGGACGGCACGCGCTCCAGGGCCATGACGGCCACCGCGCCCGCCTCCTCGGCGACGCGCGCCTGGTCGGCCGTGACGACGTCCATGATCACGCCGCCCGCGAGCATGCGGGCGAGCCCGACCTTGGTGGCCCAGGTGCTTCGTTCGATGGTGGTCATGTGGGTTCTTCCTGCATTGCGCCGATACGGCGCCTCGCGGCGCTCGGGTCAGGCTCGCATTCTACTCGCGACCCGGTTTGACGCCCATCTGAGCGCGATGCGCGCCGATTGGTATGATCGCCGGCGGAAGGCGTACGCACGATGATCAATGCACCTGTCCTGGTCCTGAACCAGAACTACGAACCACTCAACGTCTGCGACATCAGGCGAGCCTTCCGCCTGCTCGGCGCCTCGAAGGCCGAGCTGCTGGCCAAGAATCACCAGGTCATCCGAACGCCGACGATCGAGATCCCGGCGCCATCGGTGATTCGGCTCCAGTACCACGTCAAGCGGCCACAGCCGCGGGTCAAGCTGAGCCGGCGCGAGGTCTTCGCGCGCGACCGGCACACGTGCCAGTACTGCGGCAAGGTCAGCCGCGATCTGACCATCGACCACGTCATGCCCAAGCACCGGGGCGGGCGTCACGAATGGGAGAACCTCGTCGCGGCATGTCGCCCGTGCAATCACCGCAAGGGAGGCAAGACCGTGACCGAGGCGCGGATGCAGCTGATGCGCGAGCCACGCGCCCCGCGCGCCGACATGCGCTATCTCTTCGGGACGTACCTCGCCGACGAGCGCAACGACGCCTGGCGCACCTTCCTCTTCCTGGAGCCTCCCAAGCCGCTGCAGCCGGCGGGCTGAGCGGTGGCGTCGGAGCCGCCGAACGCCGAGCTGGGCTATCCCGTCCTGCCTGACGCCGTACGGCGCGTCCTGGCCACGATCCTCGGCGCGGGGCACGAGGTGGCGCTGGTCGGCGGGTCGGTGCGCGATCCGCTGCTCGGGATCCGATACAGCGGCGACTGGGATGCCGCGACCTCGGCGCGCCCCGAGCAGATCGCTGCGCTCTTTCCGGACGCCAGCTGGGAGAACCGCTTCGGCACGGTGACCGTCGCGGGACCGCCGGCCGTCGAGGTCACCTCGTACCGCGCCGAGGGCGGCTATCGCGACCGGCGCCGCCCGGACGAGGTGCGCTTCGGCGTCAGCCTCGCCGATGACCTGGCCCGTCGCGACTTCACCATCAACGCGATCGCCTGGGTCCCATCGGACGTTGCCACCGGAACGGGCACGCTGTACGACCCATTCGGCGGCCGCGCCGATCTTGCCGCCCGGCTGCTCCGAACCGTCGGCGAACCGCGCGCCCGGTTCGAGGAGGACGCCCTGCGGTTGATCCGCGCGGCGCGCTTCGCGGGCCGCTTCGGGATGACGATCGATCCGGCCACCGAGGCGGCGGCCGTGGCGCTGGCGCCGACCGTGGCAACGGTATCGGGCGAGCGGGTCCGCGACGAGCTGCAGCGCATCCTCGAGCTCGACCCACGGCCGTCGCGTGCGCTCGCCATCCTCGAGCGGCTCGGCATCCTGCGGGTCATCCTGCCCGAGGTCGCCGCGCTCCGCGGCGTGCCGCAGTCGAAGGCGATCCCCGGCGATGCGCTGGATCACAGCCTGGCCGCGGTGGACGCGGCTCCGCCCAACGTGCGGCTGGCGGCACTGCTGCACGACGTCGGCAAGGCCACCACCCTGGAGAACGGCCACTTCATCGGCCATGATCGAGTGGGCGCCGAGCTGGCGGCACAGGTGCTCCATCGGCTGCGCCTGCCAACGGCGGTGGCGGGCCGCATTGTCGGCGCCATCCGCCACCACATGTACGACTACGACTCGGACTGGACCGACGCCGCCGTGCGCCGCTTCATCCGTCGCACCGCGCAGGTGGATCGGCGCCTGCTGTTCGACCTGCGGCGCGCCGACAACGCGGCCTCCGGCGTCGGCGACGCCGGCGCGCCGAACCAGGCCGAGCTGGAGACGCGGATCATCGAGCAGCTGGCGGCCGAGCCTGACCTGCTGATGCATCGGCGGCTCGCCATCGATGGACATGACCTGCAGGCGGAGCTTGGAATGGCGCCCGGGCCGGAGCTCGGGGCAGTCCTCGACCGCCTGACCGAGGCGGTACTCGATGATCCGTCGTTGAACCGGCGCGAGGCGCTGCTGGAGCTCGCTCGACAGCGGTGACCGCGCGCACCGCCGCGCCGTGCATCGATCTGAAGGCGAGGGTCGGGCCTCGCGGGCACGCTGCTACAATCGGCCGTCCGGACCGGTGTCCGGACCGCCATCATTCAATCGCTCCAGGAAGAATCGGAGGAATCGCGCTCCGATGACCGCCAGTGCCCGACGAGCGCTTCGGCTCGAGCATCGGCTGACCGAGCCGAACGCCTCGCTCGCCGACCTCGAGGCTGCGGTGGCCCTCGCCACCGAGCACGAGCTCGCTGCGCTGACCGTCAACCCGTGGCTGGTCAAGGCCGCCCGACGCCGCCTGGGCCGGTCACGCCTGACCCTGGGCACCGTCATCGGCTTCCCGCATGGCGGGCAGATCCTGGCGGTCAAGGCATTCGAGGCATCCAAGGCGCTCGAGCAGGGCGCGACGCAGATCGACTTTGTCCTGAACGGCGGCGCGCTCGTGTCCGGCGACGACGAGACCGTCTTCAACGACATGCTTGCCGTGGTCGACATGGCGCATTCCGCGCTGGCGTCGGCGGGCGTCATCGTCGAAGCCGCGCCGCTCGGAGACGAGCTGGTGCGACGCGCCTGCCGGCTGGCAGAACGGGCGGGTGCCGACTACGTCGTGACCAGCGCCGGCGCGGCCACCGTTCGATCCACCGTCTCGCGGGTGCGCCTGATGCGCGACAGCGTCGGGCCGCGCATCGGCGTCAAGGCGGCTGGACGATTCCGGACGGCCGATCAGCTGCTCGATGCTGCCGCCGCGGGCGCGACACGCGTGTCGGCGGCGCTCAGCGCCGCCCTGGCCCGGGCGGCGGTCGCGTCGACGACCCCGGCCGCGGTGGCGAGCTAGATGGGGGCGGCGGATTGAAGCTCCTGGTCGTGGGCGGTGCCGGGTACGTCGGCTCGACCAGCGTCGAGCGCTTCGTGGAGGCCGGCCACGAGGTCACCGTCTTCGACAACCTTTCGAGCGGCCACCGTGCCGCGGTGCCGCGGGGCGCGCGGCTGGTCATCGGCGACATCGCCGACGCGACGCGCCTGGCAGCCGCCCTCGACGGCGTCGATGCCGTCCTCCACTGCGCGGCGCGCTCGCTCGTCGGCGAGTCGATGGCCGATCCCGGCCTCTACTACCGCGTCAACGTCGCCGGCGGCGTCTCGCTGCTGGAGTCGATGCGGGCCGCCGGCGTCACGCGCCTGGTCTACAGCTCGACCGCGGCGGTATACGGCGAGCCGCGCCGGGTGCCCATCGCCGAGGCCGACCGAACGCAGCCGATCAACCCGTACGGTGAGACGAAGCTCGCCTTCGAGGGCGCCATGCGCTGGTTCAGCGCCGCGCACGACTTCCGCGCCATCAGCCTGCGCTACTTCAACGTGGCCGGGGCGACGGAGATGAACGGCGAGGACCACGACCTCGAGACGCACCTCGTGCCCCTCGTCCTGCGCGTGGCCGCCGGCGAGGCGACGCACGTCCAGATCTTCGGTCAGGACTATCCGACGCCCGACGGCACGTGCATCCGCGACTTCATCCACGTGCGTGACCTCGCCAGCGCGCACCTCCTGGCACTGGATGCGACCGGCGAGGCGGACCCGTCGCTGGAGGTCTACAACCTCGGATCCGCCGCCGGCTTCAGCGTGCGCGAGGTCGTCGAGGCGGCCCGCCGCGTGACGGGTCGGGCCATCCCGGCCCGCGTGGTCAAGCGGCGCACCGGCGATCCACCGGTCCTGGTCGCCTCATCACGCCGGGCACGGCGCGAGCTCGGCTGGCAGCCGGCGCACTCGACCCTGGAGCAGATGGTGTCCGATGCCTGGGCGTGGCGCGAAGCCCATCCGAACGGCTATGCCGATGCGCCATCCGATGGCACCGGACCGGTTGCCGGTGCGAGGGTCGCGGCCGGCGCGCGCTGAGCTCCGGGGTCGTCAGCCGGCGGGCGCGGTGCAGCGCGCGCAGATGCCGTAGAAGTCGAGCCGCGCGTCATCGATTCGGAACCCGCGCTCGGCCGCGACGCGCTCGGCCACCGGCCGGATGTAGGCCTCGCCGATCTCCTCCACGCGGCCGCATCGGCTGCAGGCCAGGTGGTGGTGGTGACCGGGGCGGCAGGCGACGTAGGCGTAGACGTGCCCGTCCCGCTCGAGCCGGCGCGCGACCCCGGCGGCCACCAGCGCCTCCAGCGTGCGGAAGACGGTGGCGCGGCCGATGCGCGGGGCTCGCGCGCGGAGGCGTTCGTAGAGGTCCTGGGCCGTGGCCTGACGCCCGGTCGCGGCCAGTGCATCGGCGACGACGAGCCGCTGGCGCGTGACTCGCTCGCCGGCCGCTCGCAGCCGATCGGCGATCGTCTCGGCGCTCAATGCACGCTCAATGCGCGCCCACCGCGCCCGCGAAGACGGAGAACGCGTAGATCGCGATGACGCCTCCCAGCGTCCCGAGCACGACCCAACGCGAGCGGTCGTTGCGATGCGCCTCCGGCAGCAGCTCGGCGGCGCCGATGTAGAGGAAGAAGCCGGCGAAGACGGCCAGCAGGGCGCCCAGCATCATGTCGGGAATCGGCAGCAGGAGGCCGACGGTCATGCCCGCCACCGGCGCGACGGCGACGAGGCCGACCCATCGGTACATCTCCGCGCGCGGCGTCCGGCTGGCCAGCAGGAGGCTGACGATGCCGATGCCGTCGCTGAAGCGGTGGACGATGACGACGACCGCAATCACGAGTCCGAGGCCGCCGCCCACGGCGAGCCCAGCGGCCAGGGCCACGCCGTCGAGGAAGCTGTGCAGGCTCATCCCGAGGCTGCCGACCACGCCGATGTGACGGTGCGCCGCCTGCCCGTGGTCGAGCTCCGCGGCCGTCTCGTGGCCGACGTGCACGGTCGTCAGCTTCTCCACGGCGTAGAACGCCAGGAAGCCGATGGCGGTGTACAGCATCGCGGCGTCGAGCGACCCACCCATGTGGTGGACCGCCTCGGGGATGAGGTCGAAGTACGCCGCGCCGATCCGGATGCCGGCGCCGACCGCGATGATCAGCCCCACGTGGCCCACGGCGCGCAGGGCGAGGAAGCCCCCGAACAGGGCGGAGGCGAATGCGCCGGCGGAAACGAGGACGGCGGTGAGGCCCAAGGCGAGACGCAGTATCACCTTGGTCCCCTGATGGCGTCAAGGACTGCAGGCGAGTTGCGTGATACGATCGCGTGAGCGGCGACGCCTGAGGGGAACTGAGCGCGGCGCCCGATGCGCCCTTCGGCGCCGGTGCGCGCCCGTCCCATCGTGACGCCGCCATTGATCAGCCTTTCCGCGGAGTCCCGTTTGCCCGATCCCACCCAGTCTCGCGCCCGGCCCCGTCGCGGTCGCCGCCGCGCGGAGCCCGACGCCGTCGCGATCCCCGTCGCCACCGAGGCGTTCGCCGCGCCGTCCGAGCTCGAGGCCGCCGTCATCGCGGCGGCCCGCGGCTATCGGTTCGGCGACATCGAAGTCCCCGCCACCATCGCCCGCGCCCTCGATCGGATGGGCTTCGTCACGCCGACCGAGGTCCAGGCGCGAGCCATCGAACCGCTGCGCGAGGGCAAGGACCTCATCGGCCAGGCCCAGACGGGCACGGGCAAGACCGCCGCCTTCGGCATCCCGATCGTCGAGAAGATCGACCCCGGCTCACAGTTCGTCCAGGCGCTGGTCCTCACACCGACGCGTGAGCTGTGCGTCCAGGTGGAGGACGAGATCGCCCGCATCGGCCAGTTCCGGGGCATCCGCACCGTGGCCATCTACGGCGGCTCGAGCATGGACCGGCAGGTCGAGGCGCTCAAGCGCGGCGCCCAGGTGGTGGTGGGCACGCCCGGACGGGTGCTCGACCTCATCCGGCGCCGAGAGCTCGTGCTCGACCGCGTCCATACCGTCATCCTGGACGAGGCCGATCGGATGCTCGACATGGGGTTCATCGTCGACGTCGAGACGATCCTGGCCCGATGCCCGCGCGAGCGGCAGACGGCGCTCTTCAGCGCCACGATGCCGTACGCGATCCTTCGCATCTGCGACCGGTTCATGAAGCGCAATCCGGCGCAGGTGACGGTGCGCCCCGACCTTAAGACGGTCGAGACCGTGCGCCAGCTGGTCTACTTCGTGGCCGAGCAGGACAAGGTCGCCGCGCTGATCGAGCTCAACGAGAAGTACGGCTTCGACCGGCTGCTCGTCTTCCGCCACACGCAGATCGGGGTGGACCGCCTGGCCGCGACGCTGAAGCGGCGCGGCAAGAACGTGGCGGCGCTGCATGGCGGGCTGTCGCAGCGGGAGCGCGATCGCACCCTCGCCGCCTTCAAGGCAGGCAAGATCCAGTTCCTGGTCGCCACCAACGTCGCGTCTCGCGGCCTGGACATCACGGACCTGCCGTATGTCCTGAGCTTCGACATTCCCGAGGACGCCGATACCTACGTGCACCGCATCGGCCGCACCGGCCGTGCCGGCAAGGAGGGAACCGCCATCACCTTCGTCGGTGAGTGGGACCTCGACGCCTGGGAGGCGATCAAGGCCGAGGTCGGCGCGCGGGTCGAGGAAGGGGAGCTCACCCTCTACCAGGCGCCGTAGCGAGGTACCCTCTGGTGCATGGCCGATCCGGTCTTCCCGCAGCGCCCCACGAACGCGAACGCCGAGGTCCTGAGCGTCGACTGGCTGTTCGAGCCGCTGTGGCCGGGCGTCCGCCTCATGGCATCGGTCGACCGAGGCAAGGTCAGCCTGACCGATGAGCTCGGCCGGCCCGCCGGGCCGGAGCTCGACGAGGCGGTCGACGTGATCGGCCACGCCGTGATGGCCGACCAGGCGCTGGTCGACGGCGTCTGGAGCGCGCAGCCCTTCGTTGGTGACGGCAGCCTGGCGCGGAACTGGGCCGATACGCTCGCCCAGCAAGGGCTCGCGGACGAGGTCCCGGACCCGCTGGAGACCGAACGCCGACGCGCCTTCGTGGCTGTCGACCTCGTCGAGCTCGACGGCGAGCCGCTCCACGACGTGCCGTTCCAGGAGCGGCGGCGCCTGCTCGAGTCGGTCATCGACGAGGGGGTCCAGGTCCGGCTCAGCCAGGTCGTGAAGCATCCGCTCGCCGGCTGGCTGGTCGGGTGGCGGCAGAACGGCTTCACCCACTACCTGGCCAAGCACATGAACTCGCGCTACGTGCCCGGCGAGCGCAACGACGACTGGCTGAAGCTGTCACTGCGCGCGGAGGCGCCGCGCGGCTTCATCGGACGCATGATCGGCACCCGCGGGGAGCGCATCCGGCGCATCCGGGACTGATCGGGGTCGCGTGCTACCATCGACCACCCGAGCTCTCAGCCAGCGGAAGCACGACCGAGGAGGCTCGCCCTGACGTCCAAACCCGCCGCCGCGCCGGCATCGGCGCTCGACACCGACGGGCTGGCCGAGGTCAGACGTGTCGGCAACGCCGACATCATGGTCGGCATCCCGTCCTTCGGGAACGCGGAGACCATCGGCTATGTCGTGCGCGCCACCACGGCCGGGATGGTCCAGTACTTCCCAGAGCTCAAGCCGATCCTGGTCAACAGCGACGGCGGCTCACCCGACGACACGCCGCGGGTGGCGGTCAGCACCGAGAGCCCGGACTACCTGGAGAAGATCATCCTCGTCAGTCCGAAGCACAAGCTGCAGCGGATCAGCTTCACCTACCAGGGCACCAGCGGGAAGGGCACCGCGGTGCGGGCCCTGTTCGAGGTGGCGCGCGAGCTCAAGGTCAAGGCCATGGTCATGGTCGACTCCGACCTGCGCTCGATCGTCCCCGAATGGGTGGAGCTGCTGGCCGGGCCGATCCTCAAGGGTGGGTACGACTTCGTCGCGCCGTTGTACGCGCGCTACAAGTACGACGGCACGATCACGAACAACATCAGCTACCCGCTGACGCGGGCGCTGTACGGCGCGCGCATCCGCCAGCCAATCGGCGGCGACTTCGCCGTCTCCGGCGACCTCGTCAATCGCTACCTCGAGCTCGACACGTTCGATGAGCTGACGGCGCGCTTCGGGATCGACATCTGGATGACCCACACGGCCATCAACGAGGGCTTCGCGGTGTGCCAGGCCCGGCTGGGCGCGAAGATTCACGACGCCAAGGACCCCGCCTCCGATCTGGGGCCGATGTTCCGCCAGGTGGTCGGCACCCTGTTCCGCCTGGCCGGCCACTACGAGGACCGATGGATGCGGGTCAAGGGCTCGCACCCGATTCCCGAGTACGGCTTCGAGCGGGTCGTGGCGCCGGAGGAGGTCAAGGTCAACCACGCCAAGCTGATCGACCACCTGGACCAGGCGCGCATCACGCAGCGCGAGGTGTGGGCCGACATGCTCACCGCCGAGCAGCTCGAGCGGGTCATGACCCTCGAGATCCCGGAGGTGCCGTCCGACTTCCACTTCAGCGCGGAGCTGTGGATCCGCTGTCTGTACGACACGCTGGTCGCCTTCAACCGCCCCGGGGCGGATCGCGAGCGGCTGCTCGCCGGCCTCACGCCGCTCTACTTCGCGCGGACCGCCGGGTTCATCAGCGACACGCTCGACATGACCACCGATCAGGCGGAGCGGGTCATCGAGGACCAGGCCCGTCAGTTCGAGGAGCTCAAGCCGTACCTGGTGGCGCGCTGGTCCGAGATGCGGGCGGCCCAGGCCTGATGGCAGCTCGACGCAAGACCCCGTACCGCATCCTGCTGCCCCTCGCCAACCCGCGCACGGCGCGCGACCTCGTCCGCATCGGCGCCGGCGTCGCGAATGGTCGGCCGACCGAGATCACGGCGCTGGGCATCGTGGAGGTGCCCGAGGGCGTCAGCCTCTCGGAGGGCGCGACGCAGGCGCGCGTCGCGCGCCGCCTGCTCCAGCGGGTGCTCGACTTCGGCGACGAGGAGGGCGTCGAGCTGCGGACCCTGGTCCGCATCGGCCGTCACGCCGCCGATGGCGTGATCGAGGCGGTCGGCGAGGAGGGCAGCGACCTCGTGATCTTCGGCTGGGGCGGACCACCCACGCCGTCCCAGGCCGTCCGCGCCGAGGCCGAGGCCACCGAGATGGCGCTGGCCGGAGAGCCGAGCACGCCGCGGCCGGTGTTCTCACCGACCATCGACGCGGTCGTGCGCGAGTCGCCGTGCGACATCGCCGTCGTCAAGCAGCGCGGCCTGGACGAGGTCCGGTCGATCCTGGTGCCGGTGCGCGGCGGGCCGCACGCCGAGCTGGCCATGCGGATCAGCCGCGACCTCGCCAAGCGCTTCGGTGCGCGGATGGTGGTGCTGCACGTCGTGCCCAAGGGCATCGGCCAGCGCGCCATCGAGCGCCAGCAGCAGGCGGTCGACGCCTTCGTGAAGGAGCACGCCGGGACGCGGCGCGCGACCGGGATGATCCGCGAGGCGACCAGCGTGCGGCAGGCGATCATGAAAGAGGCCGCCAACCACGACCTGGTCGTGATGGGTGCATCGGCGCAGCCGACGAACGCTTCACCAGATGGCCGGTACCTGTTCGGCACCCTCGCCGAATCGGTGGCGAGCAAGGCGAAGCCCACCGTCATCGTGGTCAAGACCAAGCAGTCGGTGGGCCTTGCCACCTTCGACGAGCTCCGAGCCTCGGAAGGGACGCTCGCCCACGCCGATGCCTTCGTCGAGCGCTCGCGCTCGCTGCCGGTGGTGGTGGACAAATGGTTCGCCGAGAACACGTTCCACGCCCACGAGTTCAGCGACATCACCAAGCTCGTCGCACTGAAGGAGCGGCACGGCGTGACCATCTCGGTCGGCCTGCCGGCGCTCAACGAGGAGAAGACGATCGGGACGGTCATCAGGCGCGTGAAGGGCGCGCTGGTCGACAAGGTCCCCCTCATCGACCAGCTGGTGGTGATCGACTCGGATTCGACCGACCGCACGGTCGAGATCGCGACCGAGCTCGGCGTGCCCGTGCACCGGCATTCGAAGATCCTGCCGGAGGTCGGCACCTTCGTGGGCAAGGGCGAGGCCCTGTGGAAGAGCCTCCACGTCCTCGACGGCGACATCGTCGCCTGGGTCGACACCGACATCAGCAACATCCAGCCGCGCTTCGTGTTCGGCCTGCTCGGGCCGCTGCTGCGCGAGCCGCGCATCCAGTACGTGAAGGGCTTCTACCAGCGGCCGATCCGCCAGGGTGACAAGCTCCAGGCCGAGGGCGGCGGTCGCGTGACAGAGCTCATGGCACGTCCGCTGATCAACCTCTTCTTCCCCGAGCTATCGGGCATGATCCAGCCGCTGTCGGGCGAGTACGCCGGGCGTCGCGAGCTGCTCGAGGCACTGCCGTTCTTCACGGGCTACGCGGTCGAGACCGGCCTGCTCATCGACATCCTCGACCGGGCCGGCCTGCCGGCGCTCGGC
>DASVDT010000046.1:0-10675 GCA_036380955.1 Candidatus Limnocylindria bacterium | reverse complement strand
CCAGTAGCGCGCGACGTTGAAGAAGACGTCCGACTCCTGCGCCCACAGGTTCGGCGCGATCTCCTTCGGCATCGGTCCGAGCTCGACGTTGAAGGCGTCGCCCAGGCTGTGGGCGATATCGGTCGACATCACGATCGTCCGGTAGCCCGCGTCGGCGCAGGCAAGCGCGGTCGCTGCGGCGACGCTGGTCTTGCCGACGCCGCCCTTTCCGGTATAGACGAGGATGCGGGCGCTCACGCGATGTTTCGGCTCCGGATGCGGGGCCTCTGATTCTAGTGGAGCGGCAGAACCGGCTAGCTGACCAGCGAGCTCCAGCCCCCTCCGAACCGGCTCTTCGTTCGCCCGCCGCGCGTCACGAGGACGCCCATGGCCGCTGCTCCCCCGCCGACGAGCAGCAACTCGTGCATCGGCGCACCGAGCACGACGACGCCGATCGCCATCGCCGCGGCTGCCATGGCGCTCAGCCAGCGCAGGCCACGCGTGATCTCGCTGGCGGCAACGATCGCGAAGGCCGCCGAGATCGGCGCGAGGACGTTCACGAGGGTGCCGGCCGCCTCTGGCATGCCCAGCCCGTCGGGTGCCGCCATGAGCGCAAGGCCGATGAGGGCCGCGGCAACCTGCCACCACATCGGCCTATGCCTCCTCGAGTCCCCAGAACGTCCGCCACACCGAGCCGCCGATGCGCTGCGTGGCTCGCAGGTGCTGGAGGCTGGCGAGCACCTCGTCCATGGCCGGGCCGATCATCAGCATGCTGATCAGCGCCGAGACGAGGCAGAGGGTGCACCACGCGTTGAACATCACCGGCTGGAGGATCACGAGCAGGATGCTCGTGGCGCCCAGCGGGCCCACCGCCAGCCCGAACAGGACCACGATCCACGGCATGCGCTGCCATCGGCGGGTCCCGCCGATGAGCCCGGTGGCGGCATCGGCCAGGTACCCGAGCATGCCGAGCAGGCCATCGGGGATGGGCAGCACTCGCGACACGCCGGAGGTCAGGATGCTGCGACTGCCGTCGCCGAAGAACGGCTCCCAGACGTCATCGACCAGGCCGAGCTGGAACGCGGCGAGGTAGCCCGCGACGAGGATGCCGACGGCCGCCAGTGCGACGATCGGGAGCCGCTGCTCCCAGGTCGAGGGGTTGTAATCCCACCCGGCCGGGATGTCGCTGCCGGCGTTCAGTCCCGCCTCCAGAGCGCCGTGGCGAGTGCCACCAGCGACAGCGTCCCGGCCGTCGTGGCGGCCAGCAGCCCGCGATGGGTGTTTGCCCACAGCTGCCAGCTGGCGTCGCGTGCCCGGGCGTCGAAGGCGCCATGCGCGCCATGATCGCCGGCGACGGGCTCCCACAGGTTGTCTGGTCGGTTGGGATCCTCGGGCTCGTTCGTCTGCTGCGCCTGGTAGCCCATGTTGGCGAGGACGCGGTCCGCGAAGCTCGGCGCGAGCTTGTTGCCCCAGATGGCCTTGACCGCCGGCCAGCCGATGTTCAGCTCCCGGCTCGCGTCCGGGTTGTCAGCGGCCCAGGCGATGCCCTCGGCGATCAGCTCCGGCTGAAAGATCGGCGGGACCGGCTGGGCCTTGTTCGGAAGCCGACTCTTGACCCAGCCAAACTGCGGCGTGTTCACCGCGGGCAGCTGGACCATGGTGACGTTCACGTTGCTGCCGTCGTGCATGAGCTCGGTGCGCAGCGAGTCGTGGAAGCCCTCGACGGCATGCTTCGCGGCGCAGTAGGCGGACTGAAGCGGGATGCCGCGATAGGCGAGTGCCGATCCGACGAAGACGATCGTGCCACTGTCGCGCGGTCGCATGCGGCGCAGGGCGGCCAGGGCACCCCACACGTAACCCAGGTATGTCACCCCGGTGACGCGCTCGTAATCCTCGGGCGTCATCTCGTGGACGGGCGAGAAGACCGATGCCATGGCGTTGTTGATCCACAGGTCGATTGGCCCCAGCTCGTGCTCGACCCGCTCCGCCGCGTCCTCGACCGCGGCTGCATCGGCGACGTCGAGGGGCAGGACCAGCGCGCGGCCGCCGGCATCGGTGATCTCGCGGGCGGCGCCCTCGAGTCCGTCGATGCCGCGAGCGATGAGCGCCACCGATGCTCCGCGGGCTCCGTACAGGCGGGCCAGGGCGCGACCCACCCCGGCCGATGCTCCGGTGATGACGACGACCTGGGGACGTGTTTCGACCATCTGCTCCTCTGCGTGGCGGGATATCCGGCACAGGTGCAGAGGTCATGCCACCGCATCCGGTGAGGCTCTGACGGACGGCCCGGCAGCGGCTCAGACTTGCCAGGCTGGGCCACTACGGACGGCCGCGAGTGGAACCCTGCGCGCCCGGCGATGCATTACCCGAACCTTGTGCGTGCGCCAGGCCGGTCCTGAGCGTGGGAAGCCTGTTCCCATGGCAGTTTGGCCGGGTAATGCTCCACTGGCAGAACAAGTTTCGAGTCGCGGCGTCGCGAGTGGAATCCTGCGCTCGTGGCGCGCGTCATGCGCCGCGTTGAAGGCTTACGTCCCCGCGAGACGCTCCACGACCGGAGCGAGCTCATCGACCTCGCCGACCATGAACGACGTGATGCCGAGCTCATCGCGCAGCCGGGTGAACTTCTCCACGAAGCCCTCGACGCTGCCGATGAACAGGTGGGGGGCCTCGAGCACCTCGTCGACGCTGATGGGGACGCCGCTGCGCTCCATCAGCCGCTCGGCCAGCTCCACGGCCTCGCGGCGGGGGTGATCGGTCAGGCTGACCGCCGTCATCGACGGGTAGACGTTGAGCTCGAGCTGGTCGAATCGCTCGCCGGCCGCCTCGCGCACCCACCCGATCTTCTCGGCCGTGCCGGCGAAGGTCACCGAAGCGGGATCACCCACGCCGCTGGGCAGGATGCGAGGAGCGAGGCCGACGATGTCCGCCTCGCGGGCGGCGAGCGTGAGCGTCCTGCGTCCACCGCCACCGATCAGGAAGGGCGGATGCGGACGCTGGACCGGCTTCGGATACGCGTCGTAGTCGGTGATGGTGTAGTGCTCGCCACTGAAGGTGAACGACCCATCGGCGAAGCAGCCCTTGAGCACGCTGATCGCCTCGGCCAGGCGTCGCTGTCGCACGGGCGTCGGGTCGAACGGCAGCCCGATGGCCTCGTATTCGGGCCGGTTCCAGCCCGCGCCGATGGCGATGTCCAGCCGGCCGCCACTGAGGACGTCCAGGCTGGCGAGGTCCTGCGCCAGCACGGCCGGATGTCGCAGGTCGTTGTTCAGCACGAATGCCCCCACGCGCAGCCGGTCGGACACGGCGGCGATGACCGCCATGGCGGGGACCGGGGAGAGCTGCTCGATGAGATGGTCCGGCACGACCAGCGTGTCGATCCCGATCGACTCGGCTCGCCTCGCCGTCTCGGTCAGCTCGGCGACGGTGCCGATGCGGCGCGCATCGGCCAGGAAGCGAAACGGTCGCGGCATGCGGGGCATTGTAGGGTCCGGGACCGTCGTGGGCCGGAAGTCCTGGTGCGGTTTGGTGGCATCAGGAGGGGTCTTGGAGGCTTGTCCATGCGATCCCGATGGTGTTCCATCGGATCCATGGCTGCCCGGAACCGAGCTCCGAGCCGCCGGTCGGATGTCGTCGACCATCGCGCGCACCTCTCGCAGGCGGTCGATCTCATCCACCGCGGCGAGACGGTGCTCACCCTTCTCGACCCCGTCACGCTCGACGCCGAGCGCGACGACTCCGGTGAATGGCTCAGCGCGCGCCTCGCGATCGGCGAGCTTCCGCGCCTCATGCTGCCCGACTGCGACGTTCGCTGCAGCGGCGTGCGTCACGACCCCGACCACCTCGTCGCGCTGACCGACCTGGCGCTGGACCCCGCCAGCCGGCGCGTCAATGCGTGGTGGGCCGGCTGGAACGAGACGCTCGAGGCGATGCACCAGTCCGGGCGGGTCTGGTTCGCCGGCGCACCCGCCATGCCGATGACGCCGCGAGCGCGGCGACTGGCCACCGGCACGCGCCTCCTCCGCGTCTCGGTCACCGATCCGCGCTGGGTGACGTATCACGACGCTCCGCAGGAGACCCTGTATCGGATCATGAACGGCCGCCACCGCGGCGACGCACTGATCGCCATCACGTTCGGGCCGTCCGCGTTGCTGCCCAGCCTGGCCGGCGCGTTGATCGCGCCGGATCATCCGCCGGCGCTCGACCCGCAGATCGCGACCCGCATGCTCGCCGCGGGCTGGGCCGCCGTCGAGCGCGGCCTGCCCTACGAGGACGCTCCCTAGCCAGCCAGCGAGCTAGCTCGGCTCGGCGTGCGCCGGCTGCTCCACCGGCCGCTCGACGCCGTTGCGGGCCTCATCCGGCGCTGTCGTCTCCGCCATGCGGGGGGAGCGCTTCGGTGGCGGCGAGAGCGACTCGCCGTTGGTCCGTTGCACGGTCCCGCGCTCGGCGTGGATGACGTGCATGACGGCGTTGATCAGGGCGAGGTGGGTGAACGCCTGTGGGAAGTTGCCGAGATGCCGGCCGGTGTCGGGGTCGAGCTCCTCGCCGTACAGGCCGAGCGCGCTGGCGTAGGAGAGCAGCTTTTCGCACAGCCGCCGGGCGCGCTCCGTCTCGCCGATCTCGACGAGTGCCGAGACGAGCCAGAAGGAGCAGATCGTGAAGCTGCCCTCGGCGCCGGACAGGCCGTCATCGGTCTCCTCGGTTCGGTAGCGCAGCACGAGCCCGTCGTCGGTCAGCTCGTCGGCGATGGCGAGGACGGTGTTTCGCATGCGTTCGTCGTCGGAGGGCAGGAAGCGCACCAGTGGCATGAGCAGGACCGATGCGTCGAGCGCCGTGGTGTCGTAGTGCTGGGTGAAGACGCCGCGCTCGTCGAGCGCGTGGTCGCAGATGTCGGTCTTGATCTCATCCGCGGCTGCCTCCCAGCGCTCGGCCAGCTCGTCCTCGTGTCGGATCCGCGCCAAGCGCGCCCCTCGATCGGCCGCGACCCAGCACATGAGCTTCGAGCTGGTGAAGTGCTTCGGCTCGCCACGCACCTCCCACATGCCCCGATCCGGCTCGCGCCAGTGCTCGAGCGCGGCCTCGACCTGGTCGATCAGGATCGGCCAGATGCGCTCGTCCAGATGATCGCGAGACGTGGTGTGGAGGTACACCGAGTCGAGCACCGCGCCCCAGACGTCGTGCTGGCGCTGGTTGTAGGCCCCGTTCCCGATGCGGACCGGCCGTGCGCCCTCGTAGCCGGACAGGTGCTCGAGGATCTGCTCGTCGAGCGCCTTCTCCCCGTCGATGCCGTACATGACCTGCAGCTGGCCGTCGCGCTCCGCGACATCGGCGATGAAGGAGAGGTAGTCGGCAGCCTCCCAGTCGAAGCCGAGGGTGTAGAGCCCCCACAGCGCGAAGGTCGAGTCCCGGATCCAGCTGTAGCGGTAGTCCCAGTTGCGCTCCCCGCCTGGAGTCTCGGGCAGCGACGTGGTCGCCGCCGCGACGATCGCGCCGCTCGGCGCGTAGGTCAGTCCCTTGAGCGTCAGGGCCGAGCGCTCCAGGAAGGACCGCCAGGGATGGTCCGGGAACGTGCCGCGCGCGAGCCAGTGCTGCCAGTGGTGCGCGGTCCAGACGAGGCGCTTGTAGGCATCGTCGGTCGATTCGGGAGCCTCGGCGCCGTTCCAGCTCAGCGCGCAGAACCGCGTCTCACCCTCCTTGATGAGGGTTCGGGCGATCGCGCGCGGTCCCTCGAAGCCGATGTTCATGTCGCTCGTCAGCACCAGCTCGACGTCGCCGTCCGTCGTGGCGCAGGCGCCCTGCCGGTAGCCATCCCGCGTGTAGCGCCATTCGCCGAACGCGCGGCCGTAGTCGAACACGGGCTCACAGTCGAGCGTGAGCTGCATCTCACCATTCACGCAACGCACCATGCGCAGCAGGATGTGGCTCGCGTCATAGTCCGTCGGCGGCCGGCGCTGAGTCTTGGAGCGCTCCTCGGTGTGCCTCCACGGACCGATGAGCATCACGTCCCGGATGATCACCCAGCCGGTGGCAGATCCCCAGCTGGTCTCGAGGACCATCGTGCCCGGCAGATATCGGCGCGCCGCGGGGACGTGGATGTCCGACGGACCGAAGCGGAAGCTGCCCGCGTCGCGATCGAGGATGGCGCCGAAGACGCTCGGCGAGTCCATGCGCGGCAGGCACAGCCACTCCACCGCACCGCTCGGCGCGACCAGGCAGGTGGATTCGCAATCGGAGAGGAAGGCGTACTCGCCGATGGGCGCGAACGGCGACGCGAACGGCCGATCCGGCATTGTTGGGTCGGGACTCGCGTGCACGTTCATGTTCATCGGCTCACCTCCCGCGGTGTGTGCCGCAAGTCTCACACGGTGCTGGTTCTTTCGCCAATCCCCATTGGTCCTGGGGGCGATCAGATGTCGGCATTGAAGGTGTCGCAGGCGTCCGCGCTCCCGGCCTCGAGGCCGGTGCCGAACCACTGCTGCCGCTGCTCCGACGAGCCGTGCGTCCAGGTCTCCGGGTTCACCTGCCCCTGCGTCTGCTCCTGGATCCGGTCGTCGCCGATCACGGAGGCGGCGTTCAGCGCCTGGTTGACCTGGTCCTGGGTGATCGGCTCCAGGAAGCCGGTGTCCACCGCGTTGGCACCCCACACGCCGGCGAAGCAGTCCGCCTGGAGCTCGGTGCGCACGGCGCCTCCCTCGGCGCCGGTGTCGCGGCCCGCCTCGAGCAGGCCGAGCAGGTTCTGCACGTGATGGCCGAACTCGTGGGCCAGGACGTACTCCTCGGCGAACGGGCCGCCCTCGGCCCCGAAGCGCGTCTCGAGATCGTCGAAGAAGCCAAGGTCGATGTAGATGGTCTGATCCACCGGGCAGTAGAACGGGCCGACGGCGCTGCTCGCACCACCGCAGGCGGTGTTCACCGCGTCGGTGAAGAGCGTCGTGTTGGGCTGGGCGTACTCGTTGCCGGACGCGGCAAAGGCATCGCTCCAGTAGGCGTGCAGGCTGTTGACCGTGCCCACGATGCGACAGTCCTGCCGCTCGTTGGCGTCGGCCCCGGTCTGGCACTCGGTCGCGAGCTCGCTCGAGACCGGGCCCTCCTGGGCGGGTGCTGCGCCGAGGCCGCCGCCGAGGATGTCACCCAGGTCGCCGCCCATGAGGAGCACCAGCGCGATGATGACGATCGTGCCCAGCCCTCCACCCAGGGCGATGCCGCCGCCGCGCACGCGACGCCCGCGCACGTCGCGAACCTGCCCCGGGTCGAGCTGGACGTCGCGTCGAAAGGTCATGGGATGGGCGCCTCCGATGTCGAGCTATAGCTTGGCCGCTCTGCGAGCCATGCACCGGGGAATGCGTGTCGCGTGCCAATGCCTGGCCGGGAATCAGGCGGCCAGCCGCTCGGCGAGCCAGGCGATGGCATCGGCATAGCGCCATTCGATGCCGCCGTGCGTCCCCTCGAACAGCTCGAACAGCAGCTCCGGCTCGCCGATGCCGATCCTCTCGAGCTCGGCACGGAACGCCTGAGCACCGAGATCGAGATAGAAGTCGTCGCTTCGTCCCGCGTCGATCCAGATCGCGCGCAGCCCGCGCAGCGCATCGGCACGGGGCTCGACCATGCGGACGGGATCCCAGGCCAGCCAGCGCTCCCAGACATCGGGCACCAGGCGGCCGGTGAGCGGCTCGAACGGAAGGCGGACGGTCTCGTCCGCATCGGCCGAGTAGCAGGCGGCCATGCACCAGACGTTGAGCAGGTCGCCGTCCGTACGCTTCGAGCGGCCCGGGCGCGATCGGAAATCTGCCCAGAAGGCGTCGAAGGAGGCGTCGTACGCGTCGCGCAGGGCGCGCGCGGCTGAACGGAAGTCGGGCAGGTAGCACACCTCGAACAGCGCGTCCCCGGCGTGGGTGGCGAGGCCACCGAAGAGGTCCGGCCGCAGCATCGGCGTGATCATCGCCCCGTACCCGCCGCTGCTCTTTCCGGCCACGCCACGGTGGGCGGCCGCCGCGAGCGTCCGGTAGCGAGCGTCGACCAATGGCACGAGCTCGTCGCACAGGTACGTGTGGTAGCGCCCGGTCGCCGGCGAGTCCACGAACTGCGAGCCTCCGAGGCTCGTCCACGCGTCGACGAAGACGACGATCGCGGGCGCGTCACGGTCTGTCGCGAAGCGATCGTCGAGCGCCTCGAGCGGGTTCGGCTGAAATGCCTTTCGATTCCGCCACATGTCGAGCTGGCCGGTGAGGCCCTGGAGGACGTAGACCGATGGATACCGCCGTTCCGGCTCGTCGTCGTAGCCGGGCGGGGTGTAGACATACAGCGGGCGCCGATGCGGATCGCCGAGCGGATTCCCGGTGAGGGCCTCGCTGTCGACGACGAGCTCGTCGAGGCGGCCGGCCCAGCGATGTCCCCAGGGCGGTGGAAGGTCCATGCGACGAGCGTAGCAGGCGGCTCGACCGCATCGGCGCATGGTACTGACGGGTCATGTCGGTGCGGTCCGGTGCGGAGCAGACTCGCCGCGCATCCATGACCGACGCCGTCCATACCGAGCGCGTCCCGATCGCGCCGAGCACGGGCATCAGCAGGCCGCTGCGGGAGACCTTCACGCGGGTGGCTGTCGTCGCGCGCGACCGCGCCGGGATCGACTCGGCTGCGCTCCTCCTGCCGATCGTGCTGGTGGGACTGACCCAGGCTCACGGCCCGGCGCTGTGGACGGTCGCGATCGCGTACCTCGTCACCAACTCCACGCTCGCGATCCGGGCGCCGGCGCGAAACGCGCCGACCGCCGCGCGCTGGATGACGGCGCGGCTCCTGGTGAGCGTGGCGATGGTCGCGGCCGGCCAGGTGCTCACCGGCTCGACCGGCCTGCTCGCGGCCGTCTACCTGCCGATCATCGCGATCGCGGCATTCGCCGGACATCGCTTCGTCGTGCTCACCGTCGCCGCCTCGATTGGATCGCACTTCCTGGTCGAGTGGTTCGAGCGCGCCGTGTTCATGGATGCGGTCGCGCGCGGAATCGGCTTCGCCGGCGCTGCGGTGCTCGTTGCCGTCGGCACGCGCCGGGAGGTCGCCCGCATGCAGCGCGCGCGAGACCGGCTGCGCCGGGCCGTCGTGACCGACCGTCGACGCGCTCGGCAGATCGCCGGCGTCGAGGCCATCGGTCGCATCCTCGCCGAGCGCGGCCCCGCCGCCGACGCCGTCGATACCGTCGTCGAGCGCATCAGCGCCGAGCTCGGCCATCGCTACGTCTCGATCTACCTCGGCACCGAGGCCGAGGCGTCGCTCGTCGCGCAGCGTGGCTACAGCGAGCTGATCCAGACCTTCGACGGCGAGCGGGGCATCGTCGGCCGCGTGATGCGCTCGCGTCGACCGGCATTCGTCCCCGACGTCAGCGCCGATCCCGATTACTGGGCCGTGAACCCGAACGTGACGAGCGAAATCTGCGTACCGCTGCTCGCCGACCACGAGTTCCTTGGCTTCGTCAATGTCGAGGCCACCGACCAGCCGCTCGATTCGACCGACCTGCGGGTGATGGTGGCCGTCGCCGACCGGATTGCCGCCGCGCTCATCATCGGCCGCGAGCGCCAGCGACTCAGCGAGCGGGCCGACCTCTTCCGACACCTGCACGAGTTCAGCGAGGCGATCAACGGCACGCTTCAGCCCGACGAGCTGTTCCGCGCCATCGTGCGGTCGGTCTCGATCGTCGTGGAGGCCGACATCGCGGCGCTCCACGTTCACGACCGCGACTCCGGGAGGTACCTGCTCCGAGCGGTCGAAGGCAGCGAGCTCGGCACGCTCGGGGCCGAGGCACGACCGGGCGAGGGCATGGCGGGGCGCGCGATCCGCGACCGGACCATGATCATCGACGATGCGGCGCCACGGCCCCAGGCGCTCCGGACGGTCGATGCCGGCTTCATGCCGTCCACGCCACCGGGTCCGATGCTGTCGGCATCGATCCCGCTGATTCGCGACCGGGCCGTGCTCGGGGCGCTGACGCTCATGCGTGACGATCGCTCGCGAACGTTCACCGAGCTCGAGCGCGACGCGCTGGCCATGATCGGACAGCAGACGGCCCTCGCGGTCACGAACGTCCAGCTCCACGCCGAAGTGGCCGAGCTCGCCATGCGCGATCCGCTGACCGGCCTCTTCAACCGCCGCTATCTCGATCCCGCCATCGAACAGCTGTTCGCGCGCCGCTCTCGGATGTCGGTCGAGGAGCGCGTCCCGCTGGCCGCGATCATGTTCGACCTCGACCATTTCAGCGAGCTGAACAACCGGCACGGCCACCAGGTCGGCGATGACGTGCTGCGCGCGTTCGGCGCAGTGCTGCGCTCGCGCATGCGCAGCACCGACCTGGTCGCGCGGTTCGGCGGCGAGGAGTTCGCCGCGATCCTGTTCCGCGCCACCCTGGACGACGCGATGCGCATCGCGGATGAGGTCCGGGAGCAGCTTGCCGCGACGCCGATCCTCGGCAGCTCGGGGGAGGAGCTGTCTGCCACCGTCTCGGCAGGATGCGCGGCGATCGGCCCCGATCACGAGTCCCCCGATGAGCTTCTGCGTGCCGCCGACGTGGCGCTCTACATGGCCAAGCGCGCGGGCCGAGACCGCGTCTGCGCCGCCTGACCAACTTCGTCGCTCAGCAATTGCGCCCACGCGCACGTAACGGAGAAGTTCGCCGTCATGCCGATCAGGAATTGCGCCGGGGCGCATATCGTGG
>DASVDT010000045.1:0-3323 GCA_036380955.1 Candidatus Limnocylindria bacterium | reverse complement strand
CTGGGAGCGCATCGGCTTCGACCGTGGCATCCAGGGCAACCTGGACGCCACGCGCCTGCTGGCGGGTTGGGAGCCGACCGCCGAGGGTGCCCGCGACGTCCTGCGTCGGGCAGCCGGCCGGCCGGGCCACATCTTCAACCTCGGCCACGGCGTCCAGCCCGAGACCGATCCGGACCTGCTGCGCCGGCTGGTCGAGCTCGTCCACGCGGAGTCCGAGCGATGACGCTCGGCGTCCTGCTCATGACCTACGGCTCACCGGCCGATGACCTCCACGACCTGCCCGAGTACCTCGCCGCGGTACGGGGCGGGCGCGAGGCGCCCGACGAGCTGGTGACCGAGTTCCGGCGTCGCTACCGCGTCATCGGTGGTTCACCGCTCATCCCGATCACGCTGATGCAGGCCGAGGCGGTGCAGGACCGCGTGCGCGACGAGGGAGTCGATGCCGTCGCCACGGTCGGGATGCGCTTCAGCAGCCCGACCGTACTCGACGGGCTCACCGCCCTGGCCGATGCCGGTTGCGAAACGGTGACCGCGATCATCATGAGCCCGCAGTACTCGGGGCTCCTCATGGGCGGCTACCAGCGCGCGCTGGACGAGGCGCGGGCGTCGCTCGGCGCGGGAGCACCGGCCGTCCACCTCGCACCGGCCTGGTACCGCGAGCGCGGCTTCGTCGACGCGGTGGCGGAGCGTATCGGGGACGGGTTGACGACCCTCCCCGATCGGGCTCCGGTGCTGCTGACGGCGCACTCGCTCCCCCGTCGCGTCGCCGACCGGGAGCCGGCGTACCTGGAGCAGCTGCGCGAGACGGCCGAGCTCGTCGCCGATGCCAGCGGGCTCGACGCCGGACGCTGGCACTTCTGCTGGCAATCGGCCGGACATGAGCCGGGCGAGTGGATGAAGCCCGACTTCGCCGACCTCGTGCCGCGCCTCCGATCGGAGGGGCACGCCGCCGTGCTCGTCGCGCCGATCCAGTTCCTGGCCGACCACCTCGAGATCCTGTACGACGTCGACATCGGTGCCCGAGCACAGGCCGAGGAGGCCGGCATGGCGTTCGCCCGAATCGAGTCGCTCAACACGTCGCCGACCTTCATCGGCGCATTGGCGCGGATCGCCCGCGAGGCGGCAGCGGTCGGATCGGCGTAGGCAGCCGGGTGCTACCGTGCACCGATGCAACGCGTCGAGCGCAGCGCCCGCATCGGCGCACCTCCTGAAACTGTCTTCGCCTATCTCGCCGACCTCGGCAACCTGGCGGAGTGGCAGATTGGCGTCGTCAGCGCCGAGCAGACGTCGGAGGGTGAGATCGGCGTCGGCTCCACGGCGCAGGTGGTGCGCGAGCTGATGGGCCAGCGCATCATGGCGCCACTGACCGTCACCGAGTACGACCCGCCAAACCGGCTCGGCATCGGGAGCGAGGTGTCGGGCGTCAAGGCGACCGGGGCGCTCGACCTCGCCCCCGCCGGTGACGACGCCACCGACCTGCGCTTCGCCATGGAGATTCGCGGCTCGATGCTGACCAGCTTCATGGAGCCGATGATCGCGCGGGCTGCCGAGGGCGACATCGAGGCCAGTCTGCAGCGCGTCAGGGCTCGCTTCGAACCAGGCACATGAGGGCCTTCGTCACCGGCGGTGGCGGGTTCATCGGGCGCCACCTGGTGCGCCGGCTGCGCGAGAGCGGCGTCGAGGTCCGTGGGCTGGCGCGCAGCGGTCCATCCGCCGATCGGCTGCGTGCGCTCGGCTGCGAGGTGGTCACCGGAGACATCCTCGACCTCGGGCGCCTTTCCGGCTCGATGGACGGCTGTGACATCGCCTATCACCTGGCCGGCGACTATCGCGTCGGCATTCATGCGTCCGAGCGGCCGGCCATGGAGGCGGCGAACGTCACGGCCACCGAGCGGGTGCTCGATGCCGCCGCCGCAGCGGGCCTTTCGCGCATCGTGCACGTCTCCACCGTCAACGCCTTCGGCGACACGGGCTACCGGGTGGTCGACGAGACGTACCAGCGGCCGCGGCCGTACCGGTACGTCAGCTTCTACGACGAGACAAAGCATCGCGCCCACCTCGTCGCACACGAACGAATCGCCGGCGGTGCGCCCGTCGTGATCGCCATGCCGGGCGGCGTGTACGGACCGGGCGATCACTCCCAGGTGGGCGGTGTCCTCGCGCAGGCGGCGCGCGGACGGCTGCCGGCGATCACGTTCGGCGACGCCGGCCTGAACATGGCGCACGTCGACGACATCGCGGGCGGCATCGCGCTCGTCGGCGCGAAGGGCGGCATCGGCCAGTCCTACGTGCTGGGTGGTGAGATCACGACCCTCGCGGAGCTGGTGCGGCGCGCGGCCGCCATCGGCGGACATCGTGCTCCCCGTCTGGCCACCCCCACCTGGCCGTTGCGCCTGGCGGCGCCGCTGGTGCGACGCATCGGTCCCGACCTCGGCGAGCTGGTCAGTGCCAGCGCGGGCGTGACGTACTGGGCGTCGGACGCGACGGCGCGGCGCGAGCTGGGCTACGCGCCGCGCGACCTGGAAGCGGGGCTGAGCGCCACTTTCGGCTAGCCGTTGCGGGCGGCGTTGGCCTTGATGGCATCGTGCAGATACTGCGCGAGGCCCGGGGCGATCTTCTCGTACGTGGCCGTGAAGCGCGGATCGGCGAGGTACATCTCGGCAAGCCCGACGTGCATCTCGTACGAGCACGGGTAGAACGCCTCGTCGATCTGGCGCCGATGCGCCTCGGCGCCATCCATCGCCTCGGGGCTGGCGGCCGGCTTGCCGGCCTGCATCGCGGCGACCACCTGCTCCACCGCTGCCTGGCCCTGCGCCTTGATGCGCTGCCAGTCGGCCTTCGTGTAGCTCGAGGTCCGTCGCTTCGACTCCCGGTAGGCGTCGGAATCGCCCCAGCGCTCCTCCACCTCGGCCTCATGCTCGGAAGGGTCGAAGTCGCCAAAGACCTCGAAGCGCTCCTCCGGCGTCAGGTTGATTCCCATGGTTCGTGCCTCCATCGCCTTCTCGACCGCGGCCGCCATCCGCTTCAGCCGTCCGATCCGGTCCAGCAGCATCGCGTGCTGGCGCCGGAGGTGGCCGACGGGATCGCCGCCATCGGTCATGACCACCCTGATCTCGTCCAGGCCGAACCCGAGCTCGCGGTAGAAGAGGATCCGCTGCAACCGATCCAGGTCGGCATCGGCATAGCGCCGATAGCCCGCGTCCGACCGGCCGCTCGGCGTGAGCAGGCCGACCTCGTCGTAGTGGTGCAGCGTCCTCACGGTCACGCCGGCCAGCCGCGCGACCGATCCGACCGTCAACGTCTCGGTGTCGTCCATTACCGGC
>DASVDT010000044.1:0-3747 GCA_036380955.1 Candidatus Limnocylindria bacterium | reverse complement strand
CTGGGAGCGCATCGGCTTCGACCGTGGCATCCAGGGCAACCTGGACGCCACGCGCCTGCTGGCGGGTTGGGAGCCGACCGCCGAGGGTGCCCGCGACGTCCTGCGTCGGGCAGCCGGCCGGCCGGGCCACATCTTCAACCTGGGCCACGGCGTCCAGCCGGACACCGATCCGGACCTGCTGCGCCGGCTGGTCGAGCTCGTGCACGCGGAGTCCGAGCGATGACGCTCGGCGTCCTGCTCATGACCTACGGCTCTCCGGCCGATGATCTGCATGACCTCCCCGAGTACCTCGCCGCGGTTCGGGGCGGACGCGAGGCGCCCGACGAGCTGGTGACCGAGTTCCGGCGTCGCTATCGCGTCATCGGTGGCTCACCGCTCATCCCGATCACGCTGATGCAGGCCGAGGCGGTGCAGGACCGCCTGCGCGGTGAGGGTGTCGATGCCGTCGCCACGGTCGGGATGCGGTTCAGCAGCCCGACCGTGCTGGACGGGCTGACCGCCCTGGCCGATGCCGGTTGCGCAACGGTGACCGCGATCATCATGAGCCCGCAGTACTCGGGGCTGCTCATGGGCGGCTACCAGCGCGCGCTGGACGAGGCACGGGCGGCGCTCGGCGCTGGAGCGCCGGCCGTCCAGCTGGCGCCGGCGTGGTACAGCGAGCGCGGCTTCATCGACGCGGTGGCGGAGCGTATCAGGGACGGGTTGACGACCCTCCCCGACCAGCCTCCGGTGCTGCTGACGGCGCACTCGCTTCCCCGTCGGGTCGCCGACCAGGAGCCGGCCTACCTCGATCAGCTGCGCGAGACCGCCGAGCTGATCGCCGATGCCAGCGGGCTCGACGCCGGAAGCTGGCACTTCTGCTGGCAATCGGCCGGACATGAGCCGGGCGAGTGGATGAAGCCCGACTTCGCCGACCTCGTGCCGCGCCTCCGATCGGAGGGCCACGCCGCCGTGCTCGTCGCGCCGATCCAGTTCCTGGCCGACCACCTCGAGATCCTGTACGACGTCGACGTCGGTGCCCGAGCGCAGGCCGAGGAGGCCGGCATGGCGTTCGCCCGAATCGAGTCGCTCAACACGTCGCCGACCTTCATCGGCGCATTGGCGCGGATCGCCCGCGAGGCGGCAGCGGTCGGATCGGCGTAGGCGGCCGGGTGCTACCGTGCACCGATGCAACGCGTCGAGCGCAGCGCCCGCATCGGCGCACCTCCTGGGACCGTCTTTGCCTACCTCGCCGACCTCGGCAACCTGGCGGAGTGGCAGATTGGCGTGGTCAGCGCTGAGCAGACGTCCGAGGGCGAGATCGGCGTCGGCTCCACGGCGCAGGTGGTGCGCGAGCTCATGGGCCAGCGCATCACGGCGCCGCTGACCGTTACCGAGTACGACCCGCCGAACCGGCTCGGCATCGGCAGCGAGGTGTCGGGAGTCAAGGCCACCGGGACGCTCGACCTGGCCCCGGCCGGTGACGACGCCACCGATCTGCGCTTCGCCATGGAGATTCGCGGCTCGATGCTGACCAGCTTCATGGAGCCGATGATCGCGCGTGCTGCCGAGGGCGACATCGAGGCCAGTCTGCAGCGCGTCAAGGCTCGCTTCGAACCAGGCACATGAGGGCCTTCGTCGCCGGCGGTGGCGGGTTCAGGCGGGGCTGAACGCGACCTTCGGCTCCGTCCATGTCCGGTGACCCGTGGAACGGGAGAAGCGGACATCGACGGGCACCTCGGTCGCGATCTGACCGCAGTGCGGGTCATTTCGCGACGGAGGCTCCTCCGATACGTCGCTCCTTGGCGAGTTGACCCGTACCACGGGCAGCCCGCCGCCGTCGGCTAGCTGTTGCGGCCCGCATTGGCCTTGATCGCGTCGTGCAGATACTGCGCGAGGCCCGGGGCGATCTTCTCGTACGTGGCCGTGAAGCGAGGATCGGCGATGTACATCTCCGCCAGCCCGACGTGCATCTCGTACGAGCACGGGTAGAACGCCTCGTCGATCTGGCGCCGATGCGCCTCGGCGCCATCCATCGCCTCGGGGCTGTCGGCCGGCTTGCCGGCCTTCATGGCGGCGACCACCTGCTCCACCGCGGCCCGGCCCTGCGCCTTGATTCGCTGCCAGTCGGCCTTCGTGTAGCTCGAGGTTCGACGCTTCGACTCCCGGTAGGCGTCGGAATCGCCCCAGCGCTCCTCCACCTCCGCTTCGTGCTCGGAGGGGTCGAAGTCGCCGAAGACCTCGAAGCGCTCCTCCGGTGTCAGGTTGATTCCCATGGTTCGTGCCTCCATCGCCTTCTCGACCGCGGCCGCCATCCGCTTCAGCCGTCCGATCCGGTCGAGCAGCATCGCGTGCTGCCGCCGGAGGTGGCCGGTCGCGCCGCCGCCATCGGTCATGACCGTCCTGATCTCGTCCAGGCCGAACCCGAGCTCGCGGAAGAAGAGAATGCGCTGCAATCGATCCAGGTCGGCATCGGCATAGCGCCGATAGCCCGCCTCCGATCGGCCGCTCGGCGTGAGCAGTCCGACCGCGTCGTAGTGGTGCAGCGTCCTCACGGTCACCCCGGCCAGCCGGGCAACCGATCCGACCGTCAACGTCTCGGTGTCGTCCATTGCCGGCGACGATAAACCCTCACGTAACGTGAGAGTCAAGCCCGGTCGTAGACGCCGATGTACCAGAGCCCGACGTGGCGGCTCCTGGCTCGCTCGAAGCCGCCCTCGCGCAGGCGCCGCTCGATGCGTCGCACGTCGTGGACGTAGCCGCGGCAGCCACCCTGGAGCAGGTCCCACAGGTTCTCGGCACGCCACACCACATGGTTCACGGGACCTCGCCAGCCGCGAGACTCGGGAAGCGTGATGGCGATGCGCCGGGTGGCGAGCGCCGTCGCCCGCCTGGCCAGCCGATCGGCGTCGTCGAAGCAGCAGATGACCCGGTCGAGGATCACCCAGTCGTGCGGGTCTGCGGCAGCATCGGCCGCGTTCCCCACCTCGAAGGTCGCCTGCGTCTCGAACCCGGCAGTCCTCGCGCGCCTGCGGGCGACCTCGACGCTCGACGCCGAGAGGTCGACGCCTGTGGTGCGCGACGCACCCATCTCGAGCAGCGCGACGCTCAGCGCGCCGGTGCCGCTGCCAAGCTCGAGCACGCTCGGGCGTTCGAGGGTCGCGTCGCGGAGCAGGTCGAGCAGGCCCGCCGAGACGTCGACCATGTCGGGGAAGTCGTCGGCGTCCAGCCACTCGCCGGCGACGCGGTCGAAGCGTCGAGCGATGCGCGGGTCCGGTGTCGGCGGGCAGCAGGCGGTCGGGTCGTCCGTCGATGTCGGCGTCTGCATCGGCCTCAGCATACCGGTGGCGTCCGACCGGACCGCCAGGTCGGCCGCTCTATCGACCGAATCGCGCCGGAAGCAGTCGTCGCGTGCGGTTTGGCCACTCTATCGGTCAGGGTTACGCGCGAAGCGCGCGCCCGCGCGCAGCTCATGCACGCACGTGACCGATAGATCGCCTGAACGCCACGCGGGAGGCGCTTCAGGTGGAATGCGACCGTTAGATCGACCGCTCCAGAGAGGGCATCCAGATCGGCCGCTCCAGCGTCGCATTGAGCCAAATCAAGGCCCTGTGCTATCCTCGCGGCCGATGCGTTGACGCGGGAGCAGTACGCGCTGCCCGTCGTTCACAGCGAGCCGGGATCGGTGCAAGCCGGCGAACGATGAGCGCGGAACTCGTCCGTCGAGCAGCTCAGGAGACTGAGCCGGGCCGGCCTCCGATATCGGGC
>DASVDT010000043.1:0-7096 GCA_036380955.1 Candidatus Limnocylindria bacterium | reverse complement strand
GGCCTCGAGGTCGTCGACCCCGGCGCGGGCCAGGAGGTCGCCAGCGGTGCCATCGGCCAGGATCCGGCCGTTGCGGATGAGCGCCAGGCGGTCGGCGCGCGCCGCCTCGTCCATCACGTGCGAGCTGACCAGGATCGTCGTGCCGCCGGAAGCCATCTCACGCAGGCCGTCCCACATCGTCGCGCGCAGCTGCGGATCGACGCCGACCGTCGGCTCGTCCAGCAGCAGCAGTGACGGCCGATGCACCAGCGTGCACGCCAGCGACAGCCGCGTGCGCATCCCACCCGACAGGGTCGCTGTGACCGACGAGCGCCGGTCCCACAGGTCGACGAAGCGCAACGCCCATTCGACGTCGCCCTGGCCCTGCACGCGGGCGAAGAAGCGCACGTTCTCTTCCGCACTGAGGTCCATGTAGAGCGCCGCCGCCTGGGTCATGTACCCGACGTTGGCGAGCACATCGCGGTCGGGCATGCGCGTGCCCAGGACGGCGAGCTCGCCGCCATCGGTCTTGACGAGGCCGACGATCGCGCGAATGAGCGTGGTCTTGCCGGCGCCGTTCGGTCCGAGCAGCGCGTACACCGTTCCGGCCGGCACGCCGAGGTCGATCCCGTCGAGCGCCGCGACGTCGCCGAAGCGCTTGCGGACGCCGCGGGCCTCGATCGCGAACCCCGTCACGGCCGCAAGCCTTCGAGGATCGAGGTCGTCAGCTGGGAGATCGCGTCGTCGAGGGGCAGGTCGAAGCCCACGAGGCGCTCGGCGATCGGGCGCGTCAGCAGATGCACGAACACCGGGCCGAGCAGTGCCTGCACGGCAAGCACCGGGTGCATACGACGCACGGTGCCCGCGTCCATCTGGCGCGCCATGTAGCCCGCCAGCGTGCCGATGGCGTCTGGCATGAACGGCTGGACGCCGGCCATGGCGTCGCGATCGAGTGCCGATGCCTCCAACAGGACGCCACGCATGATGCCGATGCGCCGGCCGCCGACCTCCGCGAAGGTGCGCACGAGGATTGGCACGACCTCCTCCGGCGGACGGTGCCCGCGCTCGCGCATCACCGCCATGGCCGGCTCGAATGGGGAGAAGGTGCGGACGATGTCGCCGAACAGGGCGGCCTTGCTCGGAAAGAGGCGATAGACGGTCGCGCGCGACACGCCGGCCGCCACGGCGAGCTGCTCCATGCTGAAGCCGTGGAGCCCGCTGCGCCCGAGCAGATCGGCGGCCGCCTCGAGAATCCGCTCGCGAGCCGGCGTCGGCGGCTCGATCTCGATGGCCGCCAGGAGCGCATCGCGCGACCCGAAGTGCCGATACAGGGTGGCGCGCGACACGCCCGCCTCGCGCGCGATGCGCCCGATGCTGGCACCCGGCTCAACCTCCAGGAGGCCGCGGGCGGCGGCAACGACCTGGCGGTGGATGGTGGGATCGGCCGCGAGTGTCATCGGCACGAAACTACGTAAGACGAGTTGTCCCGTCAAGTCTCAGGATGTCGCGAAATGGGCATCACGACGGCTACACTCGCGGCGTGAGCCGCTGCCCGAGCTGTGGCGCCGAGAATGCCGAGCAGGCTCGCTTCTGCTCGGCCTGCGGGCACTCGCTCGTCGCGCGCGTCGCCGTCGAGCAGCGCCGCCACGTCACCGCCCTGTTCGCCGATCTGGCGGCCTCCACTGCGATGGGAGAGCGGCTTGATCCCGAGGTCGTTCGCGGCATCGTCGGGCGCTTCTTCGAGCGTGCCAGCGAGGAGATTCGCGCTCGTGGCGGCAGCGTCGAGAAGTTCGCCGGCGACGCAGTGCTGGCCCTGTTCGGCCTCCAGGCGGCGCACGAGGACGACCCGGAACGCGCGGTGCGCGCTGCGCTGGCCATCCGCGACGGCCTGGAGGAGATCGCGGCCGACACGTTGTCCAGCCACGGGATCGAGATGGGCCTCCGCATCGGCATCGAGGCGGGCGAGGTGGTGGTCGGCGACCCCTTCGGTGGCGCGACGATGGCGACAGGCGACGCGCTGAACGTCGCGGCGCGCCTGGAGCAACGGGCGCAGCGTGGAGAGATCGTGGTCGGGCCGATGGTCCACGGCGCCACGTCGCGTGCCTTCCGCTTCGAGCCGGCCGGCGAGTGGGAGCTTTCGGGCAAGGCCGATGCGACGCCGGCATGGCGCGTCATCGAGGCCATCGCCGAGATCGGCGCCGCGCGCGGGATCGAGGGATTGAGCGCGCCACTGACGGGCCGTGACGAGGAGATGGCGCTGCTGCTCGATGCGGCGCGCCGCACGCGCACGGAGCGCAAGGCGATCCTCTTCACCGTGCTCGGCGTTCCGGGTGTCGGCAAGAGCCGGCTCGTGCGCGAGGTCTCGACGGTCCTCGCCGCGGAGGGAACGCGCGTCCATCGCGGGCGCTGCCTCCCGTACGGGGATGGCATCACGTACTGGCCGGTCGCCGAGATCCTGCGCGACCTCGCCGGCATCGGCCCCGAGCTGGACGCCAAAGCCGCCGCGGGGCGGCTGCGCTTGGTGGCGCCGGATGACGCCGTCGCCGACCGGCTCGCGTTCGCCATCGGCCTGGTGAGCGAGGCGCCGGTGTCCGGAGAGGCCATCGACGACGAGATCACCTGGGCGGTCCGCCGCATGGTGGAGTCGCACGCGGCGCAGCAGCCGCTGCTGCTGGTCGTCGAGGACATCCATTGGGCCGAGCCACCGCTGCTCGACATGCTGGAGCACCTGGCCACCTGGTTGCGCGACGTGCCTGTCCTGATCGCGTGCCTGGCGCGGCCGGACCTGCTCGATGCCCGCCCGGCGTGGGGCGCCGGACGGATGGAGGCGTCGCGCATCTCGCTGGAGCCGCTCACGCGCGACGAGGCGACGGCGCTCATCGGCGAATTGCTTCACGTGGAGGGACTGCCCGTCGGGCTGCGCGAGCGGATCCTCGACCGCGCCGAGGGCAATCCGCTCTTCGTCGAGGAGACGATCCGGATGCTCATCGACCGTGGCGCGATCACCCATCGTGATGGCCGCTGGCTGGCCGGCAGCGGGATCGAGGACGTCGGCGTGCCCGACTCGATCGAGGCGCTGATCCGCAGCCGCCTGGACGCGCTTCCGCGGGAGGCGCTGGCGGTGCTGCAGGCTGGCGCCGTCATCGGCCGCGTGTTCCAGCGCGACGCCGTGGTGGGCCTGACCGATGAGGCCGCGAACCGCCACCTCGATGACGCGGTCCTCCGCGACCTCCTGACGATCGAGCCCGGAGCTCCGGCGAGCTATCGGTTCAAGCACATCCTCATCCGCGACGTCGCGTACGCGACGCTGCCCAAGGCCCGGCGCGCCGAGCTGCACCTCGCCGTGATCGATTGGCTTGCTCGGCAGGCAGGAGACCGCCGCGACGAGTTCGTGGAGATCGAGGCGTTCCACCTCGAGCAGGCCGCGCTGCTGCAGCTGGAGCTCCTCGGACGCAGCGATCCCGGCATTCGCGACCGTGCGGTCGCGGCCCTGTCACACGCCGCACGCAAGGCCCTCGCACGCCACGATTTCAGGGCGTCGGAGGGCTTTGCGGAGCGAGCGTTGGCCCTGGGCCCAGCCGATGACGCGATCACCGGCGAGCTCGAGGCGATGATCGTCGAGTGCCTGGTGACGCGGGGCGAGCTGGGCAGGGCACGCCCCGTGGCCGATCGCCTCGAGGCGCGGGCCGCCCGGCTCGGACGGAAGGACCTGCGGGGCCAGGCGCTGCTCGCCATCGGCTTGGACAGCTGGATCGGCCCCGGGAGCTCTGCGGACCCGCACGACGCGGTCCGCATCCTCGAAGAGGCGCATGCCGAGCTCGAGGAAGCGGGCGACGGAGCGCACCAGTTCGACGTCGATTTCAACCTGGCTTGGGAGGGCTGGTGGTACGGCGACCTCGAGCTCGCCGCCACGCGCTGGGACAACGCTGCCGCCCTGGCGCACGAGATCGGCGACGCCGGACGCGAGGCGACCGCGCTGCTGCGTGTCGTCGGCGCGGCGATCAACGCCGGCGATTTCGAACGGGCGAACGTGACGCTCGATCGGATTCATGCGATCGCCGGGGGTACGAGCCGTCTCGTGCAGGCGCGGATCTGGCTGGAGGACGGCCGAATGCTGTACTTCCGCGGAATCGACGGCGCCGAGGGCATCCGGCTGTGGGAGAAGGCGCTCGAGGTCCTCACCGAGGCTGGAGCACATGATGACGTGGAGGGCACCCTCGACTCCCTCGGCAGCGCCGCGCTGCTCGACGGCGACCCCGCGCGCGCGATGTCGTACTTCGAGCGCCAGGCCTCGCTTCTCGAAGAGATCTCGCACGGCGGTCGCCTGCCGGAGGCGTATCGCAGCCTCGCCGATGCGTCGCTGGCTGCCGGCAACCTCGATGCGGCCGAGGAGTACGCCGTGCGGGCGCGCGACATCGTCGAACCGGAGGATTGGGCGACCATCGCGTCGACCGCGACGATGCTGGGTCGCGTCCGCGCTGCGCAGGGCCGCGACGATGAGGCCGAGAGCCTGCTGCGCGAGGGGGTCGAGATCATCGAGCGAACGCAGTTCCGCATCGCCGCGGTGGACAAGTACCGGGCGCTCGCCGAGTTTCTCCTGGCGCGCGGGCGCGAGGAGGGCGAGCGGTGGTACGAGATGTCGCGCACCGCGGCCGCAGGGGTCCTTGGCGAATCCAGCCCGATCGCCCTCCACACGGAACGGGTCATCGCCGCCGCCCGCCAACAGGCTGCCCTCCGCGCGCCGGGTTGATCGGTGGAATTGCAGGCCCGGCAACTATCGGCCAACGTCGCGCCAAACCAGGGTCGTTTCAGCCCTCTCGATGGCCGCTCGTCTCCCGCGCAGCAACGACTGGCCAACATCGGTGCCTTCGGTGGCCGTTACTTGCTCCGGCAGCAAACGCACGCGCCCACTCCGCCGATACGTCGCTTGCCGGAGCACCGCACCGGCGTGCCAGCCGATGCGACCGCACCACCGAGCATGCATCCTGCGCTCATGAATCGGTTTCTCCTTGCCCTCCTGGCCGTCGTATCGGTCGTCCTCGCCGCGTGCAGCGCGCAGGCGCCTTCACCGTCGGCTGCGCCGTCGACGCCGGCCAGCCCATCGGCCCCTCCGAAGCCATCGGTGGGGGAGATGCCGTCGCCGGTGCCGAGCGAGCCGGTCGTGGTCGGCTGGGAGGCGGCGTCGGTCCCCGAGACCGCCAACGCGAGCGGTGTTGCGGCCATCGTCAGCGGCCGCGATGGCCTGGTCGCCGTTGTGTCGGATGGCGCCTTCGGCACGCTCGTGTGGACCTCGGCCGATGGCCGCACGTGGACTGACGTCACCCCTGCCGGCTTCGAATCGGTCGGCATCGCCAGCGTGGTCGAGTACGACGGCATGCTCGTCGGCGTTGGGCGCGGCAACACCATCGACATCGAGACCGAGGAGGCGGCGGTCTACCTCAGCGAGGACGGGACAAGCTGGCGCAAGGTCGAGACCGCCGAGCCGATGGTCGGCCAACTGATCGACGTGGTCGCCACCGATGACGGGCTGTACGCGGTCGGCGGTGTGCCGGGAGCCGATGCCGCCGCCATCTGGCGCTCGACCGACGGAGAGACCTGGGAGCGCGCCGGCGATGACATCGAGCACGCCTTCCTGTGGTCGATCGCAGAGGGCGGTCCGGGCCTGGTGGCCGTGGGCTGGCGGCGAGATCCGGATCCATCGGCGGCCGTCTGGACCTCCACGGACGGTGGCGAGTGGACCCTGTCGCCCAATCCCGAGGGTTACGAGCTGTTCGAGGGCACCGACGTCACCGAGATCGACGGGACACTGGTCATGGTCGGCAGCTCGTTCATGGGCCAGGGTGGCCGCTTCTGGACGTCGGCCGACGGTATCGACTGGTCGATCGCCGACGTGCCGGGCGTCGAGGAAGCCTACCCGCGCACCCTGGTCCACACGTCGAACGGCGTCGTCGCCGTCGGTGCCGGCGAGAACATGGCGGGGACGGCGTGGATCAGCCAGGACGGCATCGGCTGGGCGCCCTTCGGCGACCCGCTGCCGGGCACGTACTTCCACTCGGGCGTCGTGCACGGAGGCGCACTCCTGGCATTCGGTGCCACGCAGGCGGGCACCGTCGAGACCGGGATCGAGGCACACGCCATGATCTGGAGCACGGCGCTCACCGACTAGCTCGAGCGGTCGAGCCACGGATCACCAGCTCGGGCTCCAGGTGAATGCGATCGCGCTCCCCGTGGCCGCCGCCAAGCAGCCGCTCGACCGCCCAGCGCCCCATGGCGTCCGTCGGCTGGCGAATGGTCGTCAGGGGTGGATCGGTCCAGGCCGCCATCTCGATGTCGTCGAAGCCGATGACCGACACATCCTCCGGCACGCGCCGGCCGCCGGATCGCACGGCGCGGATGACGCCGATGGCGGTCAGGTCGTTGTAGCAGACGATCCCGGTGACCGGTGCCGGGACCGATGCGACGGCGCGAGCGCCACCCTCGACGCGGCCATCGCCCGCGACCACGTGCAGGTCCACGTCAGCCGCGCGCACGGCGTCCCTGACGCCCGCGAGACGTTCGCCGGCCGCGGCGTTGGAGCTCGGGACGGTGACGTGGACGAGCCGCCGGTGGCCAAGGCCGATGAGGTGGTCGGTCGCCATCCGCGCCCCGCGCCGCGAGGCGGTGTCGACCGACGGCAGGCCGGCCACGCCGCGCGAGTTCACCAGCACGACCGGGACGCCGAGCGCGCGCAGCAGCCCCGCGTGCCGCCGCATGGCGCGCGACGACGCGAGCATGATCCCGTCGACCCGCTGCTCGACCAGCAGGCGCAGGGCTGCCCGCTCACGAGCCTCGTCGTCGGTGGTGTTGCAGAGCAGCAGGCCGTACCCGCGCGCAGTTGCCTCGGCCTCGATCGCGCTCACGAGCTGCGGGAAGAAGGGGTTCTCGATGTCGGTCACGACCAGGCCGATGGTTCGCGTCGACTGCAGCTTCAGCGCGCGCGCCACGCCGGACGGGCGGTAGTCGAGCGCCTCGGCGGCCGCCAGCACCCGCGCCCTGGTCGCCTGGCTGGCCGGCCGGTTCCCGGACAGCACGCGGCTCACCGTCGCGATCGACACTCCCGAGCGCGCCGCCACGTCGA
>DASVDT010000042.1:0-27944 GCA_036380955.1 Candidatus Limnocylindria bacterium | reverse complement strand
GCTGGCGCTCATCACGGCCTTCAACCTCGCCTTCACCGGGCCGATCAGCGTCGGCCTTCCCTGGCTGGCGGAGGAGCGCTTTGCCGGCGGGTCCGCCGCCTTCGGGCTGCTCTTCTCGGCATGGGGCGGCGGTGCGCTGCTGGGCGCCGTCATCGGCGGCTCGGTGGGCCAACCACGGCGATTCGGATCGATTCTGCTCGGGATCGCGCTCGCGCTCGGGGCCGGGCTGGCGCTCATCGGCCTGGCGCCGACGCTCGCGCTGGCGTTCGGCCTCATCGGCGTCATGGGGGTGCTCGCCGGCTTCGTGAACGTCCAGTACATCTCGTGGCTCCAGCAGCGCGTCGCCGACGACGTGCGCGGCCGAATGATGAGCCTCGTCACCCTGAGCTCCATCGGCCTCGCCCCCATCTCGCTGGCCGCGGCCGGCGCGCTCATCGACATCGGTGCGGCAACGACGATGTACCTCGTCGCCGGCTCGATCGTGCTCATGGCGGCGCTGGCCGGCCTGGTGGCGGGGGTGCCGAACGCGATGGAACGGGAGGCTCCCAGATGACCGTTGCGATCGAGGCCACCGGCCTCACCAAGGACTTCGAGAAGGGACGCCGCACCCTGCTCCAACGGCTGCGGCGCGAGCCGGATCGGCGCGAGCGGTTCCGCGCGGTGGACGGGATCGACCTGCGCGTGGAGAGCGGCGAAGTGTTCGGCATCCTCGGCCCCAACGGCGCGGGCAAGACGACCACCATGCGCATGCTGGCCACGCTGCTCGAGCCGACCGCCGGAGCGGCGACGGTGCTCGGCCGGGATCTGGTGCGCGAGGCGCGCGCCATCCGACGGCGCCTCGGCGCGGTCCTCTCCGGCGAGCGGAGCCTGTACTGGAAGCTGACCGCCCGCGAGAACCTCGAGTACTTCGCCGCCCTGTACCACGTGCCGGCCGCCGTGACGCGCGGACGGATCGACGCGATCCTGGACGCGGTGCACCTCAGCGACCGTGCCGATGACTACGTCGAGAAGTTCAGCACCGGCATGCGACAGCGCCTCGTCCTCGCGCGCGCGCTGCTGCCGGATCCTGAGCTGCTGCTGCTCGACGAGCCGACGGTCGGGCTCGACCCGCAGTCGGCCCGTGACCTGCGCGAGCGCGTGCTTCAGCTTCGCGACGAGGGTCGCACGGTCCTGCTCACGACCCACTACATGGAGGAGGCGGACCAGCTGTGCGATCGGATCGCCATCGTCGACCACGGGCGCATCGTGGCGCTCGACACGCCGGACGGGCTGAAGCGCGGCCTGGAGGCGACCGAGGTCGTCCGCCTCGAGGTCGCCGCCGGCGCCGATGCCGACGCCGTGCTGGTCGAGCGCATCGGCCAGGCCGGGGAGGTGACCCACCAAGCGCGCGAGAACGGCTCGCTGCTCGTCACCGTGCACTGCCGCTCGTCACGCGACCTCGTGCCGCTGGTCATCGACGCGGCGCGCACCGCGGCGGCCGAGGTGCGCAACATCCAGGTGCAGCCGATCAGCCTGGAGGACGTCTTCATCTCGCTCACCGGCCGGGGGCTGCGCGAGTGAGTGCCGCCGACCTCTCCGCCGACCTGCGGGCCTTCGGTGCCGCCACCCTGAAGGAGTGGCGCCTGCTGCGCCGCTACCGGGGCACCCTCCTCTCGTTCGTCTTCTGGCCGATCGCGCTCCCGCTGGCGTACGTCTTCCAGGCCGAGGCATTCGCCGGCGGACGCGCCGACACCGCCGCGGCCTTCGCGGCGCGGACCGGAACGAACGAGGTCGCCGGCTTCCTCTTCGTCGGCTGGGCGACGTACATGTGGCTCAGCATCATCCTGTGGGGACCGGGAACCAGCCTGCGCACCGAGCAGGTCCGCGGCTCGCTCGAGGCCATCTTCCTCACTCCGGCGTCGCGCCTCGTCGTGCTCTTCGGCCCGGCGATCAGCCAGCTGGTGTGGGCCATCTGGATCTTCGCCGTCGTGGGCGTGGCGCTGTGGCTCGGCTTCGGCGTGTCGATCGGCCCGCTCGAGGCGGCACGCGCCCTGGGCGTGATCCTGGTCGGGATCCCGGCGCTGTACGCCATCGGCGCCCTCTTCGCGGCCGTGGTGCTTCGCTTCGGCGAGGTCAGCGCGCTGGTGCAGGGCGTGCGCGGCCTGTTCACGGCGGTCTGCGGCATGAGCTTCCCCATCGTCGTGCTGCCCGACCTCGCACAGCGGGTGGCGCTGTCACTCCCGCCGACCTATCTCATCGCCGACCTCCGAGCCGTGCTGCTGACCGGCGCGGGCATCGGCCAGGTCGCGGGCGACCTCCTGATCCTCGCCGCCATGGGCGCCGTGCTGGCAGTCCTGGCCGCGTATGCCTTCCGCCGAACCGAGCAGTACGCGCGCCGCGGCGGGCGCTTGGCCCAGTACTGATGGACCGGCTGATGGGCGAGCTTCGCAACGAGTGGCGCGCCGCGCGGGCGATCGCACGCAAGGAGCTCCTCGTCTTTCGCCGATATCGGCTCAACGCCGTCAACCACGTGCTCCAGCCCCTCTACCAGACCCTCATCCCGGGCGTGCTGCTCGGCGCCACCTTCGCCGTCGGCGGGCAGGCCCTCGGCCTGGCGGAGACGGCCGGGACGACGGACCTGACGGGTTACCTGTTCCTCGGCATGCTGGCGCTGAACCTGGGCACGGCCGGGTTCTGGGCCGTCGCGTACAGCCTCAAGATGGAGCTGGACGCCGGCACGCTGGAGCCCGGCTGGCTGACGCCGACGCGGCGCGAGACGTTCGTGATCGGCATGACCCTGGCCGGCCTGGTGTTCGCGCTCCTCGCGACCGCGATCCTGCTTGCCATCGGCATCTGGTTCTTCGGGGCTCAGCTCGCTCCGCGGCTGGTGGTCGCAATTCCGGCCCTGGCGGTCGCGTCGATCGGCGTGCTCGGCATCGGCTACCTCATCGGCGCCATCGTGCTGCGCATGCGCGAGGGCAACTTCTTCGTGGATGCCACCGACTTCATCTTCGTCGCGCTGTCCGGCGCCGCGTTTCCAATCGTCGTGCTGCCCGAGGCGGTGCGCTGGATCTCATACCTCCTGCCGACCACGTACGCGCTGGATCTCATGCGCGTGGCCGCCCTCGACACGCGGCCACTGCTGGCGGTGCCGCTCGAGTGGATGGCGATGGCCGTCACGAGCGTCGCGTTCGTCTTCGTGGGTCGTGCGGCGTGGCTGTCGACCGAGCATCGAATGAGGGTGCTGGGGACGATCGGACAGCATTGAGCCCGTCGCGACTGGAAATCCGCACCCGGGTCGCCCAGACTTCCAACGGCGCTCCTCCGACTTGAAGTCTGCGCTGGCCGCGGACCATAAGCCGGCCGATGAGCGCGGACCTGCGCTGATCTGAGCGTGGCGGAGGGCGCCAACCGGCAACACCTCCGGATAACGAGCGCCACGGGGCGCAATGTTCAAGTCGCACCGGCATCGGGCGGCGTCGCGCGCAGCGCCCCTGCTCGGCGCGGATCCCCGATCTGACGCATGGCGCGTCAACACCGACAGCCAGAGTGCTAGTGTTGCCCGCCGTGGCCCGATCTGAACCTCCCGACCAGCGTCGGGTCGATCCCCTGCTCGAAGTGCGCGAGCGACGACGCGGGAAGCGCCCCGGCGACGCCTACGTGCGTATCGTCCGGCCGTTCGAGGATGCCTTCCAGCGCGGCGAGGAGGGCGGCGAGCTGGTCGCGACCGAGCGGACGGTGCTCGACCGTCGAGGCTGGACGGCGACCCTGCGACGGCTGCGCACATGGCTCATCGGCCGGCCGATCCACACCGGACGGGAGGAGCACGAGCGCCTGACCAAGGTCAAGGGCCTTGCGATCTTCTCCAGCGACAACATCAGCTCGTCGGCCTATGGGCCGGAGGAGATCATGCGCGTCCTCGCTGCGGCGGGTGCGGGGGCGCTGACCCTGACGCTGCCGCTTGCCGCGCTCATCACGGTCATGCTGGCGATCGTCACGCTGTCGTACCGCCAGACGATCCGCGCCTATCCGCATGGCGCGAGCAGCTACATCGTCGCCTCGGACAATCTCGGCAGCACGATGGGCGTCCTGGCCGCGGCGGCACTCCTCATCGGGTACGTGGTGACGGTGGCCGTCTCCGTCTCGGCCGGGGTGGCGGCCCTGACGTCGATCGTGCCCCAGCTGTACCCGGAGCGGGTGCTCATCGCCATCGCCGTGGTCGTCATGCTGATGCTCGGCAACCTCCGAGGCATCCGCGAATCGGGCACGATCTTCATGGTGCCGACCTACGCCTACATCGGCATCATGCTCAGCATCATCGGCTACGGCGTGGTGCGCACTGCCCTCGGCACCGTCCCGCCATTCGAGGCGCCGGCCGCGTGGGAGGGCATCGAGCAGGGCGGGCAGGCGCTCGGCCTCTTCCTCATCCTGCGGGCGTTCAGCCAGGGCGCCGTGGCCCTCACCGGCGTCGAGGCGGTGTCGGACGGCGTCCCGGCCTTCAAGCCGCCGGAGTGGAAGAACGCGCGCACGACGCTGACGTGGGCGGCGATCGTCTTCGCGATCCTGTTCGTCGGCATCGCCTACCTCGTGACGACCATCGGCATCCAGCCGGACCCGACGGAGAAGCAGACCGTCCTCAGCCTGCTGGTGCGCCAGCTCACCGGCGATGGCGCCATCCTGATCGTCGCGCAGTTGGCCACGGCGCTCATCCTGGCGCTCGCGGCGAACACGAGCTTCGCCGACTTCCCGCGCCTCTCGTCGTTCCTGGCGCGTGACGGCTACCTGCCGCGCCAGTTCGCGTTCCGCGGCGAACGGCTCGCGTTCACGACCGGGATCGTCGCCCTGTCGCTGATGGCGATCGGCCTGCTGTACTTCTTCCAGGCCAGCGTCTCCGGCCTCATCCCGCTCTACACGTTGGGAGTCTTCATCGCCTTCACGCTGTCGCAGTCCGGAATGCTGTGGCGCTGGTGGAGGCGGCGGGAGCCAGGCTGGCACACCGGGCTGGCGATCAACGGCCTCGGCGCCGCGACGACGCTGGTCGTGGCGTTCGTCGTGGGCAGCAGCAACTTCTTCCAGGGCTCCTGGCTGGTGATCGTGCTCGTGCCGTTGCTGATGGCCCTGCTCATGGGCATCCACGGCCACTACCGCGAGATGGCCCGCGCGCTCGAGCTCGACCACATCCCGGCCGCTGCGGAGGTCGCGGCGGAGCCGATCGTGATCGTGCCGATCGCGCGCCTGGACCGACCCGCCCTCCAGGCGATCGCCTTCGCCAACTCGATCAGCTCGGAAGCCGTGGCGGTGCACGTCACCAATGACCCGGCCACGGCCGAGTCGCTTCGCGAGCGATGGCCCGAGTGGGCCGGCACGACCGAGCTGGTCGTGGTCGAGTCGCCCTACCGCGCCCTCATCGGTCCGCTGCTGGCCTACATGGACGCGCTCCAGCGCCAGGCGCCGGATCGGCCGATCCTCGTGGTGCTGGCCGAGTTCGTCCCGCGCCACTGGTGGGAGAACCTGCTCCACAACCAGACGGCGCTGCGACTCAAGCTGCGCCTCTTCGCGCGCCGCAACACGATCGTGGCGGACGTGCCGTACCACCCGCACCGACCGTAGGCATTCCCCGGGCGTAACCGATTCCGAACGTTCCTCCAACGATGGACCGATGCCGTCGCCGGCCATCGGCCGCCCAGACAGGAGGAACCCGATGCGCAATCGACCACAGGTATCTGTGCCCCTGGCGATGGCATTCGCCCTGGTGGCATCGTTGGCGTTGGCCGGTGGCGTGCTCGCCGCCGAGACGACGCTGACGGCCGACCTCGCCGGCGTGACGGAGGGCGAGAACCCGGGCAATCCCGACGGATCGGGCTCGGCCACGATCACGCTCGATCCCGAGAGCGGCGAGGTGTGCTGGGACATGACGGCCGAGGACATCGGCGCGGTCACCCAGTCGCACATTCACACCGGTGCCGAAGGGGCGTCCGGCGGTGTGCTGATCCCGCTCGACGTCGACGGCTTCGACGGCACCACCGAGGGCTGCACCTCGGACGTCGCCGCGGCCGACATCCAGATGGTTCTCGACAACCCGGCCGGCTTCTACGTGAACCTGCACACGACGGACTTCCCGGCCGGCGCGATTCGCGGGCAGCTGGAGGGTTCGTCCTCGCCGAACACCGCGCTTCCGACGCCAGCAGGCTCCCCGCTGGCAATGCTGGGCGCGCTGCTCCTCGCGCTCGCGGCCGCCATCGGGCTGCGCGCATGGAGGCCGATCGCGACGCGCGACTGACGGATCGTTCGCGTGCCCTCACGGCCCCGGCTTCCGAGCCGGGGCCGTTCTTCGTGCCCGTCCGATGTGCTCGCGACGGCCTGGCCGATCGAGGTGGACGCGCCGGCGGGACGCAACCGCGGCTGGACGATCACGCTCGTGGCGGCGGCAGTGTCATGACGACCGTCGCAGGATCCAGGTCATGCCGAGGACGGCGACGACGCTGCCGGCGCCGGCGATGACGAAGGTCCGCAGCAGGTCGCCATCCGCCGCGAGCACGCCGCCAACCCCTGGCCCGACGATCTGCGCCAGCCCGAATGCGATCGCGACGAGCATTCCCTGCGCGGTGGCTGCCGCGCCAGCGGGCGCGCGTTCCGAGACGTAGCTCACGCCGCCAACCAGGAACAGCGCGAAGGCGCCGCCGTGCAGCGCCATCGTCAGCGTGACCAGCAGCGGGTCGCTGGTCAGCACCACCGCCAGCGCACGCAGCGCGAACAGGATCGTGCCGGCCAGGAGGAGGCGTCCGAGGCCGGCCCGCGCGACCAGCCAACCGAAGCCGAGCATGATCGGCACCTCGACGGCGGCACCCAGTGCCCACGACAGGCCGACCATCCAGCTCGGTGCCCCGATGTCGACCAGGTGGATCGAGAAGAACGCATTGATGGTGGTCGACGACGTCCAGGTGATGAGCACCACGGCCAGGAACGGGGCGAGCGTCCGGCTGCGAAGGACGGAGCGGATGGCCGTCAGCCGCGTGATCGGGGCGGCAGCGGGCTGCGAGCGGATGCCGCGACCCACGACGGCCGTGAGCGCCAGCGCGGGCACGAGGACGGTGAACAGGCCGCGTGGGCCAAGGCCCTCGACGATCCACCCGGTGAGCACCACGGCAACGATGTACGACGCCGATCCCCACACGCGGAAGCTGGCGTAGTGCGAGCGCGAGCCGCTGCTGACCTCGAGCGCCCGCGCATCGAGGATCGGGATGATCCCGGACATCGCGAGGGCCATGAGCCCCGCTGCGACGGCCACCAGGACGGTGCCGCTGGCGAGGCCGAGCATGGCGGCCGCAACGGCAGCTCCGCCGGCGGCGAAGGCGAGGATCGGCCTCGCGGAACCAGCGCGATCGGCGGTGGCGCCCCACAGCGGCGCTCCGAGCATGGCGGCGGCAGCGAACAGGGCCGCCAGGAGGCCGATGACGTCCAGGCCCAGCCCGAGCGAGCGGTAATAGACCGGCAGGTACGGCGAGTACGCGCCGACCGCGAGGTAGAGCACCACGAAGGCGCCGATGACTCGCCGTCGGTCGGAGGCCGGGTCGCTCATGCGGGCGTCACCGCACGAGCCTAGATCAGCTCGATGATCAGCTCAGGTCGTATGTCGCGACATCGATCACCGAGCCGGGCCCCTCCGTCGGCAGACAGCCCGCGTACCCGACCGCCGATCCCGTCAACGCGGAATGCCGGGCGCTCGTTGGGCTCGGAGTGCGGCGTCCTGCGTTCGGTCAGCTTCGCATCGGAGCAGCGGCTGTCACGATGCATCCGCGGTCTCGACCACGGCCGTCCTGCCGATCCGGACGCGCCACACCTCGGGACCCTGCTCGAGGTAATCCCAGCTGAACTCGCCTGCGTTCTCGGCGGCGAACTGGTAGTAGAGCGGCTTCGGATCGTGGTCGTTGACCAGCACGAACGCGGCTCCCGGGTCCAGCGCACCGAACGTGTCGAAGATCAGGGCATGGCGGCGAATCGGCGGCTCGCTGCGGACGTCGAGGATGCGGTCATCGGTCACGGGTTGCTCCTTTGGGACTTGGGTCCGCTCGAGGCGGACGAGGTGATGCATGACGCCGTTGATGCGCTCCGCCTCGCGGGGCGCGTCATGCCGCAGCTCGGCGTAGGCAGCCGCGGCGAGCTTGTTGGCTGCCTCGGGATCGCCGAGGTCGCCGATGCGTCGGAGGGCCCGCACGAGGATCGCCACGAGCGGGTCGCGACGCGCTTCTGTCATGAGCGCTCTAGCCGACCAGCTCGTGCATGCCGGCCAGCAGGCTGCCGACATCGACCGAGGCGTCGGCCGCGAGGGCGGGCAGCAGCAGATCGTTCTCCTTGGTCAGGTGCGACTCGAACAGCGCCAGGATGGCGGCCGCCGTGGTCGCCACCGTGACCGCGTCGCTCGCCGTGCGAAGCTCGCTCACGTGGGCGATGAGGGTGCGATGCTCGTCGCGCATGGCGCGGACCAGCAGCGCCGTCACTCCGCTGTCGCCCGCGGGGTAGAGCGCGGTCTCTTCAGCCGCCGCGTGGGGGAGGAGCTCGCCGTCGAGATACTCGACCAGCGACCGCTGCGCGTCGCCGTGCCACTCCCCCCGCCGAACCGAATCCTCCAGCGCGGTCACGCGCTCGCGCAGGTCGGTCTGCAGCTCGGTGTGATGCGTCCTGATGGCCGCGACGGCCTCCTCATCGGACATGGACATGAGCGTCTCCTCGAAGGTCGTTGGGTTCCTGCTTGAATTTCTACGTTACTTCTCGTAATAATGCAAGCATGACCTCACCGATGCGCCATCGCGCGCTCGCCGGCCCCTCGCGCGCGCGGCTGCTCGCTGTCCTCCGTGCGTCGACGGAGCCACTCGGCATCGGCCACCTGGCGGATGCGGTCGGCCTCCATCCAAACACCGTTCGAGCCCATCTTCAGCAGTTGCTCGATGCCGGCCTCGTCGTCCAGGAAACGGTCAGACCCATTGGTCGCGGCCGGCCGGCACTGCGCTTCAGGGCCGATCCGGACGCCGGCGACGACGATCCGCAGCCGTATCGCGCCCTGGCCCGAGTGCTGACCGAACAGCTTTCCGAACGCCCCGAAGCGGGCGCCGAAGCGAGGGCCGCCGGTGACCGATGGGGTCGCGGCCTCGCCGCCGATCTCGCCCCCGCCCCGAGCCCTGCAGACGGCATGCAGCGGATGGTCCAGTTGCTCGACGACGCCGGCTTCGCGCCCGACGCCCCGGATGGCATCTCCGCCATCAACCTGCGCCGATGCCCCTTCGGAACGCTTGCCGTCGGCCGCGAGCGCGTCGTGTGTGGGGTGCACCTCGGCCTCATGCGCGGTGCGCTGGAGGCGGTTGGCGCGCCGCTCGAGGCAACGCGCCTGGAGCCGTTCGTGCGCCCCGATCTCTGCGTCGCCCACTTCGAGGTACGAGTCGGTGGCTGACGAGCGCATGGACGTCGCCTCGCTGCTCGGGCGACCGGTCGACGATGGCGACCTGCTGGACCGGCTGCACTCGGTGATCGATCCCGAGCTGGGCGTCAACATCGTCGACCTGGGCCTGGTCTACGGCGCGGAGGTGATCGACGGGGTCGCACGGGTCCGCGTCACCACCACGACGCCGGCGTGCCCGCTCGGCTCCTACATGACGGGCGAGATCCGGCGCGTCCTCTTCGACGTCGACACGGTGCTCGACGTGCACGTGGAGGTGACGTACGAACCGCGCTGGTCGGTGGACCGCATGACCGATACGGCCAAGGCGCAGCTCGGATGGCCGGTCTGACCGCCACGCGCTATGGGCTCATGGCGCTGGGCGGCATCGGCCTGATTGCCGGACTGACCGGTGCGCTGGTGCTCCTGGGTGTGCCGATGCCGGCACCCGCGCGAAGCCTGGGTGCAGACCACGGCGCGCTCATGACGCTGGGCTTCCTGGGGACGCTCATCTCGCTCGAGCGTGCCGTCGCGCTGGGCCGCGGCTGGGGCTATCTGGCGCCGCTGCTGACCGGCGCGGGCGGGCTGGCACTCATCGCTGACGCACCGGCTCTCCTGGCGCTGACGCTGTTCACCGGTGGTGCCGCCGTCTTCGTGGCGATGTACGTCGCGTTCGATCGCATCGAGCGCTCGCTCCATACGTCGGTGCAGGCGGTCGGTGCGCTGGCCTGGCTCGGTGCCGCCATCCTCCTGCTGGGCGGACGCACCGAAACGGAGGTCGTTCCATGGCTGGCGGCGTTCCTCGTCCTGACCATCGCCGGCGAGCGGCTCGAGCTGTCCCGCCTCGCTCAGCTCACCAACCGCGCCCGCATCGGCTTCGTGGCCGGTGCCGCAATCTTCTGCATCGGGGTCGCGATGAGCGTCGCATCGGCAGACATCGGGATGCGGGTGGGCGGCGTCGGACTGGTGGCCCTGGCGGCGTGGCTGGCACGCAACGACGTCGCGCGCCGAACCGTGCGGATCAAAGGCACGCCACGCTTCGTTGCGCTCTCCTTGCTGAGCGGATACACGTGGCTCGCGGTGGGCGGTGCGTGCTGGCTGCTCTTCGGCGCGACGCCAGGCGGGCCCGCCTACGACGCGATGCTGCATGCCGTCTTCCTGGGCTTCGTGATGTCGATGGTCTTCGGCCACGCGCCGATCATCCTGCCCGCCGTCCTCGGCACGCCACTCCCCTTCCGGCCGCGCTTCTACGTTCACCTCGGCCTGCTGCACCTCGGTCTGTTGCTGCGCATCGGCGCCGGGGACCTCTTTGGCGTCGAGGCGGCATGGCGGCTGGGCGGGGTCCTCAACGTCACGGCCCTGCTCGTCTTCGTGATCTCCTCGGCGCTGGCGATCGCCATGGAGCGGCGATCCAGCCTGCGTGCGGTTCCTGCTCCATCCTCCTGACCGTGGCACGCACCGTCATCCATACCGTCGGCCATGGCAGGCGCACGACCGATGAGCTGACCGCGCTCCTGAAGACAGCCGGCGTCCAGACGCTGATCGACGTGCGTCGGTACCCGGCGGGGCGCCGCCAACCACACCTCTCGCGGGAGCGGCTCGCCGTGGACGTCCCCCAGCGTGGCCTCGCCTACGAATGGTGGGGCGAGCAGCTCGGCGGTCGTCGCACGGCGGACCCCGAGACCGTTGCGGCGAGCGCCTGGCGCAACGCGGCGTTCGCAGCATACGACGCGTACACGCACACGCCGCCCTTTCGGTCAGCGCTGCGGGCGCTCGAGACTCGAGTCCGCGCCGGCGAGGCGACCGCGATCATGTGCGCCGAGACGCTCTGGTGGCGTTGCCATCGGCGTCTCATCGCCGATGCGCTCGTCGCCGATGGCTTTGCGGTCGACCACCTGATCACGGCTGATCCGGCGTCGAGCTACCACACCGGATGATCGCCGGCGAGCATCATCTCAACTTCCAGATCGATCTCCTCCCGCTCGGGGAGGTGGCGTGGCCGCCGGTTTCGAAGGTCGTCACGCGTCTTGCGGCGGACGCGTCCGGACGCATCCCGATCGGTGGGAGGAGGTTGGTACGGTCCAGCCGTCCGCCGCGGTAGCTGGCGATCGGCGAGCTGCCGCAGTCGGGCGGCGAGCTGACGCTCGCTGGGCCGTCGTGCCAGCGGCCGAACGGACACGGTCAGCCCGTCGTTGGCCTTCTCAGCGAGTCGCTGGAGCAGGTCCGCGAACTCCTGGTGTGCCTGTCCACGTCCGGAGATCTCCACGTGGCTGAGATCGGCCACCTTTTCGGCGACTTCCGAGAAATACCGGCGCATCTCGCCCAGGTGACGATTCTCGGTCCCGTGGCCCCCGACTCGACCGCCACCAAAGGGGCGAGCCGGGCCGCGCCGCACCGCACCGACCGCCTTCCGTCGTTGCGGGACACCGCTCTCGATCCACTCCAGGACCGGCTCATCGTCCCAACGAACGACGGCGGCGTGCCGCCCGTCGATCCAGATCACGCCAACCTCGTCGGGCGCATCGGTTGCAGTCATCCGGACACCTCGCTTCGGAATCGACGTCGATGACAAGGGTAGCCCTGCGAGCACCTTCGTGCCCGTGCCGTTATGCCGCTTCGGCGAGGGGAACGTCGGGATCGGTGAGGCGCCTGGGGTCGACGCGGCGCTCCGACTCGACGAGCTCGGTGAGCTCGTCACCGAAGTCCCACAGGTTGGCGTTCATGGCGGCCACGACCCGGCCATCGGCCAGCCAGAAGGCGAGGAACTCGCGCTTGGCGAGATCGCCGCGAACGACGACCTGGCCCCACTCCGGCGCATGGCCGCGGTACTCCATGCCGAGGTCGAACTGGTCCGAGTAGAAGTACGGCGTGCGGGTGTACGGCTCGTTGGCGCCCGCGATGTTCGCCGCGGCAGTCAGCCCCTGCTGGATGGCGTTGTCCCAGTGCTCTACCCGGATGTGCCGGCCGAAGCGCGGATGCCAGGCGGCGGCGATGTCGCCGGCGGCGTAGATGCTCGGCACGGAGGCGCGCAGGTACTCGTCGACGGCAACGCCACCCTGCTTGATCTCGAGCCCTCCGCGCAGCGCCAGCTTCGTGCGCGGGATCGCGCCGATGCCGACGACGACCAGGTCGGCCGGCAGGCGGGTGCCATCGGCCAGGCGTGCGGCACTGACGGTTCGCTCGCCCTCGAAGGCGGCGACCGTCCCATTGATGATCGTCACGCCGTGGGCACGGTGCAGCTCGGCGTAGACCGCGCCGATCTCCGGGCCCAGCACACGCTCGAGCGGCTGGTCGGTGTCGGAGACGAGGGTGACCGCGTGTCCCATCTGCGTCAGCGAGGCGGCCACCTCGGTGCCGATCCAGCCGGCGCCGATGACCATGATCGCCTTGGCGTCGGGGGCGGCGGCGCGAAGCGAATCGGCGTCCGCAGCAGTGCGCAGCAGGTGGATGCCGTCGAGATCGGACCCATCCAGGTTGAGCGTTCGAGGCGCCGATCCGGTCGCGAGCAGCAGGGCACCGTAGGGCAGATCGCTCCCGTCATCGAGGTTCACGCGCCGGGCGACCGGGTCGAGTTGGACGGCCCGACGCTCGCGCAGGAGCTCGATACCCTGGCGCTCGTACTCGTCCGCCGGCTTGACGAATGCCTTCTCGATCGGCTCCTCGCCACGAAGGTAGGCCTTCGATAGTGGAGGTCGCTCGTACGGCAGCTGGGGTTCCTCGCTGACCAGGACGATGCGGCCGTCGACACCCCTCTCGCGAAGGGCGAACGCGGCCGTCGCGCCCGCCAGTCCCCCGCCGACGATGACCACCGGATCGTGCTGGTTCATGAGTCCTCCGGATGTTTGGGAGCCGATTCACGCGATCCGCACGGGCGTCGTCGCGCAATGTAATGCTAGCCGTCACTACTTTAACACGGTTCCGGACTGGTGCCGCCGCCGACGATCAGCACGGAATCCGACTCGCGCGATCGCAGGCAGCACAGGCCTGAGCGGAGGGCCGCGCCGTGCGTTACCGGCGCTGGAGCAGGTCCAGGAGCTCGTCGTGGACCAGGCCGTTGCTGGTCAACACCTGTGGATCCGTCCAGCTGGGCGTGCCGTCCAGGTTCGTCATGCGACCCCCCGCGGCGGTGGCGATCACGTACGGCGCCGCCATGTCCCAGGGAGCCACGCCATCCTCGACCATCGCCTCGGCGGACCCCCCGGCCACGAGCATGTGGCCCCAGAAGTCGCCGAACCCCCGGTCACGCCAGGTGTGGACCGATGCGGCCGCGACCCGGCCGCCAAGGCTTGCCGCCCGGCCGTAGAGGAGATGCGTCTCCGACAGGCTCGAGACCGATGAGACACCGATGCGCTGCTCGGTCCCGTTCCGGCGCCGCCAGGCGCCCTCGGAGGCGATCGCCCACCACCTCTGGCCCATGGCGGGGGCCGATGCGAGGCCCAGCACCAGCTCACCGTCGATCCGGCAGGCGAGCAGCGTCCCGAACACCTCGATGCCGCGCACGAAGTTGTGGGTCCCATCGATCGGGTCGATGATCCAGCTCGTCGCCGCATCGGCGGCCTCGTCGGGGTACTCCTCCCCCAGCAGGCCGTGATGGGGGAAGCGGTCGCCAATCCGGTCCCGGATGGTGCGCTCGACCTCGGTGTCCGCGCGCGTGACGAGCGTTCGATCGGCCTTGCGACTGGCTGTGACGCCGGTCTCGAAGTGGCGAAGAGCCAGTGCATCGGTCTCGTCGAGGAGCTGGTGGGCGAACGCGGCAAGCTCGCGCACCAGGCGTGCCTGCGCCGCCGTCATGCGGTCCGCCGCTCGCGCAGGACGGCCAGCACCCGTTCCAGTGGCACCTCCCGCGACGCGAGCAGCACGAGCAGGTGATAGAGCAGGTCGGCGGCCTCGCCGGCGAGCTCCTCGGCGGTGCCGGCGAGCGCGGCGGTCGCGGTCTCGCCAGCCTCTTCGACGACCTTTTCGGCAGGGCGACGCGGTCCGGCGGCCAGGAGCCGCGCGGTGTAGGAGACCTCCGGATCGGCGTCCCGACGGCCAGCGACGATGGCGGCGAGCTCCGGCAGGACACCCGGTGCGTCGACCTCGCCGAAGCAGGTGCGCGTGCCGGTGTGGCAGGCGGGACCAGCCGGGCGCACCCGGTACAGGACCGCGTCGCCGTCACAGTCGGCCGCGAGGCCGTCCATCCGCATGACGTTGCCGCTCGTCTCGCCCTTTCGCCACAGCCGGCCACGGCTGCGCGACCAGAAGTGCGCCTCGCCGGTCCGCTCGGTGGCCGCGAGTGCCTCGGAGTTCGCCCACGCCAGCATCAGCACCGTGCCGTCGTCGGCATCCTGGACGATGACCGGCACGAGGTCGTTCGTGGCCTGTGGCCTGCGGTCGGTCAGCCAAGCCACGCGGCCACCTCCTCCGTGCTGGGGCCCACGGTGGCCGGCCGCACCGGGACGCCGGCGGCGGCGAGATCCGCCTTGAGCTGCGAGATGGTGGTCATGCCGAGGTGCAGCAACGAGGCGAGCAATGCCGCCTGCGCTCCTCCCGAAGTGAGCACGTCGACCACGTCGCGGCTGCTGCCCGCGCCGCCGGAGGCGATGACCGGAGCCTTCACCGCTTCCGCGATCGCGCGCGTGAGCGCGAGGTCGTACCCGCTGCGCGTGCCGTCGCGATCGATGCTCGTCAGCAGCACCTCGCCGGCGCCGCGGTCGACAGCCTCGCGGGCCCATTCCCGCGCGTCACGCCCGGTCGCGAGCGTGCCCGAGACGCCGTGCACTTCCCAGCCGTCGTCGCGACGCGCCGCATCCACGGCGACGACCACCGACTGCGATCCGAGCCGTTCGGCGATGCGGCCGATGAGCGCCGGGTCGCGCAACGGCGCGCTGTTGAGGCTGACCTTGTCGGCGCCGGCATCCAGCAGCGCGGCCGCGTCGTCATAGGTTGCGACGCCGCCGCCGACCGTCAGCGGCACGTCCAGCGCCGCCGCAGCGCGGCCGATCAGGTCGAGCATGGCGGGGCGCGCGTCGCGAGTCGCGGCGATGTCGAGGATGACGATCTCGTCGGCGCCATCGGCGGCGTACCGGGTGGCGAGCTCAACCGGATCCCCGGCGTCGGCCAGGTCCACGAACCGCGTGCCCTTCACGACGCGGCCATCGGCGACATCGAGGCAGGCAAGGAGCCGTGCGGCGAGCGGCATCAGGCCACGACGCGCCCGGCGGCGGCCAGTGCCTCGCCGATATCGAGGGAGCCGTCGAGGAGCGCCAGGCCGACCACCGCACCGTCGATCCCGAGCTCGGCCAGGAGGTGGAGGTCCTCCGTGGTGCCGATGCCGCCGGCCGCCACGAGACGCACATCGGGCACGGCGGCCCGCATGCGGGCCAGCAGGCCGCGGTTCGGCCCGCGCCGCGTTCCGTCGCGCTGCACATCCGTCACGTTGACCTGTGCCGCGCCGGCGGCCACCAGCTCGCCGGCCAGGCGGATCGGATCGGCATCGCTGCTCCGCGTCCACCCATCCAGCGCGACGCGGTCGCCGCGAACGTCGACCGATACCGCGACATGGCCAGGCCAGCGCGCGGCCACGTCGGCCAGGAGGGCGCGATCCTCGATCGCCGCGGTGCCCAGGATCACGACGTCGATCCCGGCATCCAGGGCGTTCGCAACGTCGTCGGTGGACCGCAGCCCTCCCCCGAGCTCGACCCGCACATCCGGAGCCGGCTCGCGGGCTGCCGCGGTCAACCTGCGTGCCAGCTCGAGGTGAACCGGGCGGCCGCCGCGCGCTCCGTCGAGGTCGACGAGATGCAGCCACCGCACGCCGGCACGCATCCAGCCGCGCAGCACCGGCAGCGGATCGGTCACGGAGGCGGCGCGCCGTTCGTAGTCGCCCTGCACCAGGCGCACGGCGATGCCGTCGAGCATGTCGATGGCCGGGATCAGCTCCACGCGGCGACCTCGGTGCGCGCGCCGTCGAGGAGGCCGGTGGCGAATGCCGCGAGCAGGGAGCGGCCGAAGCCGCCGCTCTTCTCCGGGTGGAACTGCACGGCCGTCAGATGACCCCTGCGCAGCACGCTCGGAAAGCGGAACCCGTCCGCCTCCGTCATGCCGACCACCGTCGCAGGATCCGCCGCGTCGAGCCAGTAGCCGTGCACGAAGTAGGCATCGGCGCGCCGGCCGCCGCCCAGCTCGACAGCGTTCCAGCCGATATGCGGGACGATGCGCGGCCCGCCCTCGGCCGGGAAGGCACGGCACCGGCCCGGAAGCAGCCCGAGGCCGGGCGCCTGGTCCTCGTCGCTGCCGTCAAGCATGAGCTGGGCGCCGAGGCAGATGCCGAGCAGCGGGCGTCCCTCCATCGCGACCACACGGATCTCGTCCCACAGCTCGCCCGACCGCAGCGCCCGCACGGCCGAGCCCGCCGCACCGACGCCGGGCAGGATGAGCCGCTCGGCTCGCCGCAGCTCCCCGGGCCGACGAACGAGCTCAGCCGGGGCGCCGACGGCCGCCAGCGCCCGACGCACGGAGCGCGTGTTCCCCGCACCGAAGTCGATCACCCCGATCATCGCAGCGTCTCCTTCGTGCTCGGCACGTCCACCTCGCTGAGGCGTGGGTCGAGCTCGACGGCGGAGCGCAGCGCGCGAGCGAAGGCCTTCATGGCGGCCTCGCAGTGGTGATGGACGCTCGCCGCGCCGCTGACGTCGAGGTGCAGGGTCATGCGCGCCTCTCGAGCGACCGACTCGAGGAAGTGCGGGAGGAGCTCGAGCCACGGGCTGGCGCCGGCCAGCGGATCCGGGCGCGGCGTGATCGACGACCACGCCCGCCCCCCGAGGTCGATGGCGCAGGTCGCGAGCGTCTCGTCCATCGGAATGCGCGCCTCCCCGTAGCGCCGGATCCCGCGCCGCTCGCCGAGTGCCTCGTCCAGGGCGCGCCCCAGGACGATCCCGCAGTCCTCGACGATGTGGTGCTCGTCGACGACGAGGTCGCCACTGGCCTCGACCTCGAGGTCGATGAGCGAGTGTCGTGACAGCTGATGGAGCAGATGGTCGAAGAAGCCGATGCCGGTCGCGATCCGGCCCGTGCCGCTGCCGTCCAGCCCCAGCGTGACCCGTACCGTCGTCTCCGCGGTCGCCCGCTCGATGCCTCCCTGGCGCGTCATCCGAGCACCTCGTCCAGTGCGGCCAGCAGCCGACCGTTCTCAGCCGCCGGACGCGCGGTGGCCCTGAGCCACCCATCCATGGGTCCCGACCCGTAGCGGCGGACGACCAGCCCCTGCCGTTGAAGCGCATCGGCCAGTGCTGCGGCGTCCGGGGGCCGGAAGCTGACGAAGTTCGCGACCGACGGGAGCACGGTGCAGCCCAGGCCATCCAGCGTCCGCGCCAGGCGATCGCGCTGTGCGATGACGTCCGCCCGCCGTGCCCGGGCGCCATCGGCGTCGGCGATTGCTGCGATCGCGACCGCCTCGCTGGGCGTTGACACGGAGTTCGGCAGCCGAACCGCGTCGAACCTGTCGATCAGGGCGTCCGGCACCACGAGATAGCCGACGCGCGCCCCCGCAATGCCGTACGCCTTGGACAGCGAGCGCAGCACGAGGAGGTTCGGGAGCTCGTCCTGCAGGACCGCCGCCGACAGGCTGTTCGGCTCCGCGCCGAGCGTCGCCTCCGCGAACTCGAGGTAGACCTCGTCAACGACGACGAGCGCGGAGAGCCCGCTCGCCAGCCGGCGGATCTCGTCGAGCGCGTACATGTCGCCGGTCGGGTTGTTCGGTGTGCAGAGCCACACGAGGCGAGCGGAATGCTCCTCGACCGCCTCGCGGATCCGATTCACCGGCTGGCGCCGCTCGAGGCGCTCGCGTGCCACCGTCACGACACGGGCGCCGGCGAGGCGTGCCTCGACCGTGAACATCGCGAACGTCGGGACCGGCACCACCACCGCGTCGCCCTCGGCGACCGCCTGGGTCGTCACCAGCCGGATGAGCTCATCGGCCCCCGCGCCGGGGATGATGCGCTCGGCGGGTGCGCCCGAGGCCTCGGCCAGCGCCACGCGCAGCCGCCGGTAGGCAAGGTCGCCGTACTCGGCGTATTCGCCGCCGGGGACGGTGTTCATGTCCATGCGGGCGATGCGCTCCAGCGGCACGCCGCTCTCTCGGGCGAGCTCCTCGTCGGATGGCTCCGCCGGGTACGGCTGGACCGGACCCGGACGGCGCAGGAGGACGATCGGGTCGCCAGGACTCTCGACGCCGGGCGCGCGCTCGGCACGGGCACGGACCGATCGAGCGTGGGCTGCCAGCCCCTCGGAGCCGGCGAGGGCGTCGACCGTGTCGGCCATGCCGCGAACGCCTGCGGGAGTCACCCGTTGCATCTCGATCCAGCGGCCGAAGCTCTCGACTCCCAGTCCGGAGAACGCACGCGCCGCGCCGCCCGTCGGCAGCACGTGATTCGTGCCGGTCGCATAGTCGCCCGCCGCGACGGCCGACCACGGACCGATGAAGACCGACCCGACGTGCCGAACGTCGGCGGCGAGCTGATCGGGGTCCACGGTCTGAATGGAGAGGTGCTCCGGCGCGATGGCGTCGACCGCGTCGATCGCAGCTGCGAGGCTGGACACGAGGAGCGCGCCGCCCTGACGCCGCAGCGTCTCGAGCGCCGCCTCGCCGGTCGCAAGCGAGGCGGCCAGGCCGGACAGGCGATCGTCGACGGCGTCGATGATGCCCTGGTCGTCACTCACCAGCACGGCGACCGAGTCAGGCCCGTGCTCCGCCTGGGCGAGGAGGTCGAGCGCGACGATCTCTGGATCCGCGGATCGATCGGCGATCACCACGCACTCGCTGGGCCCGGCCGGCAGGTCGATCGCGACGTCTCCCGAGACCGCCCGCTTGGCCGCGGTCACCCACGCGTTGCCCGCCCCCACGATTCGGTCGACCGCGGGCACGCTCTCCGTGCCATAGGCAAGCGCCGCAATGGCCTGCGCCCCGCCGATGCGCAGGACGCGGTCGATTCCAACGCGACGGGCCGCGGCGAGGATGGCGGGGGCCACCTGGCCGTCCGGGCCGGGCGGGGTCGCGACGATCAGCTCGTCGACGCCGGCGAGCTTCGCCGGGATGCCGGTCATGACGACGGAGCTCGCCAGCGGTGCGCGACCGCCGGGGATGTAGGCCCCGACCCGCTGCAGCGGAACCCATCGGCGCCAGGCTTCGACCCCGGCGAGGGTTCGGACCGCGCGACGGGCGCGGAGCGCGTCGCGCTGGTCCGCGTGGAAGCGCCGGACCGCGACGATCGAGGCGTCGATGGCGGCCAGGAACTCCGGCGCGACCTCCCGCTCTGCGGCCGCCAGCTCGTCGCCGTCGACGAAGAGGCCGTCGAGCTCGACGCCGTCGAAGCGGCGAGTCAGCTCGCGCAGCGCCCGGTCGCCTCCATCGCGTACCGAGGCCAGGATCTGCGTAACCTCGACGCCATCCGTGCTCGGGCGCAGATCCGCGATCCAGCGGCGGCGGTCGTCCTCGTCGGTGGCGCTCCAGTCGAGGCGACGAACGAGCGTGGGCATCGGGGCGGGCGCGGTCATCGGATCACCTTCTCGATCGGCACGATGAGGATGTCGCGCGCTCCCACCTCCTTCAGCGCGGGGACGAGGTCCCACAGGCGGCGGCGCTCCACCACGGAGTGGACCGCGATCATCTCCGGGTCGGCCAGCGGCATGACCGTGGGACCGGAGAGGCCCGGGATGAGGGCCCGGATCCGGTCGATCGAGGCGGCCGGCGCGTTCATCATCATGTACTCCTTGCCACGCGCCTCGACGACGCTGCTGAGCATCGCGATCAGCGCCGCGACGCGCGGATCCTCGACCACCGCGGGCCGGGCGGCGACCAGCACCGCCTCGGACTCGAGCAGGGTCGCGATGGGCCGTAGCCCGTTGACCCGCAGCGTGCTGCCGCTGGCGACGAGGTCGACGACGGCGTCCGCGACGCCCAGCTGTGGCGTCACCTCGACCGCGCCGGTGACCTCGATCACCTGCGCGCCGATGCCACATCGCGCGAGGAACTCTCGCGTCAGGCGCGGAAAGGTGGTCGCGATCCGGCATCCGGTGAGACCTTCGACGCCGTCGATCTCGGCGGCTGAGGGCACGGCGAGGACCAGCGAGCAGGAGCCGAAGCCCAGGTCCAGGATCGAGGTCAGCCCGTCGTCGCGCTCGGCGACCAGGTCGCGCCCGGTGAGCCCCAGTTCGACCAGACCGTCGCGCACGTATTCGGCGACGTCGCCGGTGCGCACGAAGAGCAGCTCGAGGTCCACATTGCGGGCCAGGGCGCTCAGGCGTCGCTCGCTGAGCTCGACCTCGATCCCCGCGTCGCGCAACAGGGCCACCGCCGGCTCGGCGAGGCGGCCCTTGTTGGGCAGCGCGAGCCGCAGGCGGTTCGGCTCGCTCACCCCGCTGCCCGCCCGCGGCGTCGCGCTCGATCGATCACGAGCCGATAGCCGTCGCGCCCGTAGCGGAGCCATTGGGCGACGCGGCTGATCGTCGCGCTCGACGCACCCGTGCGCTCGCTGATCTCGTGATAGCTGACTCCCTCGTCGAGGAGGCGGGCCACGTGCCAGCGCTGGCCGAGCTCCTTCAGCTCGTTGACGGTGCACAGGTCGCGCAGGAAGCGCAGCGCCTCGTCGCCGGTGCGCAGGGTGACCAGCGCAGCGGCAAGCTCCGCGATCTCCTCGCTGAGCCAGCGGTCCTCCGGGCCGGGCGGCGCCGCGGCGGTGGCGGCGGACGTGTCGGTTCGTGGCATGACTTCATCACACTAAAGCACTAGCGCGCCGATGTCCAGACGCAGAAACGCCAACGGGTTGACACCCCTGCTACCGTCCGGGCAGATGGACTCCGATCACAACCTCCCGTACCGCACATCGATGTGTATGCCCTGGCGGCCCCGCCGCCTGGAGGTATCTGCCTGAGCGCGCGGAGCGCCCAACCGCTCAGGACCTGATCGGGGCCGCACCACCTCTCACGAGGAACGGTGCGGCTTTTTTCATCCCTTCAAGCGACGCGGATCAGCCGCACCACCCCACTTCTCCGGGGCCGCGTCGCATTCGACCACCTGCGTGGCCCTCGCTCATCCACCGTGGTCGAACGGAAGGAACCGATACCAACCATGAGCGACACCAACGGCAATGGCGCCACTCCCGAGCGAGCGTTGCTGACCGAGACGCTGGCCATCCACGCCGGCCAGCAGCCCGATCCGACCACCGGATCTCGCGCGGTGCCGATCTACGCCACCAGCTCGTACAGCTTCCAGGACGCCGATCACGCCGCGCGCCTCTTCGCGCTCCAGGAGTTCGGGAACATCTACACCCGCATCATGAACCCGACGACCGACGTCTTCGAGCAGCGCGTCGCGGCGCTGGAGGGCGGGGTGGCCGCCCTCGGGCTGGCCAGCGGACAGGCGGCCGAGACCCTGACGATCCTCAACCTGGCGCGGGCCGGGGACAACTTCGTCAGCTCGACGAGCCTGTACGGCGGCACCCACAACCTGTTCGCCTACACCCTGCCGCGGTTCGGAATCGAGGTCCGCTGGGTCGAGGGCAACGACCCTGCCGCCTTCGAGGCGGTCACCGACGAGCGCACGAAGGGGTACTACGTCGAGACGATCGGCAATCCGCGCCTCGACGTCCCGGACCTGGCCGGCATCGCGGCCGTGGCGCACCGGCAGGGAATCCCGCTCATCGTCGACAACACCTTCGCGCCGGTCATCGCCAGGCCGATCGAGCATGGAGCCGACATCGTCATCCACTCGGCCACGAAGTGGATCGGCGGGCACGGGACGAGCATCGGCGGCGTGGTGGTCGATGGTGGGCGGTTCGATTGGGCTGCCAGCCCGCGTTTCCGCGATTTCGTCGACCCGGACCCGTCGTACCACGGCGTTTCCTACACCGGTGCCTTCGGGCCGCTGGCATTCATCATCAAGCTGCGCGTGCAGCTGCTGCGCGATATCGGTCCCGCGCTCTCGCCCTTCAACTCGTGGCTGTTCATCCAGGGTCTCGAGACGCTCCCCCTGCGGATCGAGCGGCACAGCGCCAACGCGCTGGCCGTGGCGAGGTGGCTGGAGGCCGACGACCGCGTCGAATGGGTCAGCTATCCCGGGCTGCCGTCGCATGCCACCTACGAGCTCGCCCAGCGCTACCTGGCCGGTGGTTCCGGCGGCATCATCACCTTCGGCGTGCGCGGTGGAGCCGATGCCGGACGTACGCTGATCGACTCGGTCAGGCTCTTCAGCCTGCTGGCCAACGTGGGCGATGCGAAGTCGCTGATCATCCACCCCGCGTCGACGACGCATCAGCAGCTCGACGAGGAAGGACAGCGCGCCTCGGGCGTCACGCCCGAGCTCGTTCGGCTCAGCGTCGGTCTCGAGGCGCTCGACGACATCATCGCCGACCTCGACCAGGCACTGGCGGTCGCCGTCCGCGAGGGAGTCTCGGCGTGACGCTCCTTCCGCTCAGCCCGCGGGAGCCACCGCTGCGCCTCGGTGCGTTTCGGACCGAGGCCGGCGTGACGCTGCCCGACCTGCGCGTCGCCTATCGGCGTGATGGGCCACGCTCACGCTCGGCGGTGCTGGTCCTGCACGCGCTGACCGGCTCGGCCGACGCGGCCGGCGACTGGTGGCAGCCGCTCATCGGCGCCGGGCGCGCGCTGGACACCGATGCGCGCCAGGTGATCTGCATCAACCTGCTGGGTTCCTGCTACGGCACGACCGGGCCGCGCGAGCTGTCGGACTTTCCGCAGATCAACCCGCGCGACATGGCGCGCGCGCAGTGGGCGGCGCTGGATGCCCTCGGCATCGACCACCTCGACCTCGTGACCGGGGGGTCGCTGGGCGGCATGGTCGCGCTGGAGGTGGCTCTCGAGCGCCCAGCATCGGTGGACCTGGTCATGCCGATTGCAGCACCGGCGGCCATCGGCAACCTGGCGGCAGGCTGGAATCACATCCAGCTCAGGCTGCTCGAGCTGGACCGTGATCGCGGCCTGGAGCTGGCGCGCCAGCTGGCCATGACGACCTACCGCTCGGAGGTCGACTTCGACACCCGCCAGGGCATCGGCTCCTATCTCGAGCACCAGGGCGTGAAGCTGCGGCAACGCTTCCACGCGGGCTCGTATGCCGTCCTGGCCGGGGCCATGAACCTCCATGACGTGGGGCGCGACCGCGCTGGCACCGTCGGCGCCTTCCGTCTGCTGGCGGATGCCGGCGTGGCGCTCATCGGGGTCGGGATCAGCGGCGACATCCTGTACGGTCCGCGCCAGGTGCAGGCCCTGGTGGAAGCGGCCCGGAGTGGAGGCGCCGACGCGTCGTACCGTGAGATCGTCTCGGACAAGGGCCACGACGCGTTCCTTGTCGAATGGTCCCAGCTCACGTCGCTGCTGCAAGAGGCGCTGGAACGAAGATCGCCACTGGAGGTGAGCGCCTGAATCAGGTCATTGGTTGCTCTAGCTAACTAACGCCGATGTGGCGGGATACGCTGAAGACCAGGGCCGGAGGGGCTGCGAGCGTACGGTGTCCGTGCTCCTTCACGCGGCAGTCTGCGTTTACACCCTCCGGCCCTGCTGAGGGCTTGCGCTACATGGGCGATCGGCGGTCCTACACGTACCGCAACGGGCAGCGCATCGAGCGCACGAGTTCCTGGCACTGGGGCGGCGATGGCGCCCACGACCAACGGCGGGGAGGCTCCTTCCGCCTGGCGACAGGTGCAGCGGCAGCTGATGCGTCGTGGTGACTCGGCCATGCAGCTGCAGCCTAGCCTCGTTGGCGGCTGGCAAGCTGAGATACGGCGGGCATCGCGCGACAAGCGCGCTGTTCGAGAGTGAGATGGCACGCCGCGGAGGATACGAAGGGCTCCCGATGCCCCGTACACTGGCACCTGCTCGAGAACGTCAGGGCCGGGCATCAGCGTGACGGCGGCGCCTCCTTGGGATACCGCGCCGATGTCGCATGCCATGCTTCGTGCCCCCGCCGCCTCGGCACGACACCAGTGCACGCTTGGAGCCGCGATGACCACGGGCCGCAGCATCGACGCCGAAGCGCCCAGCGCCATCGTTGACGGCGCGACCGACCACGAAGAGCTGGCCGCGCTGCGGGAGATCGTCCAGCTCGGGACGACGGCGCCGACGTGGGACGAGCTCATGCAGCTCATCGTCGACCGGAGCACGGTCGCGATGCGCGCCGAGGTGTGCTCGCTGTACCTGGTCGATCGGGACGGGGCCGGCATGACGCTGGCGGCAACGAACGGGGTCGACCGCCAGCATATCGGCGTGGCGCGCCTGGCCATTGGCCACGGCATCACCGGCATCGCCGCGGCGACGCGCGCGCCGATCGTCAGCACCGACCTCGCCAACGATCCGCGCTGCGCCTGGATCCGCGGCGTCGACCACGAGCGGTTCACCTCGATCCTGGCCGTTCCCCTGGTCGCACGAGAGCGAATCATCGGGGCGCTGAACGTGAAGACGTCCGAGCGACGCGAGTTCACGCCGGCCGAGGTCCAGCGGCTGTCGGCCATCGCCAGCCTGCTGGCCGGCGTGGTCGAACGCCGTCGCCTCCACCTGGAGACCGAGGCCCAGCTCGATGCGCTGCGCAGCATCGACCAGGCCCGCGCAGAGCTCATCGCCGTCGTCACGCACCAGCTGCGCACGCCGCTGGCCGTCGTGCGCGCCTACCTCGACCTGCTTGGCGAGGCTGCCCTGGGGAAGGGCGCCGATGAGTCGCGAGACTGGCACGATGCCGCAACCGGGCAGCTCGGCCGCCTCGACGAGCTGGTGGGAACGATCCTCGACTCGGTGCGCGCCGATCGACTGTTGACCGTGGAGGTGCGGCCGTTCGAGGTCGGGGCGGTCATCGACGAGGTGCTCACCCGACTGGCTCCCCTCCTTCGCCGACACCGGCTCGAGCGCTATACCGATGGCTCGCGGGAGGCGGCCGGAGATCCGGCGCGGTTGGCCCAGGTGCTGGAGCTCCTGCTCGAGAATGCCGGCAAGTACGTCCCTCCGGGCGGGACGATCGTGGTCGCGGACTGGACCGAGCACGGCGAGGTCCACGTGGCGGTCGGCGACGACGGTCCCGGCATCCCGCCAGAACTGCGCGAGAGCGTGTTCGAGCCCTTCGTCCGCCTCGGCGAGACCGGGCGACCCGGCGCGGGGGTCGGATTGTTCGCTGCACGACGGCTGGTCGGAGCGATGGGTGGTCGGCTGTGGATCGAGGACAGGCCGGCCGGCGGCAGCCAGTTCGTGACCGCCCTTCCGGCCGTGGCGGCGGTCGCGCCATGAGCGGCGCGCTGCGCATCCTCGTCATCGACGACGAGCCCGCCATGGTCGGCGCCGTGGCCGCGCTCGTCGGAACGGAAGGGCACCGGGTCACGGCGGCATATGACGGCCACGAAGCGCTGCGCCACTACGATGCCCAGCCGCCCGACCTCGTGATCCTGGATCTCGCCATGCCGGGCATGGACGGGCTGAACGTGTGCACCGAGCTCCGGCGCCGCGGGACCACGCCCATCATCGTGCTCTCCGGCGAGGGCCAGGAGGCAGCAAAGGTCGAGGCGCTCGACGCCGGTGCCGACGACTACGTGACGAAGCCCTTCGGCAAGAAGGAGCTGCTGGCGCGGATCCGCGCCGTCACCCGCCGCAGGCACGACGAGCGTGAGCCGTCCACCGCCGGGTCGGTGCGCATCGACCGCCGCCGGCACGAGGCCTGGGCCGGCGACACCGCCCTGCTCCTGACGCCGATCGAATTCGCCCTGCTCGAAGAGCTCGTGGCCGCCCGCGGCGACCTCGTTCCGCACGACGAGCTGCTGGCGGCGGGCTGGCCCGGCGAACCGAACCCTGATCCGCTGTGGGTGAAGCCCCACGTGGCGCGCCTCCGCGCGAAGCTGCGGGCCGCCGGCGCCGCCGAGCCGACCGCGGTCCGCGCGGTGGGCTATCGGCTCAGTGCGCCGCCGCCGTCGTCGACTCGATCGGCAGGCTGATCGCGGGCTCCTCGCGCGGCTCGACGACGAGGAAGCGTTCGCGGCGCCAGTCGCGCAGGAGGGCGGCCGCGACCGCGCTGCCCTCTTCGGCGTGCGCGATCACCATCTCGTGCACCGTTCGAAGCTCGTCGTCGTCCGCGACCGCACGGACCGCCACGCTCGCCGCGTGGAGCCGCTCCTGGATCCCGGGCATCGCCGTGAGGAACGCCCGCCCGCCGGTCATGCCGGCCCCGAAGTTCGACCCGATCTCGCCGAGCACGACGACCGTTCCGCCGGTCATGTACTCGCACCCGTGTGCGCCGATGCCCTCCACCACCGCTCGGGCGCCGCTGTTCCGCACCGCGAACCGCATCCCCGCCTGCCCAACGACGTGGAGCACGCCGCCGGTGGCACCGAACAGACACACGTTCCCGACGAGCGCCTGTCCACCGGCCGTGACGCCCGATTCGTCGGCGGGTCGAACGACGACCGTTCCCCCGGACAGGCCCTTGCCAACGTAGTCGTTCGCCTCGCCGCGGACCGTAATGCGCATGCCGGCCACCGCGAACGCGCCGAGCGACTGGCCGGCCGATCCCGTCAGCTCGTAGGCCACGTGCGGGAGACGGCGCGGCTCCGGCCGGCGCGACAGCGCGCCGGCGAGGCGTGCCCCGATGCTTCGATCGGACGGCGTGACGGCGCGGCGAACCGTCACCGCTCGGCCGCGCTCGACCCTCGCCGCGATTCCGCCGGCCAGCTGCGCCTCCCAGGCTCCCGAAACGGGCCGCGGACCCCACAGCGGCCGGTCCTTAGGGGCGTCGGCCGACGCCGGCCGCCAGCGCGGCGCGCGCGCCAGGACTGCGAGGTCGAGGCTGGCTCCCGGCACGGCTTCGAGGAGGTCGGAGCGGCCGACGACCTCGCCGATCGATCGAGCGCTCAGTGCGGCGAGCTCGTGGCGCACGTCCTCCGCGACGGCGGTGAAGAAGGCGACCACCTGCTCCGGCGTACCGGTGAACTTCGCGCGAAGATCCTCGCGCTGGGTGGCGATGCCGGTGGGGCAGGTGTCGAGATGGCATTGCCGCGCCATGTCACAGCCGATTGCGACCAGCGCCGCCGTCCCGAACCCGAACTCCTCCGCGCCCAACAGGGCGGCAACGACCACGTCACGCCCGGTCTGCAGGCCGCCGTCGGTGCGGAGCGAGACCCGGTCGCGCAGGCGGTTCCGGACCAGGACCTGGTGAACCTCGGCAAGGCCGAGCTCCCACGGCAGACCGGCGTGCTTGATCGAGGAGAGCGGCGAGGCGCCCGTGCCACCCGAGTGGCCACTCACCATGACGTAGTCGGCCTGGGCCTTTGCGACGCCGGCGGCGATCGTGCCGATGCCCGCCCCTGCCACCAGCTTGACCCCGATGCGCGCCTCGGGGTTCAGCGCCCGCAGATCGCCGATCAGCTGTGCCAGGTCCTCGATCGAGTAGATGTCGTGGTGCGGCGGCGGGCTGATCATCGTCATGCCCGGCCGGCCGCGGCGCAGGGCCGCAATGAACGCGGTCGCCTTGCGGCCGGGCAGCTGGCCACCCTCTCCGGGCTTCGAGCCTTGG
>DASVDT010000041.1:0-8191 GCA_036380955.1 Candidatus Limnocylindria bacterium | reverse complement strand
GAGCTCAGCGACCACTATCCGCTCATCGCCGAGGTGGAGTGGTGACTCGATATGTCGAGCCAGCGGACAAATCGGACAAACCGCTCCGGACCGACTGTCCAGGCACGGTGGGACCGACATATCGGTCGGCGCAAGAGCCGGGCCTACGTCATTCGTCGTACGGCGGCGGCGATCCCGACCGGGTAGGCTCAAAATGAGCATGACGACCGAGCAGGCTGCCCGCCCCACCACCATCCACCTGATCCCGCACACGCACTGGGACCGCGAGTGGTATCGGCCGTTCCAGAGCTTCCGGATGCAGCTGGTGGACCTGGTCGACCGCATCCTGGACATGCTGGAGGCCGATCCGGACTTCGCCTTCACGCTGGACGGGCAGTTGGCGACGATCGACGACTACCTCGAGATCCGTCCCGAGCAAGCGAATCGCATCCGCGGCCACGTGCGGTCGGGGCGCCTGGCCATCGGCCCATGGCAGATCCTCATGGACGAGTTCCTGGTCAGCGGCGAGACGCTGGTGCGCAACCTCGAGATGGGCTGGCGTCGCGCCGAGGACTTCGGTGGGCCGATGCGGGTCGGCTACCTGCCCGACATGTTCGGCCACGTCGCGCAGATGCCGCAGATCCTGCGCGCCGCGGGCCTGGCCGATGCGGTCGTCTGGCGCGGCATCCCCGCCGCCATCGACCGCCACGCCTTCCGCTGGGAGGCGCCGGATGGCTCGTGGGTCCGCGCCGAGTACCTGCCATCGGGGTACGGCAACGCCGCGGGCATGTTCGCCGTGCCGGACCGTCTCGAGGCGGCCGCCGCCCGCTTCCTGGATTGGGCGCGGCCGTGGTTCGGGACCGATCCGGTGCTCGCCATGTACGGCACCGATCACGCCGCCCCGGTCCCCGAGCTCGCGGCGCTCGTGAGCCGCCTGAACGAGGTCCACGCCGCGTCGAACATGCGCATCGGCACGCTGGCCGACTACATCGGCAAGGCGCCGCCGCTGACGCCGGACGACCCATGCTGGCGCGGGGAGCTGCGAGCCGGCGCACGCGCCAACGTGCTGATGGGCGTCGCGAGCTCCCGCATCGACATCAAGCAGGCGGCCGGTCGCGCCGAGACGCTGCTGGAGCGCTACGCGGAGCCGCTGACCGCGCTGCACGTCAGCGCGGACGCATGGCCGGAAGAGTTCCTGGATCTCGCCTGGGGCAAGGTCATCGAGAACTCCGCGCACGACTCCATCTGCGGCTGCAGCATCGATCCGGTGGTGGACCAGGTCCTGGTCCGCTTCAACGAGGCGGAGCAGATCGCCACGACGCTGACCCGACGCGCCGCGCTGGCGGCGGCCGGCGCCGTTCCACGCGGCAGCGTGGCCGTCCTCAATCCATCGCCGGCGCCGCGCGCCGCCCTGGTCGAGGCGGAGCTGCTCGTGCCGGAGGACTGGGCCGCCGTCGCGCTCGAGCTTCCGGACGGGTCGCGCATCGGCACGCAGGAGGTCACCCGCAAGGAGCCGCTCCTGTTCGACGAGCCGATGCGCGGGGACCAGGTGGACGACCTCTTCCGCCGCTTCCATGGCCGCGAGATCTTCGACCACGCCTGGAACGGCTATCGGGTCGAGGGGCGCACGCTCACCCTCGAGGTCGACAACGACGCCGATCCCGCCTGGCTCGACGTCGACGGCCTGCGCGCCGAGGTCATCGCCGCCATGCGCGCGGCCCCCGACGATGAATGGCGCGTCCGCGTCGTGGCTCGTGCCCGGCGGACCCTCGCCGCATCGGTCCCAGCACCGGCGCTCGGCTTCACCGCCGTCCGCGCCGTCGAGGGCGACGCGGGCATCGCCGGTGCCGTACGAACCACCGAGCGCTCGCTCGCCAACGACCTGTTGACGGTCGAGGTCGAGCCTGCCGGCACGGTCCGACTGGTGGCCGTGGATGGGACCGAGATCAGCGGCGCGGGTCGCATCGTCGATGGCGGCGACTACGGCGACTCCTACAACTACGCTCCGCCGGCGGCGGACACGCTCGTGGACGAACCATCGTCGGTATCGGTGTCCATGGAGGCCGATGGTCCGGTCATCAGCCGTCTTCGGATCAGCCGCACCTACGACTGGCCGCGGGGCGTCGTCCACGATGGCTCGGCGCGCGCCGCCGACGTGGAGCCGACCGACGTCGTCACCACGGTCGAGCTGCGGGCCGGCGAGCCGTTCGCGCGCTTGGCCGTGTCATTCATCAACCACTCGGACGACCATCGCGTCAGGTTCCACGTTCCCTTGCCGCGGCGGGCGGATCGGTCGCACGCGGAGGGCCAGTTCGCCGTGGTCGAGCGCGGGCTTACCGGCGAGGGTGGATATCGCGAGGAGCCCCTGGCCACCTTTCCGGCCCATGGCTGGGTCGAGGCGGGCGGCCTCGGCGTGCTGCTGGATCACATCGTGGAGTACGAGCTGGTCGATGGCGGCGCCGAGATGGCCCTCACGCTGCTGCGCTCGACCGGCCTGATCAGCCGCAACGACAACCCCTATCGCCAGGACCCAGCCGGCCCGGAGATGGCGATCCCCGGCGCACAGATGCATGGCCGGCACCAGGTCAAGTTCGCGCTCTTCCCGCATGCGGGCGAATGGACCGATGGCGGCGTCGCCGACGCCGCCGAGCGCTACCGCCACCCCTTCGTCTGGACGCCCGGCGTGGGAGCCGCCGACGCGTCGTGGCCGCCTCCGCTGGCCGGCGACGAGGGCCTGGTCCTGGAGGGCGACCAGGTTGCGCTGTCGTCGCTGCGACGCCGCTCCGATGGCTGGCTGGAGGCTCGCGTGGTCAACCTGGCGACGGATCCGCGAACGGCGGTCGTTCGCGGCCTGACGGACGCGCGGGAGGCGTCCCTGCGCGGTGAGCCCGGCGAAACGCTGGCTGTCGCCGATGGCGCCGTGCACCTCGACCTTCGACCGGCGGAGATCCGAACCATCCAGCTGCGGCGGCGGGAGACCGCTGCCCGAAAGCCGGATGTGCTGGACGCATCGGGGCCACGCCAGAGCGCGTAAACGCAAGGTACGATACGCGCCTGCCGCGTTGGTGAGCGTACGGAGGATGATCGTGGAGCTCGAGCAGCAACTCGCGTCGGTGCCCCTGCTGGCGGGACTCGAGGGCCGTGTGCGCAAGCGGCTGGCCGACATCGGCAAGCGACGCACGTATGCCGCCGACGAGGCGATCGTGCGCGAGGGATCGACGGGAACGGCCCTGTACATCGTGCTCAAGGGTCGTGGCCGCGTCGAGCGCGACGGTGAGACCATCGGCGAGATCAAGGCCGGTGACTTCTTCGGCGAGCTGGCGCTGATCGAGGAGCACCCGCGCTCGGCGACCGTCATCGCCGCCGAGGAGACCGATTGCCTCCTCTTCCCGGCCTGGGAGTTCACCTCCCTGCTCGAGGAGCATCCCGAGATCGCCGTGCCGATCATGCGCGCGCTGATCGCCCGGCTTCATCGGCGCGAGCACCACGCCGCCTAGGCTCCTTCGTTGGCCCTTCGCGTCGTCGTCGAGGCAACGCCGAAGCGGGTCTTCGCCAGCGCCCTGGATTGGCCCGGCTGGTCGCGAGGGGCGAAGACCGAGGATGAGGCGCTCCGGGCCCTCCTCGACTACACCGATCGCTACGCGGCGGTCGCCCGGCGCGCTCGCATCCGCTTCGATCCGCCGGCCACGCTGCGCGGCGTATCGGTGGTTGAGCGCCTGGATGGCGGCGCCAGCACCGAGTTCGGCATCCCCAGCCTGCCTGCCGCCGATGAGGCTCGGGCGCTGGATGCACGCGAACTGAAGCGGTTGATCGCGCTGCTGCGTGCGGCCTGGGACGAGTTCGATGCTGCGGCGAAGAAGGCACACGGCGTATCGCTCCGCCTGGGCCCGCGTGGCGGCGGGCGCCAGGTTCCGAAGATGGTCGAGCACGTTCGCGAGGCGGAGGGCGCCTACGTGGCGCAGCTCGGGTCGAGGGTCGCCGGATCGGCCTCCATGGAGACGCTGCGTGAGGCATTCCTGGCGGCCTTGACGGCACGCGCCTCGGGCGACGAGCCGCCGAACCCGAACAAGGTCCGCAAGCGCTGGCTCCCCCGCTACGCCGTGCGCCGCTCGGCGTGGCACGCGCTCGACCACGCCTGGGAGATCCAGGACCGTTCGTCCTAGGGCAACAGCGGGACCTACGGTCGCGGATGTCGGCGCCTGCCGTTTCGGCGCGGTCGTTAGATCGGCCGAACTTCGCCGGAAGGGCTGCCCAGGTGTCGTATGGGCGATCTAACGGTCAGCCTCACGCACGAAGCGTTCCCAGGCGCGCAGCTCACGCGTCCCGCTGACCGCTAGAACGCTCATACGACACGCAGCACCGGCTTCCGGCGCGATGCGCTCGTTAGATCGCCCGCGGAGGCCTGCGCGAGCGGTGCCGAGCGTCGATCAAGGGCTCATCGGTTCGGCGTTCGGATCCTCGGCCGTGATCAGGATCGGGTTGCCGTCGGGGTCCTCGACGATCGCAGCGTAGGGCCCGGACGACTTCCACGGCGCCTTGCGCACGATGTAGCCATGACCGGCGAGGCGCTCGACGGTGGCGTCGACGGCGTCTCGAGTGCCGGCGTAGAACTCGAGCGAGATGTTGTAGCTGCCGCGGGGCGCCGGCTCGCGGCTCGGATCGTTTCCGGGAAAGAACACGGTGTCGAAGAAGATCGTGACGCCGCTCGGCATGCGGTGCATGACGAACCGCCTGTGGTCCTCCGCGTCGGGAATATCGAGGCCGAGGCGCCGGTAGAACTCGAGCGATCGCTTCATGTCCGCGACCACGAGGCCCACCATCGCGAGTTGGATCGTCACGTCGTCAGCCCAGCCTCGTGAGGATCGCCTCACGGTCGAAGATCCAGTTGCCGACGGCAAGGGTGAGCCCGACCAACAGAGCGACCACGAGATTGCCGATCAGCACCTGCGTCGTGCTGAACGACGCCTGGCCGCTGAAGAAGCCGGCGACCGCCACGCCGATGATCGGGATCACGATGAAGCTGCCGAACTGCTGCGCCGTTCGCGCGTCATTGACCCGCGAGCTCACGACGATCCCGAGCAGCACGCTGAGGAGGCAGATGAGCGGCACCAGGGTGAGCATGGCCAGGCGCCACGTGTCGTCGAAGATGAGCCGCGTCAGCCGCGGGTCGGCGATGGCGCCGTTCACGAAGCCGTACAGCAGCCACACGGCCCACGTGGCGATCACCGCCGGGGTGGCAGCCGCGATGGCTTTGCCGATGAGCAGCTCGCTGACCTCCATCGGCGTCGCCAGCTGGGGCTCCAGCGAGCGAGCGGTCTTCTCGCCGATGACCGATTGGGTCGCGATCGCCATCGGCACCATGGCCGGGATGAGGAGGAAGTAGGCCATGAAATTCAGGACGATGAACCCCTGGGCGGCCAGCTTCGGCGGCAGGTCCGGGAACTGGCCGATGTACTGCTCGATCTGCCCCATCTGCGCCGGGTCCAGCTCGTTGGCCTGGATGAAGGCCACGATGCCGGTCGGGATGGACGCGAAGATGAGCGCCGGGAACACCACGGCGCCGAGCAGCAGCTTGTTGGCGAGCAGGTCGCGAGCCTCCTTGGTGACGACCGCCCAGATGAAGCCGGGTCGCATCAGGCCACCTCACCGATGCGCGAGTCGCGCTCGCCGACCTCGCCGACGAGGTCGAGGTACACCTGCTCCAGCGTCGCCGCCTCCTCGTGCACGCCGACGATCCGGGCTCCGGCCTCGACCAGCGCACGCACCAGCTCCGGGTTGTCGCCGCGCGGGTCGCCGACCTCGACCATCAGCGCGCCGTCGTTGGGACGTGCGCCCTCCACGAACGGCAGGTCCGCCAGGAGGTCCAGGAACGACTCCGGCCCTCGCGCGCCGACCAGCTCCACCCGCACCGAGGCAGTCCCGTTGCGGCGTCGCAGCCGTGCCGGCGTGTCCACCGTCAGCAGCGTGCCGCGCATGATCCCGATCCGGTCGCACAGCCGCTCGGCCTCGTCGAGGTTGTGGGTGCAGACAACGATCGAGCGCCCGGCGTCGCGCAAGGTGGCGACGAAGTCGCGGATCGTCTTCGCCGCCGATGGATCGAGCGCGCTCGTCGGCTCGTCCAGGTACAGGACGTCCGGCTCGTGAAGCAGCGCCCGTGCGATGGCGATCTTCTGCCGCATGCCCTTGCTGAAGCCGCCGACGCGCCGGTCCGCGGCATCGCTCATGCCGACGACGCCGAGATATCGGTCCACGGCTCGCCTGAGGTTCCCGCCGCGCAATCCGTACAGGCGGCCGTAGTAGCCGAGGTTCTGGCGGGCGGTCAGCTTGTCGTGCAGGCCGGGGGACTCGGTCAGGATGCCGGTGATGGCGCGGATGCGCTGCGAGTCCGGTCCGAGCTCCATCCCGTTGATCTGCGCCGTCCCGCCACTCGGGGCGATGAGCCCCGACAGCATCCGCACCGTCGTCGTCTTGCCGGCCCCGTTCGGGCCGAGGATGCCGAAGATCTCGCCATCGCCGACGCTGAAGGACAGGTCGTGGACGGCGGTGAGCGAGCGGAAGCGCTTCTCCAGCCCGGTGGCGGAGATCATCGGATCATCGGGTCATCGGTCCCTCATGGCTGGTCCGCATGCTAGCCGGGTGGCGATGCGGGCGCCCATCGGTACCTTCGGCGCCGCTAGCATCGGGCGATGAAGGTCATCGGAAGCCGGCAGGTCTGGACGGGGCACGTCGTCAGCGTGCGGGTCGACGACGTCGTCCGCGCCGATGGCCGCCGCACGACACGCGACGTGGTGGAGCATCCGGGTGCGGTGGCGATCGTCGCCTGGGACGGCGAGCGGGTGGCGATGGTGCGCCAATGGCGCCATGCCACCGGCGGCACGCTGCTCGAGATCCCGGCCGGCACCGCGGAGCCGGACGAAGCGCCGGGGGAAACCGCCCGTCGGGAGCTTGCCGAGGAGGTGGGCGTTGCCGCCGCGACGTGGCTCACCGGGCCGCAATTCTTCACCGCTCCCGGGTTCTGCACGGAGTTCATGCATCTCTTCTTCGCGACCGACCTTTCGCCGGACGAGGCCGAGGGCGACGAGGACGAGGATCTCGAGGTGGCGTGGATGACCATGGACGAGGCGCTCGCCGCCATCGACGCGGGCGAGATTCGCGACGCGAAGTCGATCCTCGCCGTCCTCTGGCTGGAGCGGCATCTCCGCGCCGCCTGACCTCGGCACGCCGCTTGCCTTCAGCGGCGCTCGATGAGCACCTCCACTCGCGCGCCGGACATCATCGTCGACCCCGAGGAGTCCGCCGAGGAAGCGGGACTCCGCTACGTGGGCGACTCAGGTCCCGGCATCCGCCGCCGTCGCGCAGGGAAGGGCTGGGCCTACTACGACGCTTCCGGCGGCCGCATCACGGACGAGAAGCGGCTGGCGTGGTTCAAGCGCCTCGCCATCCCACCCGCCTGGACCGATGTCTGGATCTGCACCGATCGGCGCGGCCACATCCAGGCCACCGGCCGCGATGCCCGTGGCCGCAAGGTCTACCGCTACCACCCGCGCTGGCGGCAGGTGCGCGACGAAGCCAAGTACGAACGCATGCTCGCCTTTGCGCGTGCACTGCCGAAGATCCGGAAGCGCGTCGAGGCCGACCTTGCCCTGCCCGATCTGCCACGGCAGAAGGTGCTCGCCGCGGTCGTCGCACTGCTGGAGCGCACGCGGATCCGCGTCGGCAACGAGGAATACGCCCGAGAGAACCGCAGCTTCGGCCTCACCACCCTTCGGGCCCGCCATGCGCGCATTCGCGGCGGCCAGATGACGTTCGCCTTCAAGGGCAAGTCGGGCAAGGAGCACGAGGTCGAGGTCGCCGATCGGCGCCTGGCGCGCATCGTGGCGCGCTGCCAGGAGCTGCCCGGGCAGCAGCTGTTCCAGTACCTCGACGAGGATGGCGAACGCCACGGCGTGGCATCCGACGACGTCAACGAGTACCTGCGCGAGGTCACGGGCGAGGACTTCAGCGCCAAGGACTTCCGGACCTGGGCGGGCACGGTCCTGGCCGCCATGGCGCTCCAGGAGTTCCGCGAGTTCGACACCGAGGCCGATGCGAAGCGCAACGTCGTCCGTGCCATCGAGACGGTCGCCGAGAAGCTGGGAAACACGCCGGCCGTCAGCCGCGCCAGCTACGTCCACCCGCAGGTCATCGACGCCTATCTCGAGGGCGACCTGCT
>DASVDT010000040.1:0-2045 GCA_036380955.1 Candidatus Limnocylindria bacterium | reverse complement strand
GGTCGACGCCTCCGACGCCGATGCGCAGGCCGCCGCCCTGCGCGAGGCATGGGAGGAGATCGGGCTGGCGGCCGAATCGGTCCGAGTCGTGGGTCACCTCGACGACGTCTGGATCCCGGTCAGCAACTTCGAGCTGCGCCCCTTCGTCGGCACGGTCTCGCAACGACCGACGCTGGTCCCGCACGACGCCGAGGTGACCGCCATCGTCGAGCTGCCGCTGGCCGCGCTGTTCGATCCCGACGTCATCGGCGTCGAGGAGTTCGAGGCGCGCGGACTCATCGTTCGCGCCGGTGCGTATCGGTATGGTGGCGTTCGGGTCTGGGGCGCCACGGCACTGACGCTCGGGATGTTCGCCCGGGTGCTTTCGACGGCGTGACGGCCGGCGACGACGACCTCAGCGACGGGTCTGGACGGTGGTCCGCAGGCTGGCCAGGAGCTCTAGAAGCGAGCGGTGCTGCGCCGGCGGGGCGGCCACGACGTTGGCACGAGGGCCCGTCTGGCGGGGGTTCCACCACGGCCCGCCGCGGATGTCCGTGACGACCGCGCCGGCACGCTCGGCGATCAGCCCGGCCGCGGCGATGTCCCACGGCGAGAGGCCGCCGTTCTGGATGAACGCATCGAAGCGCCCGCTTGCGACGTACGCGAGCGCCAGGGCCGCGCTTCCCATGCGCCGATGGATGCGGATGCGCGGCGCGATCTTCCGTTCACGCGACAGCCCGCCACGGCCGATGACCGCCAGGCTGATGACGTAGTCGCTCAGCTGGTCCTTGGTCGAGGCCTGGATCGGCTCGCCGTCGAGCTCCGCTCCGCCGTCGGCGGTCGCGGTATACAGGTCGCCCCGCGCAGGATCCAGGACGACACCCACTGTGGGCTTGTCGTCAACGATCAAGCCAATGCTGACGCAGTAGAACGGGATGCCGTTGGCGTAGTTCACCGTCCCGTCGAGCGGGTCGATCACCCACGTCCGCCCGTTGTTCGTGCCATCGTCACGAAGGGTGCCCGCGTGCTCGCCCGACTCCTCGGCCAGGATGCCGTCGTTCGGGTACCGCGCCTTGATCGCGTCGACAACCAGGTGCTCGGAGGCATAGTCCGCGTTCGTAACGACGTCGCGCTTGCTCTTGTAGTCGATCGTCTCGACGCGCTCGTAGCTGTCGACCAGCACGGCGCCCGCGCGGCGAGCGAGATCCGTGGCGAAGGCGAGCTCATCGGCCCATGTGGTGGTCATCGTCAGGACCGATGCTAGCGCCAGGCAGCTGACAACGGTCCGTGAGCAGGATGCGGCCGCAGTAAGCACCGCATAAGTCGCCAGTAATCAGCCCCGTGTCAGTGTTCAAGAGTCTTGAACACTCAATGGGCAGAAGCTGCCATCTTCCGACATCGCAGGGCAAAGCCGCTGCCACAGGCCATCTGTGATCAGCTCCGCCGACGCATCGTCGCGGGCGACCTGGCATTCGACCGTCCGCTGCCTCCCCTGCGCAAGCTCGCTCGGCTGTATGGCGTCAGCGTGCCGACCATTCACGCGGCGATGCACGCGCTGGCAGCCCTTGGGCTCGTCCGGATCGAGCACGGGAACGGGGTCTACGTCAGCCGGCCCACGAGCGGCGCCGCGATGCTCAACCATGCCTGCCAGAACGCGAGCGTCCATGAGCTCGCGTTGATGCGCGCGAGCATCGACGAGCGAGCGCCGATCGCCGTGGCCGCCTTCGTCGCGACAGCCGAGCCCCATGCCGTTCCGCGCCGCATCCGCGACCTCACGTTCCTTGCGGCAGAGCGGGAGCACGGCCGATTCGGGTGGGCGAACCGCTTCGTGGAGGCCGACCTCTCCTTTCACGCGGCTATCGCTGCGAGCCTGAATGAGGCGGAGCTGGCGGTCAGCCTGTATCGCCGCGTCGGCGACCGGCTCATGCCCGCGCTCGTGGCAGCGGCGAATGACTGCGCGACCGACGAGGATCTGCACCGGTTGCACGCGAGGCTCGCAGTGGCCGTCCTCGAGGGCCGGCCGGTGGCCGCGGGCCGGCTTGCCCGAGCGATTTCGCAACGAGAGC
>DASVDT010000039.1:0-2461 GCA_036380955.1 Candidatus Limnocylindria bacterium | reverse complement strand
TCGGCCTGCACCACCGGCGTCGAGCGCGAGCCGCCGGTGAGATCCACGCGCGTCGGCGTGTCGACCGCGACCACGGAGAAGGGCCGGCCCGCGGCCTGCGCGTGCGTGCGCGTCGCGTTGATCAGGTCGACCGCCGTCGAGATCGGCTCGCGCAAGGGGCCCGACGCGCCCGAGCCCAGCAGTGCGTCGACGAGCATGGTTGCCTCGGCGATCCGCTCGCGCAGACGCAGCAGCATCTCCGGGTTCGGCGCCACGAACAGCTCGAGCGAATGCGCCGATGCCATGGCCTGGAGGACATTCCAGTTGTGCGTCGCCGCAACCCCGGACAGGCGGCTGGCATCGGCGACGAGAACGGCCATGACCTGGCGGCCGGCCGTCGCCATCCGGCGTGCGATGACGAAGCCGTCACCGCCGTTGTTGCCCGGCCCGCACAGGACGACCACCAGCGGCGGGCGTACGAGCGGACCGCCCGGACCGCGAACGCGCTCGGCGAGGCGCGTCAGCTCGGCCAGGGCGACATCGGTCACCGCGGCGCCGGCGGACTCCATCAGTGCGTCCTCGGTCATGCCCAGGCGCTGAGCGGCCTCGTCGATGCGCGCCATCTCATCGGCGCCGATGAGAACGGGAACCGCGCGCTCAGGTCGCGCGGCCGGATCGGCCACGAGGGAGCTAGAGGCTCTTGAGGTAGGCGACGATCGAGTCGATCTGGTCGGGCGAGAGCTGCTCGCCGAAGGCCGGCATGCCGCCACGGTCGATGCCCTCGGTCTCGGGGGTCGTGCCGTCGATCCAGAGATGGATCCAGTCGTCGGGATGATCCGTCGCGAGCTGCTGGAGGTTCTGGCTGACCGGGCCGTCGTTCACGCCGTGAAGGCTCGGGAAGTTGCCGCTGCCCGACAGGTCAGCGCCGTGGCAGGCGGTGCAGGCCGGTGTGACCGAGCCGATGAGCTGCTCGCCGACGGCGGGATCGGCAGCGCCGCTGCCCTCGGGAGCTGGGGCGCTGGCGCCCGGAATCACGAAGGCCGGGTTCTCGCCCGCCAGGTTGGAGGCGAGGTAGACGCCCCCGACCAACAGGACGAAGACGGTGAGACCGATAACCCAGGCCGGGATGCCCGAGCCACGGGTCTCGATGGGAGTGTGGATCGTCATCGGTCAGTGGCTCGCCGCTGCCGGGGCGGAGGTCGAGCCCACCGGAGCCACGTACTGCGCGGGCTCGGCGGTCGTGTACATCAGGAACATGTTCACCAGCATGGCGATCCCGGACAGTGCGACGAGCCCGAATCCGGCGAATGCGATCAGGCGGTAGATCAGCAGCTCGGCGGACAGCGCGTCCGGGGTGGCGCCACCCGCGATGAGCGCCGCCTGCGCGAGACCGCCACCCATCAGAGCCAGGCCGCCGATGGTCCCGCCGCCGAAGGCCAGCCACAGCTGCGCGCCGGACAGGAAGCCACCGCCCCACGCGCGGCGCAGGATGCGCGGCATGGCGTGCTCGGCCAGCGCGAATGCGGCCAGGGTGAAGGTGCCATACATGGCCCAGATGAAGACGCCGTCCTCCCAGTCGGTGCCGCTGACACGCGCATCGACGGCGCGCAGCGCGCCGATGGCCTCCAGCAGGCTGGTGCCCATCAGGAAGACCAGTGAGACGGCCGCGAATGCCGCCACGCCGATGCCGAACAGGAGCGTCCATCGGCCGGACATGGTTGCGGCGAGGTTCCCCACGGTCAGCAGGGCCGGCACGACCAGCAGGATGGTGGCGGTGCCGCCGAGGGTGGTGACGATGAACGGCACGCTGGGGTCGGCCAGTGCTGCCAGCGCCGAGGCGGGAGCGAAGACGAGCCACGTCAGCCACGCAAGCAGCGCGGCCGCTCCGGAGGCGAGTGGCTGGTTGGCGGTTCGCGGCACGACGTAGTAAAGGATCGCGAACGCCATGCCCAGCAGCCACATCGCCGGCAGCGCGACCTCGAAGAACGCCGATGCGAGCGCGGTGGGCAGCTCGTCGAGGTTCAGGAACTGCTCGAAGATGCCGAGGCCGGCATTGAGGCTCATCAGTCCGAGCAGCGACAGGATGGCGACGCCGATGAACCAGAGGCTGACGTAGCCGGTGCGCAGCGAGGATGCCGCGGTGAGCACGAACGAGCCGGCCACGATGAGCGCGCCCGTCGCCAGGCCGCCATCCACGAACCACGGGAATGCAGTCAGCGGCGAGTGCGGGTTGATGTCGAGGAAGTAGAGCAGCACCATCCCGAGCGCGAGCGCGCCGTTCCATGCCAGCAGTGCCAGCAGCAGCATCTTCTCCATCGCCAGGCGGCTGCCGGTGAGGCGTGGCGTGATGAAGGCGATGGCCGCGAAGCCGACGTTGCTCAGCCAGCCGTAGACGGTGGCGTTCACGAAGGCGTACTCGACGCGCCGCTCGTTGAGCTCGAAGGCGAGGTCGAAGATGCCGATCGGCGCCTTGATCTCGAAG
>DASVDT010000038.1:0-30224 GCA_036380955.1 Candidatus Limnocylindria bacterium | reverse complement strand
CCGTACGCCGAGCTCCTTGGCGCGCGCCTCCACATCGGCCCCGAACCGGTCGCGCACGGCGTGGCTGCCCCAGGCGGATCGGTCCTCCAGCAGGAGCCAGCGTTCGCGCCGGTCGACCGTGCCGATCATCGGCTCGCCAAGCTGCTCGGCCAGCGCCGAGCAGCGCATCGGCGCCTCCAGCGTCATTCGGCCTGTGCCGGGATCTCGCGCAGGTTGCGAACGGGCGAGAGCAGGACGGGCACGAAGCCGAAGAAGGCACCGATGGCCGACACCCAGAGAGCGGTCTGGACGCCGATCGTGGTGCCGAGCACGCCGCCGATGGTCGCCCCGATCGGGATCGTGCCCCACACGATGAGGCGCATGGTCGCGTTCATGCGCCCGAGCATACGGTCCGGCGTGATGGCCTGCCGCAGGCCGACCTGGTTCACGTTGTACGCAACGGCGGTGAAGCCGCCGATGACGCCGCCGATGACGAAGAACCAGAACGGATCGTCGCGCGGCGCGAGCGGGATGAAGACCAGCCCCAGGCCCGACAGCGCGGCGGTGGCAATGATCGTCGGGCCGATCCCGATCGCCTTGGCGATGCGGCCGCCGCCGAGCGCGCCGATGAGCACGCCGATGTTGCCGAGCGCGAAGATCAGCCCGAGCGTACCGGCACTCAGATCCAGCTCCTCGGCCGCATAGAAGATGAGCAGCACGCCGCCGATGTTGCCAAACAGGTTCAGCGTGCCGGTGCATGCGGCGATGCTGCGCAGATACGGGTTGGTGGCCACGTAGCCGAGGCCGGCCCGCGCCTCCTGCCACATGCTCGGCCGCTTTCCGTCGGCGGGGTCGTGGGGCGTCGGTCCGGCCTCGCGCCGGCCGATGATGCCGACGAACAGCGCGGCGCCGAGGTAGCTGAGGGCGTCGAAGACGATGGCGAAGGGCGCACGCACGGCCTCGATCAGGAAGCCGGCGATCGTCGGCCCCAGGACCGAGCTTCCCGCGCGTGACAGCTCGAGCTTCGAGTTGCCCTCGACCAGCTCGTCGCGCTCGACGACGCTGGGCAGGTACGACTGGTAGGCCACGTCGAAGAAGACCTCGAGCGTCCCGGCCAGGAACGACACGACGAACACCTGCCAGATCGTCAACCAGCCCATGAGGAAGCCGAGCGGCAGGGTCGCCAGCAGGAGCGCCCGAGCGATATCGGCGCCGATGAGGATCGGCCGTCGCCACATCCGGTCCACCCACACTCCGGCCGGCAGCGTGAACAGGATCCAGGGCAGGAAGCGCACCACGCCGAGGACGCCCATCTCCCCCGGACCGGCGCCCAGGATGTTGATGGCGAGGAGCGGGAGCGCCAGGCCGGTGATCTCGTCGCCGAACTGGCTGATCGTCTGGCCGGTCCAGAGCTTCATGAAGTCGCCCTGGCGCCAGAGGCTCGGCCGATGCGGCACGGCTGCCGACAGCTCGGCTACGGACGGTTCGACGTCCGGGGCGTGCTCGAGGCTCATTCGGGTGGCTCCTCTTCCCGATCCGACCAGTTGGGCCGATAGATGCCGGCCACCAGGCCGTAGGTCTCGCCGCTGCCCGGCGCGCCGTCGGAGAACTCGGCGGCGAGCACCTCGATCATTGCCGCGAACCGCCGCGCGCGATCGGCCGGCATTCGAGCGCGGACCACGAGCGACATCGACGGGTCGTCCTGGCCGCTCGCGGGCCGTGCCTCCTCGATCGCCTGGCGCAGCGGCATGGTGCCGATCTCCTGGCGCGATTCGGCCGGTACGCTGTCGGCCTCCGGCAGTCTGAACTGGCGCGCAACGCGCGCGTAGCGCTTCTCCACGACGCCTCGGACGCGGGTGCGCTCCACGAGCCTTATCAGGCCGGCCTTCTCGAGCACGTGGACGTGATGGCCGATCGTCCCTTTCGCGGCGCCAAGCGCCCGTGCCAGCTCCTGGACGCTGGCGGGGCCGTCGATGAGCCGGCCAAGGATCCGCCACCGCGTCGGGTTGCCGAGGGCGTGCAGCTGCTCGGAGGTCGAGACGGTGAAGTCGTCCTCGCCTGCGATCCCTTTGGCGGTCGGCTTTCGCTGAATGGTCGGCATGCGCCGACCATTAGAGCACCGATGTCAAGCGATCAGCGCACCAGTGCGAGGGTGAGGCCGTCAGCCAGCGGCAGCAGAACGTGGTGGACGCGCTCGTCCGCGGCGATCTTCTGGTTCAGGGCGTGGATTGCGCGTGCGTTCTCATCGTCGGCCTCCGGGGCGACGACGCGCCCACCCTGGAGCACGTTGTCGATGATGATCAGCCCGCCACTGCGGACGACGCGCAGGCATCCTTCGTAGTAGGCGTCGTAGCCGGTCTTGTCCGCATCGATGAAGGCGAGGTCGAACGAGTCATCCGCGAGCGTCGGCAGCGTCTCGGTGGCGGGTGCCAGGCGCAGTTCGACCTTGTCGGCGACGCCGGCATCGGTCCATGCCTGGCGGGCGATATCGGTCCATTCGCGGCTGACGTCGCAGCACAGCAGGCGGCCGTCCGGCGGCAGCGCGAGTGCCATGGCCGTGGAGGAGTAGCCGGTGAATGTCCCGATCTCGATGATGCGTCGCGCGCCGATGAGCCGGACCAGGAGCGCCATGAAGGCACCCTGGTCGGGGCCGATCTGCATGTTGTGCTCGGGCATCGGCGCCGTCTTCTCGCGGAGCTTGGCGAGAACCGGGTGCTCGTTCACGCCCCAGCGCTGGACGTAGTCGACGAGCTCGTCGGTGAGGGTGAGGGTTCGGGTGGACATGGTCGGCCGATCGTACGCCGATGCGGCGCCGGTGGCGCGGCTGGGTGGAGTTCGGCCGGCAATCAGGGGGCAAATGGCGCGGTGAGCGCGTGGTAATCAGGCAGTAAGCGGCAACGGCTATCGTCAGTGTTCAAGAGTCTTGAACACTCGATGGAAGGTGCTGCCCGGCGCGGCCGATCCCGGAGGAGGATGCTACGGCGACGGGAGGAGAGCAGCCTCCCGCAGGGAGCGTGGGACGTCGGCGCCGCCGAGCCAGCGCAGGATGAAGTACTCGGTGCTGATGGCGCCATCGGCGAGGTCGGCGGGAAGATCGAGCAGCCAGCCGAGGTCCTGGCGCTGGGTCTTGTGGCAGTCCATGCTGCGCCGCTTGGCGTCGAGGAAGCCCGACACGTCGATGCGCGTGGTCACCTCCGCGTCCGGGGTACCGAAGTCGAGGCCCTCCTCGCGCCCCTCGCCGATCGCATCATCGACCTGCCCGAGCGCGGCGGCGTTCGATGGGTTGAGCGCATCGGCCTCCGGCGCCGGGCCAGCGTCGGAGTCGAAGTCCCAGGGGAGCGCGATCCCGCGCTCGCGCATCCGCTGCATGAGCGAGAACCATGACTCCCGATGGAACGCGATCTCGTAGAAGCGCTCGACGGCCCAATCCGTGCCGACGGATGCCTGGTAGGCGTCGCGCGCGATACGCGCCGCGTTGATGTGGTCGGGATGCCCGTAGTTGCCGTTCTCGTCGTAGCTGACGATCGCGCGGGGCCGCGCCTCGCGCACGATCTGGATCAGGCGCCCTGCGGCAGCCTCCAGATCCGCCTTCCAGAACGCGTCGGGATGCTCGTTGGCGTCGGTCCCCATCATCCCGGAGTCGCGGTACTCGAGCTTGTGGTGGCGAATCGCCCCGCCGCCGAGCGCCTGGACCGAGCAGGCGAGCTCATCGGCGCGAATGGAGGCCAGGCGCGGACGAGCCTCGTCCGGATCGAGCGAGGGATCGTGAATCTCGCCCTCGGCGCCGTCGGTGCAGGTGACCAGGTCGACGCGGATGCCCTCGGCGACCAGGCGGGCGATGGTGCCGCCCGTGGCCATCGATTCGTCGTCGGGATGGGCGTGGACGAAGACGACCCCGCCCGATTCAGGCGGCATTGGCGCGTCCCCGACCAAGGTGCGCATCGAGCACGAGACCTGCATCGCGCTCGCCGATGGCCGCCGCCTCGACGGCGCGGCTGTATTGGAGCGCGCTGAGCCAGCCGAGCCGCGGCGCGATGAGCACGTCGGGCGGCTCGTGCACGACAGGATCCGCCCAGCGTGCGGCGAGCAGCGCGAGATAACGCCGGGCGGTCAGCCGATCCGCCGCCGTGCCGGCGCCCAGCCGGGCCGAGACGGCGCGCAGCAACCCGGCGCTGACGGGCGTGGCGAAGATGCCGAGCTTCGGGATGTCGGCGAGCACGCCGACGACGGGCGCCGCCGGCGCCCAGGTCCTGGCGAGGCTGACCGGGACGCCCTCCCACGGGCCGGCGTCACACCAGACACCATCGGCGTCGCGGCACGGCGGGAAGAACAGGGGAACGGCGATGCTCATCGCCAGCGCGTCGACCAGCCGTCCGGAGGTGATGAGCCGTGGCCGGCCGGTGACGAGGTCGAAGGTCGTGATCCCCAGCGGCGTCGGCAGGTCCTCGATCCGAGGGTCGCCGAGGTCCGCGGCCATCCACTCGAGCAGCGGGCGCGGATCGAACAATGCCATCCGACCACGCCGCCGGACGAGCCGATAGACCGACATGCCACGCGCGGCGGCCTCCATCTGCTCGGGGGTTCGCCCGGCCGCCATGCCGGCACCGATGATGGCCCCCATGCTCGTCCCCACCATGCGGTCGGGTTGCAGGCCACGGTCGCGGAGCGCCCGTGCGACGCCGATATGGGCGTAGCCACGTGCGCCGCCGCCACCAAGGGCGAGCGTGAATCCGCCCTCGAGGTTCATCGGTCCGGCGTCGCGTGCTCTGCGCACTCGCACATGTCGCGCAGCTTGGAGTAGGTGAACAGGCCGGTGTCGTGGCCGTCGGCCCAGATCGGCGCCAGTGCGTATCGGCCGATCCAGCGAACCTCGTTCATGTGGGTCTCGCGCTCGTTGAAGGCGGTGTCCAGGCTGACGACGCCGGGAAGGTTGCCCTCGCCCGCGCAGAGCGCGCACGGGCATGCGCGGCGCAGCGACAGCCATGACCACTCGCCGAGGTGGCCGTCGTCCCACCGGATGCGCATGCGGCGGGCGGTCTCGTCGAGCTCGACGCCGATCGGGTTCACGATGGTGGGCACGCTCAGTCGTCCTCCCAGCGCGGCACGGAGCCACGCCACTCGGCACCGAATGCCGCTCCGGTGTTGGTCAGGCGCATCGGCGCCTCACCGTCTCCGAGGTACCAGGCATACAGGTCCTGGAGGACCCCGCTGCCGGACGCCGTCCCAACGGTGAACGACACGATCTCGCCGTCGGGCGACCAGCGAACGTGGCTCACGTACCCGTCGACCGTCGTCGTCGCCGATGGAGTCTCGTCGTCGCCGTCATGCAGCTGCAGGGTGGTCACGCCGTCCTCGAAGGCCAGCGTCACGCGCCGGACCGCGCCCGGCGACCACAGGACCGGCAACGCGTCGTTCATGTCGGTGACGTCACCCGTCGCCGGATCGACCTGCCACGACCCGGCGCCGAGCGACCACAGCCGGAGCGTGTTGCTGTTCATCCAGAACAAGCGCACGGTCCCGCCGTCGTCGGCGAACTGCGCCTCCTCCGGCGCGCTCTCCTCGGCGATCTCCGGACGCGGATAGTGGATCGGGACGATCTCCGTCTGCTCGCCCGTGGCGTAGTCGATCTGCAACAGCGTGGCGACCTCGTTGGCGCCGTCCTCCGTGATGCGCACGGCGTACAGCGTGCTCGCGTCGTCGCCGAACGTGACGCTGACGATCCCGTCGCCCAGGTTGCGCTTCTCCTTGCCCGGCTCGATCGAGATGAGCAGATCGGCGTACAGTCCCGCGCCGACGGTGCCGTCGGGCGCCCACGCGAAGCCGCGCACGTCGAGGTTCGGATCCTGCGCCAGGGTCTCCGGCTCCTCGTCGATCGTGAAGTCGCGATGAAGAAGGTAGATCGGCGCCAGAGCGGCACTCCTGCCCTGGTAGATCATCTCGAGCGCGCCGTACTGCGGCGCCGGTGAGCTCGACGCGGTCGGTGGCGCGCTCAGAACCGGGGTCATGCTCGCGCTGGCCGATGGCGACGGCGTCGCATCCTCGCTGGAGGCCACGGGAACGAAGCCCGCCGGCGTCGGCGATGCCTGCGACCCGGCGCCGCCCAGCGACCCGTCCCCCGCGAAGATGAGCGCGAGCAGAACGATCACCATGCCGGCCAGCAGCAGGATGACGCCGATGAGCCACGGCACCGCCTGCTCCGCGGTGCTCGGGCGTTCGGCCAGCTCGTCCTGCGCGCCGATGTCGTCGCCGGTACCCAGCGATGTGCGAATACGGCCGATCTGCGCCTCCAGGCTGTCGCGATCGGCTGACGGCTCGGGCGCGTGCGGCGTCCACGAGGTGGGCAGGACCTGCGTGGACTCGCCCTGGTGCTGCCACGGCTCCGGCTGCCAGTCGTCGAGCGCCGCGGTGACGGGAGGCGTGGATGAATCGGGTGCAGCTTCCGGCTCCGGTTCAGGCTCGGGCTCGGGCTCCGGCTCCGGCTCGGGCTCCGGTTCCGGCTCGGGCTCGGGCTCCGGCTCGGCGGTGCGCTCGCCCGGTCCGGCGGGTACTTGGATGGTGGCCGAGATGGCATCAGGCTCGGGCGGCCAGAGGTCCGGCTCCCAGATCGGCTCGATGGGCGTCTCCGCGACGGCCGCATCGGCTGCGGGCGGCTCGTCGTCGAGTGCCGCTGGCTCCGGTTCGGGAAAGATCGACCGATAGAAGTCCGCGGTCGTCTGCGGTTCTGGCCGGTCGATGGGCGGCGCGACGGTGGCCATCGGCTCGCGCTCGGGCTCGGGCTCGGCCTCCGGCTGGGTCCTGAGCTCAGGCTGCGTCTCCTGCTCAGGCTGCGTCTCCTGCTCAGGCTGGGGCTCGGCCTCGAGTTCCGGCTCGACCATCGCCGGTGCCGCCTCATCAGCGAGCGGCGGCGGCGGCTCGATCGGCGCGGAGGGCTCGAAGGGCCGCTCCTCGACCGCGGCCGGCTCCTCCTCACGCCACGGCTCGGCGGGTCGCCATGGCTCCGCGGGTTGCCACGGCTCCGCATCGCTGGTTGCCCAGGGGTCGGTGTCCGGTGCCCACGGCTCGACGTGCGGGCGAGGCGATGACTCATCGAATCGCGGTGCACCAAGATCCGCGACGGGCGCCGGCTCGTCAGGCGGGGCAGCACCGGCGCTGGGGATGCCGGGAACGTCATCGGCCCACGACTCCGCCCAGGGATCGCTGGCGGGCGGCGCGGGCTCCTCGATGACGTACTCGTCGGCGGTCGGGGCGGGCGGCGGCCAGGCATCCCAGGCCGACGAGTCGTCGCGCGGGGCCTCGCCCCACGGATCATCCGCCGACCAGGGTTCGTTCGACGGTTGCGCGGGAGATGACGACTCGAAGTCCTCGGCAGGCCAGTCGCGATCCTCCGGGCCTGGGGATGACGGCCGATCCCAAGGTCCGCTCATGCGCGGGCCCCCGCGGGTATACGGCTCACGGCGGGAATCATACCCAAGAGGCGCGAACAAGGCCGCCACGGGTCCTGATCGGCGCCAGGTCCTGCTACCCCATTGCCATGGGGCGGGAACAACCGCCAATCATTGGCTGATTTCTCGTGGGGCGGCACGGCTGGCCAGGCAGGACGGCCCCGAGCCTGGCCGAAGCTCTCGTGGGGTGGCAATTCGGCCAGTGAGTCGCTGTCGTTCCGGTGGGGCGAAGATGCCCCGCGGCGGCCGCGCAACCCGGCGACGGCAGCGTTGGAGGCGGCCACCCACGCGATCAGTCAGAGGCGGCCCACATGATGAGGCCAACCGTCACGACACCGGTCACGAGGCCGATGAATGCGGCAGTCCCCTCGGGCCCCTGGCCACCGACCGTCGGCATGGTGGCATTGATGACGGGCAGGCCGATCATCATGTAGCCGAGCCAGAGGACGGTCGCGATGGCGGCGATGATGCCGCGTCGACCTCGATCACGAACCATGTCGCCCGATCGTAGCAGACCGGCTCACGAGGTCGCGGCGAGGCGGGCGCGTTCCGGAACGCGGTGGAACAGGGAGGGATCGGCGCGCCCGGCCAGCACGCGCAGCTTGGCGGCCGCCACCAGGCCCAGGGTGACCTCGCGACCGTCATCGGCTCCTCCGTCGATCCGGCGCAGGGTCATGGTGCCGATGTGCTCGCCGACATCGGCGACGTCGAATGCGTTGCCCGGTCGCACGCCGTTCTCCTCGAGGAAGGTCAGCAGGCGAGCGTCCTCCTCCGCCTCCTCGGTCACGCGCAGGATCGTCACCTCGCCACCGGCGGTCGCCTCGGACAGGGCGATGCCCGCGGGACGCTCGGGCGTGCGGCCGTTCCGCGGAATCGGGTTGCCGTGCGGGCAGGTCGGCGGGCGCCCGAGGAGCTCGTCGATCTGGTCGGTCACCCGATCGCTGAGGGCGTGCTGAAGATGGTGCGCCTCGTCGTCGGCCTCGGCCCACCCAAGGCCGATGACCTCGGTCAGCAGCCACTCGGCCAGCGCGTGGCGGCGGAAGGTTCTCTCGGCCACGTCGCGCCCGCGATCGGTCAGGTTCAGCTGGCGGCTTTCGTTGTCGACGCTGACGAGGCCCTCGCGGACGAGCCGGGTCACCATCTCGCTGACGGTTGCCGGGCTCACGCCCAGCCGTTCAGCCAGTCGTGCGGCGATGACCGGCTGACCCTCGCCATGCATGTAGCGAATGGTCATGAGGTACTCGGCGGCCGCCTCGGTCGGCTCGGCGGCGAGCCGGTTGATGTCCGCCATGCGTCGATTCTAACGGGAGCCGCCGACACCCCAACCGTCGTGAGGTTCACCACGTCCGTATCGGCTGCCTGATCGGGCCTCGACCAACGGCAGCGCACGATGTGCCCCACATCCGGGCCGCCGCGACGGCCTATCCGAGCACTGAAAGGGGACATCGAAATGACACACGTACAGGGGACGCACGCCGGGACGACGAACGCGTTCCTGCCCGCCGCCTTCGCAGCCCTGGTGATGGCCGCCGCGCTCGCCCTGGCGATCGCCGCCAATGGCGTCCCGACGATTCCGAGCATCGGAAGCGGCGCCCAGGCCGCACCGACCATCGACCGTGCCGCCGTCGAGTCCGGCCGCGCCTGGCAGCTCGAGCGCGAGCAGCAGGCCGGGATCGGAGTCATCAGTGACGCCGTTCGCCAGTCTGCCGCCGATTGGGAGGCGCAGCGAAAGGCACAGGGTGGCGAGGGCTACCAGACCGACCAGAGGGTCATGCCTCCTGGCCTGTAAACCCGCCTGACGCCCAAGATGCCGGGGCCCCACGGGCGGCCCCGGCATCTTCCTGTGCTACGGCAGGCTGGCGGTCGCTTGCGCCCCAACCCCGTCCCACTCGACGCCCGCCCTGGAGACGCCGGTGACGGTCAGCACGACCGACGTGACCTTGCGGACGTTGAAGTTGCCGGTCGACAGCGAGCAGCTGCCACTCGCGTTCGTCGTGCAGTTGCCGGAGCCGGCGCTCCAGGTCACCGATACGGTGGCGCCGTCCACCGGGCGTCCGTTCGAGTCGGTGATGGCCGCCGTGGCCGTCGCGGACCAGGTGTTCTTGCCGGTGGACTGGCCAGTCGCGGTGAAGGACTCGATGGACATGGTGGTGGACGCAGGCGGAGCCGACGCCACGACCAACGACTGCGAGTCGGCGTCGGAGAGCCCCTCGGGATCGGTCACGGTCAACGTGACCGCGTAGGTCCCGCCGGACGCGTAGGTGTGCGACGCGTTCGGCGTCGTCGCCGTCCCGCCGTCGCCGAAGGTCCAGCTGAAGGACGTCGCATCCGCGCTCGATGCGTTGACGAACGAACAGGTCAGCTCGGCACATGTCGCGCTGAAGCCGGCGACCGGCGGGTCATTGACCGGAGGCGGCGGGCTGCTCGTCCAGGTGAAGCCGGCATTCCATGTCACCGATGCGAGCTTCGCCTGGCCCGCGACCGATGGATGGAAGTAGTCGCCCGAGACGTCGCCCGTCGTGAACGGCGTGTTGAACACCGCGTCGTTGTCGAAGAGGCACGAATCGAACTGCGCACACACATCGGCGAGCTGCGCGTTGAACGCGATGTTCCGCTGCCGCACCGTCTCGCGACGCTGGACGTCCGCACTCTGCGTCGACGTCGGGTTGGCGAGCAGTGACTGGCAGATGCCGGCGGCCGACCAGATGAAGCGCGCCCAGAAGTTGCCCTTGAACAACTGCCACAGCTGGTAGACGTTCGGGATGCTCACGACGTAGACATGCGTGTTCGGCGACACGCTCGTCAACGTCGTCATGGCCTGCTGGAACTGGTCATGGAAGGCGGTGACGCTCGTCATGCCGCCGACCGTATCGGTGCAGAGGTCGTTGCCGCCGATGAGCACGGTGAGGTAGTCGGGATTGATCGAGTCGAGGGCCAGCATCTGGGCGTCGAGGTTGACCATCTTCGCGCCACTGACCGAGCGGTTGTAGGCTCGCCCGCTGATGTCGGCGCCCAGGCCCAGGAGGCGCAGGTAGTGGCTGTTGACGCTCGCGCTCGTACCGGTGGACCACGAGTTCTGCGGCGCGTCGGCTCCGAGGGAACCGGCCGAGCTGGCGGCCTGGGTGATCGAGTCGCCGACCGCGGCGATGGAGGTCGGCATCGGCGCACTTGCTGCCGCAGCAGTGGCCGGCGCAGCTCCGACGAGGAGGCTCAGGGAGAGGAAGGCGGAGAAACCAAGGCGCCGGGCTCGGGCGGACATCGGACCAGACTCCCCACACGTATCGGTTGTGGTGACGCTACTCCTCGGTGAAGGCCGCGTACATAGGGCATCTTCCCTAGACGCGGGCTGGGTCACTCCTCGCCGGTGCCGGACTGCTCGCGAATGGTGTTCACCACGCCGGCATCCGCGAGGGTGGTCACGTCGCCGAGGTCGCGCCGCTCGGCGATGTCGCGCAGCAGCCGGCGCATGATCTTGCCGGAGCGGGTCTTGGGCAGGTCGGGCGTGAAGAGGATCTGCTTCGGCCGCGCGAACTTGCCGATCATCGTCGCCACGTGCTCACGCAGCTCGTTGCCGAGGGACTCCGACGGCTCATTGCCGGAGCGCAGGATGACGTAGCTGAAGATCGCCTGGCCGGTGAGCGGATCGGAGCGGCCGACGACCGCGGCCTCGGCCACGGACGGGTGCGAGACGAGCGCCGACTCGACCTCGGTGGTCGAGATGCGGTGGCCCGAGACGTTCATGACGTCATCGACGCGGCCGAGCAGCCAGTAGTAGCCGTCCTCGTCGCGCTTGCAGCCGTCGCCGGGGAAGTAGCGTCCCGGATAGCGCGACCAGTAGGTGGCCTCGTAGCGCTCCGGATCGCCGTAGATGCCACGCAGCATCGCCGGCCAGGGCCGCTCGAGGGTCAGATAGCCACCGCCGCCCAATGGCACGGAGCGACCGCCCTCGTCGACGACGTCGGCACGAACCCCGGGGAACGGGAAGGTCGCCGAGCCCGGCTTGGTGGTGGTGATCCCGGGCAGCGGCGTGATCATGATCATGCCGGTCTCCGTCTGCCACCAGGTGTCGACCACCGGGCAGCGCTCGCCGCCGATGTACTCCCAGTACCAGGCCCACGCCTCCGGGTTGATCGGCTCACCGACGCTGCCCAACAGGCGGAGCGAGCTGAGGTCGTCATCGGCGAACTGCTCGTGGCCGTACTTCATCAGTGCGCGGATGGCCGTCGGCGCGGTGTAGAGGATGGTGGCGCGGTACTTTGCCGCGAGCTGCGCCCATCGGTTCCTGTCGGGGAAGTCGATGGCGCCCTCGTAGATGATCCCGGTCGTCGCGTTCGTCAGCGGCCCGTAAACGATGTACGAGTGGCCGGTCACCCAGCCGATGTCGGCCATGCACCAGTAGACGTCGGTCTCCGGATGGATGTCGAAGATGTACCGATGCGTCGTCGCCACGCCGGCGAGGTAGCCGCCGGTGGTGTGCATGATCCCCTTCGGCTTGGCCGTGGTGCCGCTCGTGTACAGCAGGTACAGGAGGTCCTCCGAGTCCATCGGCTCCGGGTCGGCGCTCGTCGGCTGGCCCTCGATCAGCTCGTGATACCAGTGGTCGCGACCCTCGTCCCAGGCGACGTCAACGCCGGTGCGCTTCACGACCACGCAATGCTCGACCGATGAGGTCCGACCGATCGCCTCGTCGGCCGCCTTCTTGAGGGCCACCGCCGCGCCCTTGCGATAGCCGCCGTCGGCGGTGATGACGACGGTGCAGTCGGCGTCGTCGATGCGGTCGGCCAGCGCATCGGCGCTGAAGCCGCCGAAGACGACCGAGTGCACGGCACCGATGCGGGTACAGGCGAGCATGGCGACCGGAAGCTCGGGGATCATGGGCATGTAGATCGCCACGCGGTCGCCCTTCTTCACGCCCAGGCCGCGGAGCGCGTTGGTGAACTGGCAGACCTCGTCGAGCAGCTGCCGGTAGGTGATCGTGCGCGTGTCGCCCGGCTCACCCTCCCAGTAGTAGGCGACGCGATCGCCCAGCCCGTTGGCGACATGGCGATCGAGGCAGTTGACGCTGACGTTGAGCTTGCCGCCGATGAACCACTTCGCGTACGGCGCGTCCCACGTGTAGAGGTCGCTCCACGGCTCCATCCAGTCGAGCCGGTTGCCCTCCTCGGTCCAGAAGGCGCGGAAGCCCTCCTCGGTGTCCGTGCGCTCGTAGATGGACGGATCGCTCAGGAGCGCATTGCTGACGAACTCCTGCGGTGGGGGGAAGGTTCGATCCTCGCGCAGGAGGTTCTCGATCGTCGATTCGATGTGCTCTTCGGTCGTCATCGGCCGATTCTAGACCGGAGGAAATCTCCACTTGCCGCCTGGCTCGGTCGGCTCGCGGTCGGCAGCACCCATAATCGGTCCGGATGCTCCCCTTCCTCGGCGCGGCAGCGCTTGCCTTCGGCGCCATCTTCATCGCCGAGTTCGGTGACAAGAGCCAGCTGCTGATCCTCGCCTTCGCAACGCGCTACGCCGCCCGCCCGGTGGTGCTGGGCCTGGTCCTCGCCGCGGCCATGATCCAGGGCATCAGCGTGGCGGTCGGGGCCGTGGTGGGCGCGGCCTTGCCGCAGACGCTCGTGGCCGTCGTGTCGGGGATCGCCTTCCTGGCGGTCGCGGCGTGGACGCTCCGTGGGGACGACGAGGAGGACAAGCACGCGGCCCACGGCGCCGGAGCCAGCGGCCGACGACTGGCGGGCGCCGGGCTCGTGCTGACAGTGGCCGGCACGTTCGTGGTGGGCGAGCTCGGCGACAAGACCATGCTCGCCACCTTCGCCCTCGCCGCCAGCCAGGGCGCGCTCCCGACGTGGATCGGCTCGACGGCCGGAGAGATCGCGGCCAACCTCGTGGCCGTGGTCGTCGGCCGGCAGGTCGGGCATCGCCTCTCGCCGCGCATGATGCGCATCGGCTCCGCCGTCCTCTTCGCCATCGCGGGCGTGGCCGTGCTCATCGGTGCCTTCACGGCGGGATAGCGTCGCGCTTGCGATATATCGGGCAGCGCTGCACACGAACGCTCCGTCTCGTGCACGCCTGCCCTACAGATGAGGCACCTCTGCACGAGAGCAGGCGTCCACGTGCACGGGTGCCCGATATATCGGCGCACACCGATATCGGCGCACACCGTTATCGGCGCACACCGATATCGGCGCACGCTGCCGCGCTTCGCTCGGCGCGCCACTTGCTTGAGCTGCCGCCATGCGCTCCCCCATCGGTCCGATCCTCGTGGTTCTCGGCCTGGCGACGGTCGTCGTGCTCGTGCTCGTCCTGTTCCAGAGCATCGGCCTGCGCAGCGACCTCGACGCGACGCGCGCCGAGCTCGAGACGCTGCGCGGCACGGTCGAGACGCGCGATGAGGGCGTCAGCGAGGAGGACCTCGTGGCGCGGCTGGACGAGCTCGAGTCCGGAATCCGCGACTGGCTCATCGCCACCGGCGCGGATGGCGGCTTCGACGAGACGCCCGGTGGAAGCGGCGGCAACACGGCGGACGGCACGGTGGCCGACCGCCTCGACGAGATCCTGGAGCGGATCCAGGCGCTGGACGACAGGATCGACGAGATCTGCGACGGCGTGCCCGTTTGCTGACTCGATGGTCAGGCGGTCTCGATCGACGGCAGCCGCTCCCGCACCAGCACGAGCAGGAGCGCTGCGGCCAGATATGAGCCGGCCATGACGCCAAACGCGACCGGATAGCCGAAGCCTGAGACCACCGAGCCGATGATGAAGGCCCAGAAGGCGCCGATGCCAAACGCGAAGGTGAAGTACACGGCGAAGGCGACGTCACGCATCGGTCCGGTGGCGCGATCGGCGAGGTACGCCTGGAGCACCGGCGACTCGCTGAAGACGGCGGTCCCGAATGGCAGCAGCAAGGGCACCAGCAGAAGGAGGTTGGCGCCCACGGCGACGAAGGAGACGATCCCGAGCGCGGACAGCAGGTAGTACGCGATGAGGACGGGGCGGCGGCCGAATCGGTCGGAGAGGACGCCGGCCAGGATCGGCCCGATCACCGCGCCGACGAGCAGCAGCGCGTAGAGCAGGTTGACCGTGCCGCGGTCGAAGCCGAGCGGCCCCGAGAGGTAGAGCACCATGAACGGCGCGACGATATCGAGCCCGCGCCCGCCGGCGGCCACCAGCGAGGCGGCCAGGATGAGGCGCAGGTCGCCGCGGCCGAGGACGTCGCGCAGGTGCTCCCAGACCGAGCCGGACGCGCGCGCCCTGACCCGGTAGTCGGCGTGCCGCTCCCGGACGAAGAGGGCGATCAGCACGCCGATGATCAGCGCCGGGATCCCGAACAGCGCGAGCGTCGCCCGCCATCCGAGCCCGGCAAGCATCGCGCCGCCGACGAAGGGCACCAGGATCGTCCCGACGTTGCCGCCGCTGATATGCGCGCTGATCGCGAAGCCACGCCGCTCGGCGGGGTAGATGTCGGACAGCAGCGCGTTGCCCACCGGATGCTGCGGGCTGGAGCCGATGCGCGCCACGCTGATGGCACCCAGCAACTGGCCGATGGACTGCGACAGGCCGCCGATGAGCAGGCCAGCACCGAAGACGATCTGCCCGCCGGCGAGGAGGACGGGGCGCGCGACGTAGCGAGTGAGAAATCCGTAGGCCAGCTGCATCGTGCCGCCCACGAACGTGGTGATGGCGATGAACACGCCGATGTCGCGCTCCGACAGCCCGAACTCGACGATGACGATGGCGTAGACCAGCGGCAGCAGCGCCGACTGGGCGTGGATCGCGGCATGCGCGACCGACACCAGGCCGAGCGTGAGCCCTGGGCGGAGTGGACTGCTACGATCGTCACGAATGGCCACCTCACGCGCCCCCGGCCCGCGATCGGCATCGAAGGCCGCCTCCGAGGAGACGCCGACCCTCGAGGCCAGCCTGATCGCAACGGTCGCGCCGGTGATGCGCCACCTGGTCGCCCATGCCCGGCGTCGCCGCGCCTGGAGCGAGCTGACCTACCAGCAGTACAACGTGCTGCGCATGATCGACACCATGGGTCCGCAGCCGCAGGCCGAGGTCGCGCGACGGCTGATGGTCACCGCACCGGTCGTCACGCGACTGGCGTCGACGCTGGCCGACACAGGACTGGTCGAGCGCAAGACGGATCCGAAGGATCGCCGCGCCGTGCTGCTGGCCCTGACGCCCACCGGCCGGCGTCGCGCGCGAGCCATGCGACGCGACCTGCTCGAGGCCGCCCACGACCTGCTCGCGCCGATCCCCGAGGAGCGACGTGCCGGCGTCGGGGCCGCGCTCGAGGAGCTCCAGGTCCTCCTGCCCAGCCACAACGAGCGAGGCAAGCGCTCCCGCTGAACTCGGGCTCACCGGCTCAACGACGGCTCCGCCGGCCGTTCCTCGTACCGATCCCCCACCCCGATCCGGGTCCTGCCCAGGCTGCCGGCGTGGCGTGCCGCGCGGAACTGCCACCACGCCAGCAGGGCGGCCGCGATCGAGATCGCCGCTCCGGCCAGGAAGGTGAATGGTACGTCGACGGTCTCCGCGAGCACGCCGGCGAAGATGCCGCCGATGGGCGAGCTGCCGGCGAAGACGGTGACGTACAGCGCCATGACCCGCCCGCGCAGCTCATCGGGCACGTTGGCCTGGACGGTCGCATTGATGGTGTTGATCATCAGCATCGAGAAGAAGCCAACGCCGATGAGCAGCGGAACCGACAGCAATGCGCTGCGACTGAACGACAGCGCCAGCTCGAACAGGCCGAAGGCGAGCCCGCCGCCCACCATCAGCATGATCGCCCGTCGCTGGCTCATATAGGCCAGCGTGATCGCGCCGGCCAGCGAGCCGAGGCCCATCGAGGCGTACAGGGCACCGTACGCATCGGCGTCCAGGTGGAGCACCCCCTGGGTGAACAGCGGGAGCAGGATGCGGAAGTTGAAGCCGAAGGTCGCGATCAGGCCCAAAAGGACGAGCGACCACAGGACGATCGGCGTCCGGACCGCGTAGCCGACGCCCTCGCGCAGCGAGTCGAGCACGCGCAGGGGCTGCTCGGGGAGGATCGGCCGGCGGATCTCCGACGGATCCATGCGCCACAGGCTGACGATGACGGCCGAGTAGCTGATTGCGTTGATGGCCAGGTTGAACGCGACGCCGGCGGTGGCCGTTCCGAACATGGAGGTGCCGATGGCGATCGTCACCCCCGCCACGGCCGGCCCGACCACGCGCGCGCCATTGAAGGCCATCGAGTTGAGGGCGATGGCGTTGGTCAGCACATTGCGCGGCACCAGCTCGGCGGCGAGCGATTGGCGCAGCGGCATGTCGATGGCGTTGACGAGGCCGAGTGCGAACGCGAGCACCATGATGAGCGGGATGGTGATCGCGCCGGTGACGGTCAGGACGAAGAGGACCACGACCTGGACCGACGCGAGCGCCTGGGTGACCAGGATCGCGCGCCGCTTGTCGAGTCGGTCGGCATACACCCCGCCGAATGGAGCGAGGACCAGGGACGGGACGAACTCGAGCGCCGCGACGACGCCGAGCTGGATGGGCGAGCCGCCGAGCGCGAGCACCAGCCATGGCAGCGAGACCTGCTGCATCCAGGTCCCGACCCGGCTGATGATCTGGCCGGTCCAGTACAGGCGGTAGTTGCGGATGGCCAGCGCGGCGAACCCTCGTCCCAGGGGCACCCGCATCAGGCGCGCGACCCCGACGTGGCGGTATCGAGGCGCGTCACGCCCAGCGATCCCCGCGATGCGGCGCCGCGCAGGCCGAGCGCGACCACAATCACGGTGGCAGCCGAGAGGACCGCACCGGCCAGGAAGGCGATCGGCGTGCCCCACAGCTCGGCCACCGCGCCGGCGAACAGCGAGCCGAGCGGTGCCGATCCGGCGAAGACGGTCACGTAGAAGCTCATGACGCGCCCGCGGAGCGCATCGGTCACGTTGGCCTGGACCGTCGCGTTGATGGTGTTGATCATGAGCATGCTGGAGTACCCCGCCAGGAGCACGAAGGGGGCGGCCACCCACACGCTGCGCGACAGCGCGATCGCCACCAGCAGCACGGCGAAGACGGCGCCACCGCCGAGCATCAGGAAGATCGCGCGCCGCTGGCGCATGTAGGCGAGGGTGAAGGCGCCGGCCAGCGAGCCCGCGCCCATGACGGCGTACAGGGCTCCATAGCCGTCCGCACCCAGGCCGAGCACGTTCTGCGCGAACAGCGGCAGCAGGATCTGGAAGTTGAATCCGAATGCGGCGATGCCGCCGAGCAGCACGAGGCACCACAGCACGAGCGGTGTGCGCACCGCGTAGTGGAAGCCCTCCTTCAGCGACTCGACGACCGGCGGATGGTGCTCCGGTTGTTCGTGGCGCCGAATCCGACGCGGATCCATCAGGAAGAGGCCGGTGAGGACGGCCGCGTAGCTGATGACGTTGATGCTGAGGTTGACGCCGATGCCGGTCAGGACCGAGCCGGTGATCTGCGTGGCGGTGGCGATGATGACGCCGGCCAGCGCCGGACCGACGACGCGGGCGGTGTTGAAGGCCATCGAGTTCAGCGCGATGGCATTGGCCAGGATGTTGCGCGGCACGAGGTCCGGCGCGAGGGACTGACGGACGGGCATGTCGATCGCGTTGACGAGGCCGAGGGCGAAGGCCATGACCATGACCAGCGGGATGCTGATCGTGCCGGTAAACGTCAGGAGCACGAGCACCAGCGACTGCGCGGCCGCCGCAGCCTGGGTCATCATCAGCGCGCGCCGCTTGTCGATGCGATCCGCGAAGACGCCACCGAACGGCGCCAGCACGCCGGCCGGCCCGAATTCGAGCACGGCCACGATGCCGAGCTGGATCGGCGAGCCGCCGAGCGCGAGCACGAGCCACGGCAGCGACACCTGCTGCATCCAGGTGCCGATGAGGGACAGGACCTGACCCCACCAGTACAGCCGATAGTTCCGGATGCCGAGCGCTTCGAAGCCGCGCTTCAGTCCGGAAGACGGGACGGAGCGCGGCTGGTCGCTGCGCGTGCCGGGCGGCGTGTCGGTCATGGCGCCAGACCTAGGAGAGGTTGACCATGCTAACCACCCGCGATGCAGGCGTCATGCCGCCGCCGCTGGCGCCTCGGGTCGCGTCGGGCCGCGCGGCGAATCGCGGGTGGGATCGGCGTCGGCCTGCTCGAGCCGTGGCATGCGCACCGAGCGCAGCCGCCAGGCGACCACGATCAGCACCACGCTCGCCAGCGCGGCGCCCAGGCTGAGCGCGAATGCGGCTCCGAACGCCTGGGCCACGGCTCCGGCGAACAGGCCGCCGATGGGCGCCGTTCCGGCGAACACGGTGACGTACAGGCTCATGACTCGGCCGCGCAGCGCATCGGGCACCGAGTTCTGGATCGTCACGTTGATGGTGTTGACCATCAGCATCGATGACAGCCCGACACCGACGACCAACGGGAAGGCCAGCAGCGGATCCCGCACCAGGCCAAGGGTGAAGGCGAGCACCAGGAACGCGGCGCCGCCGCCGACGATCAGGCGCACCAGCGGTCGCTGGCTGGTCGCGAAGGCAAGTGCCAGGGAGCCGATGAGGGAGCCAAGGCCCATCGCGGCGTAGATTGCGCCGTAGCCGCCGGAGTCCATCCCGAGCTCGTTGCGCGTGTAGAGCGGCAGCAGGGTCTGGAAGTTCATGGCCAGCGCCGCGGTACCGCCGAGCAGCACCAGCGGCCAGAGGACGGTACCGGTGGCGCGCGCATACCGCAGCCCCTCGCCCAGGCTGGCGCGAATCGACGGATGACGTTCGGGGCGCTCGGTCGCGTTGAGCAGTCGCGGGTCGATGCGGAAGAGGCCGATCAGCACGGAGAGATAGCTGATCGCGTTGATGCCGAAGTTGGCCCACACGCCGAACGCGGCGATCGTGGCGCCCGCAATGGCCGGACCGATGACGCGCGACAGGTTGAACGACGTCGAGCTCAGGGCGATGGCGTTGACGAGGTCCTCGCGCGGCACGAGGTCTGCGACGAACGCCTGGCGCACGGGCATCTCGATGGCGCTCGCCGTCCCGGCCAGCAGCGCCAGCGCGTAGACATGCCAGATCTCGACGGCACCGGTCAGGGCCAGGACGAACAGGGCGCTCGCCTGGACCATGGCCACGGCGTTGACGGCCAGCAGCGTGCGTCGCTTGTCGACGCGATCGGCGAGGACGCCGCCGAGTGGGGCGATGAGCATGGACGGGCCGAAGAGGAAGGCCATGACCAGGCCCAGCTCCAGCGGCGAGCCACCCAGCTCGAGGACGAGCCAGGGCAGCGCCACCGACTGCATCCACGTCCCGACCAGGCTCCCGATCTGGCCGAACCAGTAGCGCCGGTAGTTCGGGTGGCGCATCGCCACGAAGCCTCGTCGGAACCCACCGCCGCCGGCACGGGGCAGCGACGCCGCCCCACCGGGGCGGCGCGTGGCTCGCAAGGTCGGCACGGCTCGGCTTATCCGCCGCGGCAGCTGGGAGATCGTCATCGCACTAGTTAGCAATGTTAACAAATATCGGATCCTGGAGCAAGGCCGCCAGAGTACGAACGTCGCTTGAGCTGAGGGTGAGTGATCGTCCATGATGTGCGGCACGAAGCGCCCGATTCGTCAGGCCCGAGCGATTCCTCGCCGGCGGCCGCGGGAGATGCGGACCGGCCGGCTGCCGCGCGTCCCGATGACGGCGTTGCTCCTCTCGTTCCTGGTGCTCCTCTCGCCGGAGCTGACGCTCGCCCCGCTCCAGGCGGTCGAGCCGGACGTGCGGCTCCGACCGATCGACGAGGTCACCCTTCCGCTCGTCCCGCGCGTCGTTCCGCAGCAGGTCGCCGATCGGCGCTCGGCCGGTGCGCTCCAGCCCTCCTCGGTCGGCCTGGCCGATGCGCCGCGCTACGCCGCCGCCCTCGATGCCGCCCGCGAGCTCGGCAGCGCGTACGGGGTGACCTTCGCCGTCGTGCGTGACGGCACGCTGGTGTGGGGTGGCAGCTCCGGCCGCGATCGCGATGGGCGGACGGAGCTCACGCCGGACAGCGCGCTGGTGATCGGCTCGGTGACGAAGACCTTCGTGGCGGCGACCATCCTCGAGCTGGTGGAGGAGGGCCGCGTTGCCCTCGATGAATCGGTCCGCACCTACCTGCGCTCGATGCACACGCTCAGCCCCAGGATCACCATCCGCCAGCTGCTGAACCACACCAGCGGCCTGGCCGACGTCTTCAACGACACGACCCGGGTGGGCATCGAGGAGCATCCCGAGCACGCCTGGACCACCGATGAGCTGCTCGCTGCCCTCCACGCCCCGTGGTACCAGCCCGGCGAGAACTGGGCCTACGCGAACACGAACTACTACCTGCTCAGCCTGGTGATCGAGCAGGTCACCGGATCCCCATTGGCCGATGAGCTCCAGCACCGGTTCCTGGGGCCGCTCGGGCTGGCGGGCACGCGCCTCCTGACGCCGGCCGATCCGAACGGGCCGCTGGCGCCGGCATGGACCACGATCTTCTGGGGCTCCGGCGCCATGACCGCGTCCGCCGCGGACCTCGCGCGCTGGGGCGACGCGCTCTACACCTCGGACCTTCTCGATGCCGACATGCGCGCGGACATGCTGGCGTTCAACGACCACGACTATGGCCTCGGGGCGCAGCGCATCGAGCTGCCAGGAGCCGTGGGTTACGGCCACACCGGGCTGCTCAACACCTACACCACGCTGCTGTGGCACTTCCCGGCCGAGAAGGTCACGATCGCGCTGGAGGTGAACCGCAGCCACGTGGACCTCGGCGCCATGGTCCAGGCCGAGCCGCCGGGCGGCCCATCGCTGTTCGAGCTCGCCACCGGCATCAAGCCGCCGGAGCCATCTCCCTCGCCCTCGCCGTCTCCGTCGGCGCGCGACTAGCGGCGTTGCCCGCTCCGAGCCTGCGTCCGCCGCCACGATGCCGGAATGCTCGAAGCCGGCCGCAGCAGGTGCCGCACCGCGCCGAGAGCAGGTTCAGTCGCCGTAGAGGATGTCGCGGATGACGGGCATCGGCGGCGTGCCGTGGCTGACCACCGACTCGAGGAAGGGGCGCCATTCGAACGCGTCACCGCTTCGGCGTCGCGCCTCGCGCTCCAGCTCGGTCATCTCGACGCTGCCCAGGAAGTACGAGCACAGCTGGGTGCTGCTGAGCCGGGCACGCGACCACTTCTCGGTCGCCTCCGAGCGCTCCTGGAAGCCGCCCTCGACCATGAGCGTCATGGCTTCGTCCTCGGTCATGTCGCCGCGATGGATGCGAATGTCCATGAGCGTGTTGGTGACGGCGCGCAGGAAGTACTTCCAATGGGCGAGCAGCAGCGCGGGGTCGTCATCGGCGTAGCCGACGTCCATCATGACCTGGGTCACGTAGACGGCCCAGCCCTCCGCAAAGACGCCCGAGCCGAAGACGGCTCGCGCCAGCGAGTCGCATCGGTTCGACCATGCCAGCTGGAGGTAGTGCCCGGGCGTCGCCTCGTGGATGGTGAGGATCTTCAGAGCGCGCGCGTTGTTCTCGCGAAGCATCGAGGCGACCTGCTCATCGGTCCAGTCCTCGCGCGGCGGGGTGATCGCGAAGAAGCTGTCGAGCCCCTTGTCGAGCGGGCCGGGTGGGATGAGCATCGCGCCGCCGAAGGCGCGAAGGAACGGCGGGGTCCAGATGATCTGGAGCGGCTCGTCGGCAAGGCCGATGAGGTCGCGTTCCTCGATGAAGGCCTCGATGCGCTCGTGCTCGTCACGACAGAAGTCGAGGAGCTCGTCCGCCCGCGGGTGATCCTCACCGATGGCATCCAGCACCCGGCGCGTCAGGGCATCCGGGTCTTCGGGCATCGGCTCGTCGCCGATCCGGGCCGGCCACAGCTCGCGCGCGAGGCGCAGCATCTCGCCACGGACATCGTCGTAGGCAGTGACGGCGCGTGCCTCCAGCTCCTGGGGCGTGACCGTCGCTTTGAGCGCGTGATGGAACTTGCGGTCATACAGGTCCGGCCCGAGGCGGAAGCTGCCGTCGGCGGCGGGCAGGAGCTCGTCGCGCAGCCAGACGGTGAACGAGTCGATAGCGGCGATGGCTCCATCCGACGCGCTTGTCACACGCGTGCGCAGCTCCTCGTCGACATCTGCCGCCACGGCGACCGCCGTGCGGCACAGGTCCGCGACGCCGGGAATCGTCTCGATCGCCTTCTCGACGTGGAAGCGCGCCACGGGGCGGCCGCGGCCGGACGTCAGGTTGGCGCGTGCGGCCTCGAGAACTGGCGGGATGCCTTCCATGCGGCCGGCTGCACTGCCGAGCCGATCCGCAAGCGGCGCGAACTCCCGGCTCAGCAGGGCGAACAGGCCGCCGCCGAGCAGGTAGCTGTACGTGATCGCGCTCCATGAAGGCTCGTCGAGCTCCTCTTCCTCGAAGCGCATCTCGTCGATGATCGAGACCAGGACGCGTCGATCGATCTCCTCCTCCCGGCTCAAGCCATCCGCTGCCTCCAGGCCCGCTCGCGCGTCAGCGAGCCAGGCGAGGCGTGCGCCGGTGCCCGCATCGGTCACGTCGGGCCAGCGGTCATCGTGCTCGTGGTTGCCGGCGTTGGTCGCGTGGACCGGGTAGTGGCGGAAGAAGTCGGCGAAGAAGGCGTCCTGCGCCTCGGCGTAGCTCGAAGTCATGGCGCGCATGGTGCCATGCACCGATGCCGACCGCCGGTTCAGACCGGGGCCGGCACTGGCTCTCAAGGGGACGATTGCGTAGCGGCGACTACGGATCGATCGTGATCGATGCGATCACGTCTTCCACCGCCTGCATCTGGGCGTCTGTAGCGAGCGCGGGGCTATACGCGGCCGAGACCATCATCCGCTCGCCATCGACGTCGACGACAAGGACGAGGTTCTCCTCGCCGAGGCCGACGCCGTTCGTGCGCGTAGGCGTGATCCACGTGCGCAGCTGGCACGCGGAGGTCATCGGAGCCGTGACGGTGAAGCGCTTGGCGGGATATCCGTCGACGGAGGCATCGGTCGGCGTGGAGGCTTCGAAACCGGAGAGGTTCGAGATCGCGGTGACGAGGTCGTCGACCGATGGGCCAACGGCCGGGTCGAGGCCCGCGTCGCTGCACGGGTCGGCCACGACGTTCTCGACGACGAGGAAGGCGACACCGGCCCCGCCCACCTCACGGTTCTCGCAGACTCCCTGTTCGTACGGATCGAAATTGCACGCCAGCCACCCCTCGGGTGCCTCGAAGCTGATGGTGAACGGATACGGATCGCTGATCGAGTATCGCCCCGCCGCCAGGCTGCCCCCGTCGGGAAGCGGTATGGCGGCGGCGCTCGCGTCCGGACTCGCGGTCGCTTCGGGCGTGGGGCTTTGTTCCGCGTCGGGTCCTCCGACGCCACTCGACGAACCGAACAGCTGGATGCCGACGAGGACCGCGACGAGCACGGCAGCCGCGGCGAGGCCGATGGTCATGAACTTGTTCATGGTGATCGTTCTCCGCGCCGGCCAACCGGCGCGGCGCTGTGGGGTCGTGTCGAGCTGGTCGAGCACCATGTCGAGGACGCGGTCCGCCGACTCGTGCTCGTCCACCAGCAGCCACGATCGGACGATGCGCGTCGTCTCACGTTCGGTGCTCATCGGGCAGCCTCCTGTGGAGCCGGTCGCGCATCGGCGTCCAGTGCCGCGCGCAGCCCGCGCATCGCGTAATGAAGTCGAGATTGGACCGTGCCAACCGGCACGCCGAGCAGCTCGGCGATCCGGTCGAGCGGCAGGTCGAGGTAGTGGCGCAGGACCACCACCGCACGGTGTTCGATGGAGAGCCGCCGAAACCCGCTCTCGAGCTGATCGCGCGTCACGACGGTGTCGTAGCCATCCGCGGTCATCGCCTCGTCAGGCGGCAGGAGGCGGATGTTGGGTGCCCAGCGACGCTGCTTGCGCCCCTCGGCGTAGCAGGCGCGCACGAGGAGCCGATACGACCATGCCTCGAAGCGGGCGGGGTCGCGCAGCTGCGGAAGGTCGCTCCAGATGCTCAGCAGCGCCTGCTGTGTCGCATCCTCGGCGAGGTCGATGTCGCGCAGGATCCGGCGCGCCACCGCCAGGTACCGATCGGCGATCCCCGACGCAAGGATGGCGTACGCCTCCCTGTCACCTCGCTGGGCTCGGACCACGAGATCGGTATCCATCGCTCCATCCGCTCGGACGGCATCGGTTCAGACCGATGCGCTCATACGGTATGGGACTGACGCTAGGCTGAACCTTCAATCTCGAAGCGATCCGGAGACCGATGGAGACCTGGCAGGCGATCAACACGGTGCGCGTCGTGCGCAAGTTCAGCGAGGAGCCGATCAGCGACGAGCAGCTCGACCGGATCCTCAACGCCGGCCGGCGAACGGGCAGCTCGAAGAACGACCAGCACTGGGCGTTCATCGTCATCCGCGACCGCGAGCACCTCCACGAACTCGCGGCGGTTGGCCACTACGCCGGGCACCTCGCTGGCGCGACGGTGGCGGTAGCCCTCGTCACGCCAAACGCGACGGGCCACTACAACCACTCGGTGATGTGGGACTGCGGGCGTGCGGCGCAGAACATGGTGCTCGCCGCCTGGGACCTCGGGATCGGCAGCGTGCCGGCCACCGTCTACGACCATGCGCTCGCGTCACGCCTCCTCGGCCTGCCGGAGGATCGCCGCTGCGACTTCCTGCTCTCGTTCGGCCACCCCGCCGATCCGGCGAAGCTGACCGCACCGAACCGAGCAGGTGGGCGCGTCAGCCTCGAGCAGGTCGTCCACGACGAGCGCTGGTAAGGCGCGCTCGATGACCGACGCGGGCGGCCGGCGGAGGGCCGCCCGCAGATCGCGCGTCTCTACGGCGACTCGAAGCGGATGGAGCCCAGCATCGCGTCGAGTTCGGCCGCTCGACTCGACGTGTAGGCCGCGGCGATCACGACTCGCGTCCCGTTGACGTCGTAGATGAGCAGGGAGAAGGCATCGGTACCGGTGGGAGCCGCGAGGAAGTCAGCGGTCGCAGGCACGCTGCCTTCCACCGTCAGGAGCATCGCCTCGCCCATGTCCGGGAGACAGTTGCCGAATTCGTCCGGGGGGACGTAGTCGAGGCGAACGCCAGCGTAGCCGTCCTGGGTGACGTTGACGGGAGCCGAGAATGTGATTCCCGGTACAGCTCGCAGCGCCGTCACGAGATCGTCAACGGTGGAGCCGACCGCTGGATCCTGAAAGCCAAGGTCTGGCTGGCAGGGATCGATGACCACGTTGTCGACGGTGAATGCGCCCATCGTGGCTTTGTCGTCGTCGGTACTCCAGACCATCCAGTTCGGGATGTTTCGCTCCCAGTTGGAGCTCACCGTGAAGGCCACGCGGACCCCGGGCAGGTGCGTGAAGACATATTCGCCCTCCTCCAGCCGGCTGCCCTGCGGCACGGTGGCGAAGTTGGTCGGCTCCCCGGAAGCTTCGGCGCCAGGAGTACTCGCCGTCGCCTCGGGGAGGGCGGTCGCGGTGGGTTCGCTGTCCGGCGCGCCCAAGCCGCCGCTTGGCGCACCGAAGAGCTGGGCGCCGACGAAAATGAGGAGGACCACGGCAGCGGCGCTGAGGCCGATGGTCACGATCTTGTTCATCTCGGGAAGCCTCCACGGGCCGAGGACGACCCGCTGTCCTGTTTGTTCGGTGCGATCGCGGACCGCGTCGAACGACTCATACGGCAGCTCTTCCGGACCCTCACGGAGGAAGTCGGTGAGCTGGCGATCGAGATCGTTGTGCGCGGTCATGCCATTCGCTCCTGCGATGCGGCGGACGAGCGGGCCTCAGCGTCGAGGCTGGCCCGGAGCGCCCGCTTGGCGTGATGCATGCGGGACTTGACGGTCCCGAGCGGAATACCGATGCGAGCCGCAACCTCGGGCAACGGCAGCCCGAGGTAGTGGTGGAAGACCAGGACGGCGCGCTGCTGCACGGTGAGCCGCTTGAAGGCACGCTCGAGCTGGTCGCGGTTATCGACGGACGCGTAGTCGTCGGTCCCGTGCACGGGCTCGACGGTCAGGACCCGGACGCCTTCCGACCATCGCCGGCGACGCCTGGCCTCGGCGTAGCAGGCGTGGGTCAGGATCCGGTGGAGCCAGGGCTCGAAGCGCTCGGGGTCCCGCAGGGCGCGAAGCTCGCGCCAGGCCATCAGCAGCGCCAATTGGACGGCGTCGTCAGCGAGGTCGAAGTCGCGCAGGATCCTGAACGCGATCGCCATGCATCGGTCGCCGGTCAGGCGAGCGAGCGAATCGAAGGCGTCTCGATCGCCTCGCTTCGCCTGCTCGACCAGTGCTGCGTACACCGATATCTCCGGACCTGGTCGTCGTCACGCCTCGTCTGGGCGCGATCGGACTGGAGAGCGTTCGGGGCAGCCTACCGGTTCAATCTAGGCGGTCCGGAATCGGGAGGCGGCCGTCAAGCGGCCGCCTCCCATCGGTTTACTCGCCGAAGGTGGTCGAGGCGACGATCGCCTCCAGCTCATCCACGTGTTCGGGGGGCGTCTCGTCGTACCACGCGGCGTCGATGATCACCGGCACGCCGTCCACGTCGACGATCCACAGCTTGTCGATCTGACCCGGGCCCTGGTGGAAGCGCTGGCAGCCACCCTCCCGCGCCACGGATTCGCGCGCGATGGTGCAGATGGAGGTCACGCAGAATTCGGTGCGCGACCGCGTGGAGCCGGTCGCCCGTGGCAACGGCAAGGCTCGCGAAGGCCTCTTCGTCGCCACGTTGTGCTCGAGTCACGAGATCGGTATCCATGCCTCTTCCACTCGGGCCGCGGTGTGAGCTCGGGCGGCCTTCACTCGGTATGGGGCGTGATGTGGCGGGCAGGACTCAATCTTCGGTGGCAGCGCAATCGTGCAATGAAGCCGATCGCACCGATACGTCGGAAGGATCGCGCCACTGGCCGTGACTGGGTGAGGTCTATCCGATGAATCGGCTCGCCGCGAGCGGGAGCGTCACCCCTGAGCACGCCTCGTGCGCGACTCGCGCCGATGTATCGGATGGATCCAGCCGCGGAACCTAGTCAGGCACGATCCATCCGATAGATCGGCGTGCCATGGCTCGTCAACCGCCGCCGGCGTGCGCGGCGACGCCGGGCGAGCACATGCCCGCCCGGCGTCGTCGTGGAAAGGGTCAGTTCGTCGGCGCGAAGTAGTGGTCGAACGTCCAGTTCGCCGTGTTGTTGCCGACGCCGATGGAGGCCATGTCCGCGGTGCGGAAGTGGATTCCCGACCACACGCGCGCATTCACGGCCAGGCCGTCGAGTCCGGACTTGCTGTCCCAGTGCCGCGATCCCATCGCCGGGGACACCAGGTTCAGGTCAACGCCACCGGTCAGCTCCACGAGGCTGCTGGTCAGTGCGCTGATCACGGCACACAGCCCGCTGGGCCAGTCGGGGTAGGGCGGCGTCGGAATGAGCGGCGACCATTCCGGATCCGGGACGGTCAGCGGGTCCCCGTCGTCGAACGTCTCACGGATGGCCGAGATCGGCCTCCACCACATCGTCCGGAGCTTGTCGTTCCACACGGTGCCGAGCGCATCGGCGATCGCCGTGTTCGTCGCTGCGAACAGGCGGGCGCTGTCGCTGATGTCCAATCCTCGCCGCATGGCGAGGTCTTGCAGCGCCCTCTCCATCGGCCCAAACGGCACGTCCGCGAAGTAGCGCGCCGTCGCCGTCTCATCCGCGGTCCGAACGGTGCTGTTCACAGCGCCGAGCGTGCGGACCTCCTCGAGCTCAGCGCGATACGTCGCGCTTCCGAGCGCCGGCGGGGCGCCGGGATCGAACTGCTGGAGGGAGTTCAGGGCGAGCGGTGTGACGCCACCGAGCCACGGCACGGCGAACGGCCCGCCGTACTCGCCCGCTGCATCGGCCGTCGGGGGCGTCACAGCGGCGAATCGGCCGTCGTTGGCTCGCAGCGCGATGATGCGGTCAGCCGCCCGGATGCCGTAGGCAATGCCCTTGTCCTGCGGTCCACCATCGGGGATGAGGGCCAGGGAGGCGACCAGCTGGGCGTCGAGAGCCCCCTTCGCCGCGGGAAAGTATGTGACCAGCACGCGGTGGGCGGCGGCGGCCGCGGCAGCTTCGGGTGACGCGTTGTGCGGTGCGGGGGCCGACCACTGGTACTGCTCGTACTCACCGGTGATGCCCACCACGGCGTTGTACATGGCCAGGTGGACGAAGGCGTAGTTGAGGAACGCCGCCGGATTCACGGGGACCGTCGATATCGCGACGGAGTTCCAGGTGGTGATGACCGCTGCATTGGCAGCGGCCACGGGCGGCGCGGCCGACACGGGCGTCGCGGCGACCAGCGTGGTGACCAGCATCGCCAGGACAGCGCGGCGAGCTGATCGAGGGGCGTGGGTGTGAGACATGCGTGTCCTCCCGGCGGCGCGCGCGGTGGCCAACCGGCTCGGGATCGTCGCGCGCCGTCTAGGGTGTATGGGTGTCCGAAACGCAAAAACGTTCAACCTTCATTCACCGGAGATCGGCGGCCGGCTGCGACATCGGTCGGCAGGGTGAGTTGGTCCGCGTGGACGGCCACCCGCGCCGGCCAGTCGGTGAAGAACGTCAATGCGACCACGTTTCTTCAACCAGACGCGTCGCTCACCGTTGCAGGCGCTCGGTGAGTGACAGGCCGTCTTCGTCTGCGACGCAACGCGCTAGCCTGTCGGCGTGAGCGAGAACATCTGCTACACCGATGCATACGCCCGCGAGACGCGGGCGTCCGTCGTCGAGATCGACGCCGACATGAACGCCGTCCTCCTGGATCGGACCGTCTTCTATCCCGGTGGCGGAGGCCAACCCGCCGATACCGGCCAGATCCTGGGGAAGGGCGGGACCTGGCGCATCGGCGGGGCGAAGAAGCGCGGCGATGACGTCTGGCACACCGTCGCCGAGGGTCCATCGCTGCCGTCAATCGGCGACCAAGTCACCGCGCGGATCGACTGGGACCGGCGCCACCAGCTCATGCGAACCCACTCTGCGCTGCACGTGCTGTGCGGCGTGGTGTGGCGCGACTACCAGGCGTCGGTCACGGGCGGAAACATGGAGCCGCTGTCCGGCCGCATGGACTTCGAATTCGAGACGATGAGCGGGGAGCTCGTCGGCGAGATCGAGAAGCGCGTCAACGCCGAGATCGACGCCGATCGGGACATCCGCGTCAGCATCCTGCCACGCGACCGGGCCTTCGCCATCCCGGACCTCATCCGCACGAAGATCAACCTGCTCCCCGAGGGCATCACCGAGGTCCGCACCATCGAGATCGTCGGGCTCGACCTCCAGGCCGATGGCGGCACCCACGTCGCGCACACCGGCGAGATCGGGCGAGTCCGTGTCACCGGCTACGAGTCGAAGGGACGGATCAACAAGCGGATCCGCATCGAAGTCACCGACGCCGCTGATGCCTGAGACCCCGGCGCTCGCCGCGCTCGAGGGCTCTGGCCTCTCCTTCGACGTCGTCGAGACGATCCCGGCGCACAGCGCCGAGGAGAGCGCGGAGCTCCAGGGCATCCCCATCGGCGCGCTGCTCCGCAGCCTGGTCGTGCGCCGCGGAGACGACGACTACGTGTTCGTGCTCGTCCCCGGCGGGCGTCGATTCGACTGGCCGAAGCTGCGGGCGCACCTCGGCGTGCGCCGTCTGTCTCTCCCGGACGCCGAGGAGGCGAAGGCGGTCACCGGCTACGAGCGCGGCGCGATCACGCCGTTCGGCGCCACGCGAGCGTGGCCGGTCATCCTGGACGCATCGGCGCTCGAGCACGAACGGGTTGCCATCGGCGGGGGCGCGCGAGGGGTGAACATCCACCTGGCC
>DASVDT010000037.1:0-8631 GCA_036380955.1 Candidatus Limnocylindria bacterium | reverse complement strand
CGCAGCGCCCTGGGACGCACCTCGAAGGTGACGGGCGTGGTGCCGATGCTCACGCCGTCGGCGTGCGCCGGCAGCGCTCGACGGCCGCCCTCGATGGTGATCCGCCGCGCCCTGTACCCGACGATCCGCGGCTCGCGTCGTCGACGCCGGCGCGCGACCGCCAGGAAGTGGCGCAGGATCTCCCATCGGCTCATGCCAGCGAAGACGGCGACGTCGAGCAGCCCGTCGGTCGGGTCGGCATCGGCGGAGACGGCGAAGCCCATGCCGTGGTAGGGCCCGTTGCTGACCGTCACCGTCGGCGACCCGGTGTGGTAGGTGCGATCGTCGATCGTGATGCGCATCGGCGTGCGGCGCATGCGCATGCCCCGCCACAACGCCTGCCCGGCGCGCCACCAGCCGCGCTTCTCCGCAAGCTCGACAGCCAGGAAGCCGATGGCGTCGAGGCCGACGCCGGCCGCCTCGAAGAACGGCCGTCCCTCATCACCCTCACGGACGACCCAGCCGGCGTCGACTTCCGATGCCCTGCCGGAGCCGATGAGGTCCAGCGCCGCGTCCAGCGTGGTGGGGATGCCGAAGCCACGCGCCATGTTGTTGAACGAGCCCATGGCCAGGATGCCGAGCGTCGCATTCGGGTGATCGATGAGCGCGGTCGCTGCCTGGCTGACCGTGCCGTCGCCGCCGGCCACGACCACGTCGTGGCCCGTGTCGGCGGCATGGCGAGCCAGCTCGATCAGATCATCGTCCTCGGCCAGCTCCCGGTGCGACGCCTCCAGCCCGCGCTGCCGAAGGGCGTCGCGCAGGGCGTCCGCGGTCAGCAACGCCGGATCATCGGCCAGGCCCGGGCCGGAGCCGGGCTTGCCGCCGGCGCTCGGATTGACGAGCAGCAGGATCGGTCGCCTGCTCATGGGCCGGGCCGCTCGTAGGCCTGGAACGTGCCGTCGCCGCAGTCGAGCACGATCCGCTCAGGCAGGGGCTCCGCGCTCGCGCTGGGCGCCGTGCCCGGGGCGACCCACACGTCCCAGCTGGCCAGGCCGAAGCCGGCGCTGCCGACGCGCTCGAGCGGCCCGTCGACGCCGGAGAGCGCCGGGTCGTCAGTCCGCTGCCCAACGGCCTCGTACGGCGCCGGCTCGTAGCGCAGGCCGTCGGGGCACTCGGCCGGCGCGAAGGCGCGCGAGATGCCGAGCAGCCCAAGCGCCACGAAGGCGACGATCGCCAGCGTCCCGCAACCGAACGCGCGCCAGTTCACGAGCGAACGATCCCGAAGCCGTCGAATTCGCCGCTGGCGGGCTGCCGGCTCGCCTCGACCGACTCGACGCGGGCGCCGGACGGGCCGCCATGGAGCCGCCGCTGAAGGTCATCGAGCGAAGTCGGCTCGCCCTCGGCCACGAGCTCCACCGAGCGCTCATCGTCGGCATTCATGACCCAGCCGGTCAGCCCGAGCGCATCGGCCTGACGCCGGACCCACCAGCGAAAGCCGACCCCCTGGACCCGACCCGTCACGCGGGCCGTCATTCGCTCGTGGCTCACCGCGCGAGCTGGGGCCAGGTGAGCATCGCGGCCTCCAGCGCGAGCCGGGGGGCGGCATTCTCGCGCAGGCCATCGTGGATGCGCTCGAGCAGGCGGATGACGCGGACGATCGGCGCAGTACCCAACCGCGGGCCGATGCGCGCCACCTCGGGCGCGAGCTCGGTGCCCGGCGCCAGCTCCGGACGACCGGCGGCGGCAACCAGGAGATCTCGCGACAGGCTCAGCCAGGCGTCGACGATGATCAGCGCAGCCGCCCGCTGTGCCGAGGCCGGCGTGCGAACCGCCTCGCCGTCCGCGTCGACGGTGGTCTCGGGCAGGGGGGCGTCCAGCCTGCCTGCCTCGTCGAGCAGGTCGCCGATGGCGGCAAAACGATCGGCCCGGCCCCGCTCCAGCAGCGATAGCAGCTCGGCGTGCAGCCGTCGTCGCCAGTCGAGGAGGTCGGCGCGGTCGGCGAAGCGCAGTGCCGCCGCGGACAGCCCATCGGCGATGCGCGCCAGCGCCTCGGCCTGGTCGGCCGGCAGGCTGCGGCGGTCCATGAGGTGTGCCACGAGCTCGTCATGCGGCACGCGCCCGATGCGCAGCGGCTGGCAACGCGAGCGGATCGTCGGGAGCAGCCGCGATGGCTCATCGGCGACGAGGATGAAGGTATGGCGATCGGTCGGCTCCTCGAGCGCCTTGAGCAAAGCGTTCTGGATCTGCTCACTCGCGTGATCGGCATGCTCGATGAGGACGACCCGCCGCTCGCCGACCACGGGTGCGCCGGCCGCGGACAGCAGCCAGCGGCGAGCGGCAGCGACGATGCTCTCGCCCGTCGAGCGCTGCTCGCGCCAGGCATCGGTCGAGCCGATGACCAGGTCAGGATGGGTGCGCGCCCGGGCGTCGCGACAGCCGCGACAGGCGTTGCAGGGACGCCGCGCGGCGTCCGGCCCGGTGCAGAAGGCGAGTGCCAGCAGATCGTCGACGAAGGCACGCTTGCCCGATCCGGGCGGGCCGTGGACGAGCAGCGTGGGTCCGGAGCGTCCGCGCTCGGCGGCGTGGCGGGCGATGCGTCGTGCGCTCGCCTGGCCCACGCTCTGAAAGCCGGATTCCAGCGTCTCGATCACGCGGCGAGTATAGGTTCGACCGCCCTCCACGACAGGCTTGTCGACTGGGCCGATCGACCGGTGAGTGGCATACTTCGTGCACCCGAAGCGGCCGAGTCCGAAGGAGAATGACCATGCCGACTCGCCCGGCACAAACGGCCGACGAGATCACCGACAACATCCGAGCGCTGGTCGATCGGGTGGTGGACGCGAAGCTGACCCAGGAGTGGACGAAGCGCGGTCAGGAGCTGGCCGACACCCTCGCCGATCGCGGCAACGAGGCCTGGCGCGACTCTCGACCGATGCGCCGCGACGCCGCCAAGCGCGTCTCACGCGCTGCCAATGACACCGCGAAATGGTCCGGCCGCACGTGGCGCACGTCACTGCTTCCGGCGTTCGAGGACCTCTGGAAGCGGCGCACGCTCGCCGTCGGTGCCGCCGGCGCGGCGATTCCGGCGGGACGAGAGATCGTCGATACCGCGGCCCAGCGCCTCGGGCTCAAGCAGCGCGAGGAGCGCCATTGGGGCGCCTTCTTCCTGGGCCTGCTGCTTGGAGCCGCCGCCGGCGCGGTCGTCGCCATGCTGACGACACCCAAGCGCGGCAGCGAGATGCGCCGCGAGCTCGGCGTCCGCGCCGACGAGATCGCCACCAAGGCGAAGGACGAATGGGTTCCGATATTCCAGCGCGAGGACACGACAACCAACGGCCACGGTGTCGAGACGCTGGCCGGTGAGAGCCTGAGCGGCACGGCGATCGCCAACCTCCAGGAGGGTGCGGCGGCCGGCGGTGCGGCGACGGCCGATGCCGCGGAGGCCGCGGCGAACGAGACGGCGGACGCCATCAACGACGCGTACGACGGCGTGGACCGCGAGCCGACCGCCTAGACCGCGAATGGCGAGAGCCGGCCCGCGATGGGCCGGCTCTTCGCGTGTCTGGGTACGGGACGCCCAGCGTCCAGGGCGCTATTGCGCCGCTGGGAGCACCGGCCAGGAACTGGCCGATGCGCCCAGCAGCGGACCGAGCCGACAACGGGTCAGCTGGAAGTGGTCGCCCTCGGCTTGCGAGCGGAGCGGAAGCGGCCCCAGATCCCCTGCGGCTCGCCACCGTCGGCACCGTCGGCAGCAGCGGCGCTCGCCTGGTTCTTCGAGTCCGACGCCGAGGTGCGGGTACGCCGCCTCGGCTTCTCATCGCCATCGGCCACATCGGCCTTCGTGGTGCGCGAGCGCTTCGGCTTGTCCTCGCCGTCGGCCGCATCGGCCTTCTTGGCGCGGGTGCGCTTCGGCTTGGGCTCCTCGGCGTTGGCGGTATCGGCCTTCTTCGCGCGCGTCCGGCGCTTGGGCTTCTCTCCCTCGGCCGGCGCCTCGACCGCGACCTCGTCGGGGCTGATGCCGAGCTCGGCCAGCGTGGCGGCATCGGCATCCTCGAAGGTGTACTCGCGCTCCTCCTCGACCCCGTCGAGCTGGCTCAGGTCGTCGAGCTCCTCCCAGCCGATCTCCTCGCTGCCGGCCGCAGCGGGCGCCGAGTCCTCATGGCGGGAACGACCCCGCCCACGGCCGCCACGGCGTCGCCGGCGGCGGTGTGTCTCCTCGGACGCCTCGGCGATCGTCTCGGTCGCGGTCGGCGTGGCGACTCGCTCGCCGGGCGGCTCCTCCGACGGCGCGGCACCGCGGCGGTCCGACCCGCCATTCCGCGATCGGCGGCCGTTGCCTGAGCCGCCGCCCTTGATGGCGGCGAGGGCCGCGGCCGCGACCGACGGCGATGCGTCGCGGAAGCCGAACTCGGGGCTGACCTCCTTGGCCGGCATCTCCGGAGCCGACATCGAGGCGCGGGTCGCGCGCCCTTCCTTCCGGCTGATGGAGGCGACCTTCATGATGTCGAAGAATTCATCGGCCACCGCGATCAGGTCGGACGAGGTGTTCGGCTTGAAGCTGATCACCTCGCAGCGCACCCCGGTGTCCTGGAGGGCTCGGATGGCGGGGGCGAAGTCGCCGTCGCCGGAGACGATGACGGCGATGTCCATCCGATCGGCCAGGCGGAACAGGTCCACCACCAGCTCGATGTCGAGGTTCGCCTTCATCCGGCCATCGCCGAACTTGCGGATGTCCTTGACGACGGGCTTGTAGCCGTTCTTGCCAAGGAAGTCGATGAACTTGCGCTGGTTCTCGTTCTCCGGGTCGAGCCCGGTATAGGCATAGGCGCGAATCAGGTCGCGCCCCTTGGTCGCGTGCTTGAGGAGAGCGACGTAATCGACGTCGACGTCCTGGCCTCGAGCCGCGTAGTACATGTTGGCGACGTCAACGAACATCGCCACGTTCTTGCTCACGGTAGAGCTCTTCTCCTGTAGGTATGTGATGTGGCCGATGCGGGCGGGCGGCTCAGCCGATGTCTCAGGCCAGAGTCCGTCCCAGGCTTCGTCCGCGGCTCGCGAACCGATGTCGCTTCCAGAGCGACGGTTCTGCGGATGCCAGCGGTTCGGATACCTCCACGCGCGTGCAGCCCTTGTTTCTTGCCGATGTGGCGAGGTGCTCGACGATCTCGTCGGCCACCTGGCGCCGATCGGCGGTGGCCAGCTCCGCTCGCGCCACGCCCATCTCGTCGATCACGCCGACGAATGGACCCGATCGCACCGATGGCCTGATGGCGAGGACCCCCACGCCCACGACCCGGCGTTCGGCTTCGGCCACGACGACCGTGGCTGGCGGAACGAAGAGCAGGTTGCGCAGGTAGTCGACGTCCAGCTCGGCGTCGCGATCAGCCGCGTCGCGCGCCAGCAGGCGGGCGGCAGCGTCGAGATCGGTGTGTCGAGCGTTTCGGACGCGAACCTCCAAGGAAGGCCTCATCGGGTGCGATCGCAGCGCGTGCTGCTGGACAACCCATGCGAGGATACCACGGACGGCGTCGAACCCCGTGATGGGGAGATGCCGTAGGTTTCGCGCGCGGCGGATACGTATTGCGCCGCGCGTTGGTGCGCCGGTATGATGCCGCGCACCTTGACAGGCCGGGTCCGCGCATGCGCGACGTGCCCCGAGCAAACCCATTGGAGGAAGGATTCGGATGCAGAAGTACATGCGATGGAGCGGCATCCTCGTCGTGCTGATGCTGGTCCTCGCCGCGTGTTCGAGCGGCGGTGGGTCGAGCACAGGCGCCAGCGAGGAGCCCGGCGAGAGCGCCGCGGCCTCGGATGGCGGCAACGGCGGGACCGGTTCGGCCGCCGATTGCGACGCCGACGAGTTCGGTTGCATCGAGCTCGCCGAGGGCGACCCGATCGTGATCGGCACCGCGATGGTCATCACCGGCGCGAACGAGTCGCTCGGGCTCGACAGCCAGTACGGCGCCCAGGTCGCGCAGCAGATGCGGCCGCAGATCGCCGGCCACGACGTCGAGTTCAACCACCAGGACGACGGCTGCTCGACCGAGGGCGGCACCGCCGCCGCGCGCGCCCTCCTCAGCGAGGAGAACATCGCCGCAGTCATCGGCACCAGTTGCTCGAGCGCCGGCATCCCGGCGGCCGAGATCCTGAGCGCCGAGGGCATCCTGCTGGTGTCGTCCTCGAACACGGCTCCGTCGCTGACGGCGCCCGACACCCACGAGCCGTTCTACGCGCGCACCGCGCACAACGACTCGATCCAGGGCGCCGCCATGGCGCAGTTCGTGAGCGAGGTCCTCGGCGCGACGACCGCCGCCACGATCGACGACGGCTCGGCGTATGCCGACCAGCTCGCCGCGGTCTTCGCGAAGTCCTTCGCCGAGGATTACGGCGGCACGATCACCGCTGAGGAAGCCGTCAGCGTCGGCGATACCGACTTCAGCGGCGTGCTGGGGAACATCGCCGCCGACTCGCCGGAGTTCCTCTACTTCCCGATCTTCGTGGCCGAGGGTGCCCTGATCACCCAGCAGGCGCGCGAGACGCCGGGCCTCGAGGACACCGTCCTCGGTGGCGCGGACGGCATCCTGAGCCCCGACTGGCTCGAGGCCGCCGGCGATGCCGCGGAGGGCGCCGTGCTCTCCGGTCCCGACCTGGCCTTCTCCGGCGATTTCTACGAGGCCGAGTTCCTGCCGGCCTACACGGAGGTCTCCGGTGAGGAGGCCCCGATCAGCGCGTTCCACGCGCACGCGTTCGACGCGTACAACATGCTGGCGGACGCGATCGAGGCGGTGGCGTTCGAGGATGGTGGGACGACCTACATCCCGCGAACGGCACTCCGAGATGCCTTCTTCGCCACTGAAGGCTACGAAGGCATCACCGGCACGCTGACCTGCGACGAGAACGGCGACTGCGCCGATGCGAAGATCAGCGTGAGCGAGGTCCAGAACGGCGAGTTCGTCCGAATCTGGCCCGAGAACTGATCGGCGAGCCGCTAGGCTGAAACCGATCTGACCGATGGGGGGTGAGCCGGGTCCCCGGCTCACCCCTCATCTCTTACGACCGAACCCGAGCAGCGCAGGATCACCCAGATGCCCGGACGCCGCCCATTTCGCGTCGACGCAATCAAGCTGATCCTCTGGACCGTCGGCGGAGGACTGATCCTCCTCGCGCTGATCGGTGCCGTGCTCACCCTGGCCCAGGGCCGCATCAGCCCGTCGAACTGGCAGAACCTCGTCATCGCCGGCATCGCCCTGGGCAGCGTCTACGCCCTCATCGCGCTGGGCTACACCCTCGTCTACGGCATCCTCTTCATGATCAACTTCGCCCACGGCGAGGTGTTCATGTGGGGCGCCTTCAGCAGCTGGTTCATGGCCGCCGGCCTCAACGAGGTCGGGTTCATGGACTCGAACCCCGTCTTTGCCTTCGTGCTGGTCCTTGCCACGGCCATGCTCATCAGCATGCTGGTCGCCGTGCTGCTGGAGCGGATCGCGTACCGGCCGCTCCGAAACGCCCCGCGCCTGGTGCCGCTCATCACCGCCATCGGCGCATCGCTCTTCCTGCAGTACACGGCGCGTGGCTTCTTCGGCTCCGGTGTGCGGGCCTACCCCGGCTACAACCTCTTCGAAGGCGTCATGGACCTCGGCTTCTTCCGGATCGACATCGACGACATGGTGGTGATCCTGGCGGCCATCGGCCTCATGCTCGCCCTCTACTTCTTCATCAACCGCACGCGGACCGGCAGAGCGATGCGAGCCGTCAGCGAGGACAAGGACGTCGCCGCGATGATGGGCATCAACGTCGATCGCATCATCGTCACCACGTTCGCCATCGGCGGCCTGCTGGCGGGGTCGGCGGCGATCCTCTACACGCTCATCTTCAACCAGGTCCACTTCTTCATGGGCTTCCTGCCCGGCATCAAGGCCTTCACGGCGGCCGTGCTCGGAGGGATCGGCAACATCATCGGCGCCGCCATCGGTGGGCTGATCCTCGGCATCCTGGAGCAGGTCGGCCCCAACCTGTTCCTGACCGGCTACAACATCCCGTCGCCGAACCAGCTGCAGGACGTCATCGCCTTCAGCGTGCTGGTGCTGGTGTTGATCTTCCGCCCGTCCGGCCTGCTCGGTCGCAAGGAGAACGTGTGATGCAGCCCTGGATGAAGCGCGCTGCGTTCCTCGGCCTCCTCGGCGGCTTCGGTGCGCTGCACGTCAGCCTGGTCGGCATGGTCGGCACCTTCCAGGCGCGCGACCTGATCGCCGGTATCGTCACGGTCGGCTCGGTGATGCCGATGCTGATCGCCATCCTGGTCGGTTGGCGCGCCGGCATCCTGCCCCGCGACAGCGACGAGCCGCCGAACGCGACGCGCGCGGTCGCCAGCGGGGCGATCGCCGGAGGGGTGGTCGGCCTGGTCCTGGCGATCCTGTGCGTCATCATCCTCAACGTCGAGATCGACTGGATCTTCGTCAACGCACGCCCGCAGCTGGCCGACATCCTCCACTTCGGGCAGGGACTTGGCGTCGGGTCGCTGATCCTGATCGTGGGCGGCGCGGTCCTCGGCGCCGCCGGCGCGGCGCTCAACGTCGTCCCCGGCGCGATCGCTAGGACGGTCACCGTGGCCGGCATCGTGACCCTGCTCGTCTCCCTGATGGAGCCGTTCCT
>DASVDT010000036.1:0-23413 GCA_036380955.1 Candidatus Limnocylindria bacterium | reverse complement strand
GCCACGATCAGCCAGCCGCGGCGCCCGAACCAGGTGAAGTCGAGCGCGAGGTCGCGGTCCGGCGCCAACGCGGCGGCAAGGAGCTCGCTGGTGAAGGCGAGCACGGCCAGCAGGACCACCACGATCAGCGCGATGAAGGCGATCCGCCGCAGCAGCCAGCCGATGCGCGAGCGGCCGAGGCTCCATGCCAGTTGCGCCGTTCCCGAGTCGATCTCGCGCGCCACCAGCGGCGCGCCCAGCAGCACGCCCATCCCGAAGGGCGCCGCGAACGAGAGAAGCAGCAGGTTATCGGCGAATGCGGTCGTCTCGTAGTAGCTCTGGAGAACCTGGCTGCACGACGCCGGCAGCTCAGCCAGTCCCGGCGGCAGGCACGCCGGGTTGGCGGCCACCATGCCGGTCAACTGCTGGCTGAACCAGAGCATCGCACCGGCGGCTGCCGCGACGCCGACGGCGACGAGGATCAGCTCCCAGCGCTGCTGCCGATAGGACAGCCGCGCCCAGGTCAGCGCGGCGGTCACGCCGCCAGCGCCGGCGTGCGGCTGGAGGCCAGGTACCCGAGGACGACCTCCTCGAGGGTTGCGGGACGATCGCCGGCGCCGCGGACGAGCCAGATGAGCGAGCCGTCGGGCGCCGCGAAGGCGGCGACCGCATCGGTCCGTTCGGAGGCCGAGATGGCGTGACCGGCCAGGGCATTGGCCACGGTGTCGTGGAGCAGGACGCGGCCGACGCCGAGGACGATGAGACGGTCACAGGACTGCTCGACGTCGGTGACGATGTGACTGGAGAGCAGGGTCGTCGCGCCGTCCACGCGGACGGCATCGATCAGGACGTGGAGGAACTCCCGGCGCGCCAGCGGATCCAGGGAGGCGAGTGGCTCGTCGAGCAGGAGGATCGGCGCGCGCGTCCCGAGCGCCAGCGCCAGCGCGACCTGCGCCTGCTGTCCGCCTGACAGCGAACGGGCACCGGCACCCGCGGGGATGCCGAGCTGGTCGAGGCGAGCGCGTGCCGAGGCGCGGTCGAAGCCCGGACGCAGCTGAAGCGCGAGGTCGAGGTGATCCTCGACCGACAGCCCGTCGTACAGCGCCGGCGACTGCGGCACGTAGCCAACCTTGGCCAGCGCCTTCGAACGGTCACGCCAGGGATCGATGCCCATCACCGCGGCCGAGCCACGCGTCGGCTTCTCGAATCCGACCCAGGTCTTGATGAGCGTCGACTTGCCGGCCGCGTTCGGACCGACCAGGGCGGTGATGCCGCCGGCCGGGATCGCCAGGTCGATTCCCCCGAGCGCCCACACACCGCGCCGGTAGCGCTTGGCGAGCTCGCGAGCCTCGAGGACGGGCTCGGCCATCGGCGTCATCTTGGCACGCTGAGGACGATCGAAAGGACGCCGATCAGCACGGCCAGCCCGATGAACGGGAGCGCGATCGCGGATGCGCGAAGGGTCTGCATCGGTTCACCTCCTGGCACCGATGGTGGCCGCCCACCGAGCGAGCGACCATCCGGCAGGTCACCGAGCGTCATTGCGTGATCTCCCGCATTGGTGCGCCGATGCGCCTCTGCTACCGTCCGAGCCATGTCGTTGACCCGAGTGCGTGACGCCGCCGCGCTGCTCATCGCGCTGGGCGCGGCCATTGCGTCGATCGTCGTCTGGGACTACGGCCGGGTCGACATCGGCATGACCCTGGCCTTCGATGACCACGGGCTGACCAGTCCGCCGGGTGTGATCGTCGAGGACGTCACGCCTGACGGGAATGCCGCCCGGGCGTACTTCAGCCCGTTGTCGCCGATCATCGACCTCACCACGGTGAATGGCGCCGATGTCGAGCGGGAGCCGGTCAACGCCAGGCTGGAGGGGCCCATCCCGATCTACAACCCGGGTCCCTACTCCATCTGGGAGCAGCTGGGACCGGTCGCCCAGGAGCTTGGTACCTACGAGCGTGGCGAGTTCAGCATCCCGGTGCAGCCGGTGCGGTCGGAGAACATCGCCAGCGCGACGGCCGGATACGTGGATCTCGAGTCGAACTGGATCCAGGTGTTCGGCACCATCGATCGTGGGGCGCTCGAGGCAGCCCTGCGCCAGTCGGTGTGGGTGATGATCCTCGGCGCCGTGATCGGCGCAGCGATCTGGCGCTTCCTGGCCCACGGGCTCGGCGGTGACCGAGGGCGAGAGCTTGCCGTGCTCCTTGGGGCTGCGGCGGCGACACCATTTCTGCTGCTGCCCGTCGTGCAGGCCGGGACACCCATCGGCATCTATGCCGGATATCTCCTCCCCATCGCCCTGGCGCTGTTCGTCGGTCTCTCACTGCTGCGCACACTCTCCGATCCGTCGTGGATGCGCACGGGCGTGGCCGCGACGGTCGGTGCCGCGGCGCTCGCCGTGCTGTTCGTCGTGCGCTACATGACCTCGCCCGCGCTGGACCCGACGCAGCGCGGCGCGCTCCTCCTGGTCATCGCCGCAATCGCCGTGATCCCGGCGGCGATCGCCGCGACCGGAATGCCACGGCAGCTCCGGGCTCGCGCGCAGCTCGTCTCACTTGCCCTGGTGCCGACCCTGGCGGTGACGCTCTTCACCCAGCCGATGCCCGACCCCGTCCTGCCGGTCGTGCTTCTGGGCATCGCACTCGGTTGGCAGCTCCTGCCCGTGGAGCGAGCCGTTGCCGCGGTCACCGCGAGCATGGGGTCCGTGCGCGCAGCGCGGCTCGAGCCGAACCGGATCGCCCCGATCATCGCGACCTGGCGTGACCGCCTGACCTACGCGCTGCTGGCCCTGGTCATCTTCGCCGGGATCACCCAATACAACACGTGGGCCGTGATCGTCGGCACCGGCCTCGCGGCGCTCGTGGGCTTCGCCGTGCGCCGAGGATTCCTGGGAGACGCCTGGACCGATGCGGCCGTCCCGCTCGCCGCGGCCGTCGGCATCCCGGTGATCCAGCTCTCCTTCCAGTACGACTCGTACTCCGCGGCGAATCCGACGATCCTCGTCCCCGTGGCCCTCGCCGCCGTCAGCGTCGCGCACCTGCTCGCTTCCAGGCACAGCGACCCGGAGTGGCGCTGGCGAGTGTTCGCGGCATCACTGGTGCCGATGGCGCTCGCCCTTGTGGCAATGGCGGCCGGCTCGTCGCTGGCGGTGGTGCTGGTGGCCTTCACGCCGCTGATCGCGGGCATCCCGATCGCGTTCGCCGAGGACGGCAGCGAGACACGTGCCGTCCGCGAGCGCCTCGAGACGCTGGTGGTGGCATTGACGCCCGGCGCGGCGGCGACGGCGGTCGTGGCCGCCATCGGCCTGATCGTCCTGATCGCCTGGCTGGCGGCTGTCGTCATCTGGCGCCAATTCACGCTCAACCCGCTGATCGGGTTTGCACAGCGGACCCAGCTCCAGCGCGACCTTGCCGTGGCCGCGGCCGAGACTGAGCGCGCGCGACTGGCGGCGGACCTCCATGACGACGCCCTCCAGCAGCTCACCATGCTGGTGCGCACCCTGGACGAGAGCGGACAGACAGAGGCGGCGGAGCAAGCGCGCGAGGTGGCAACGAAGCTGCGCTCGGTGGTCGGCGACCTGCGGCTGCCGATCCTCGACGACCTGGGCGCCGGCGCCGCGCTCGAGTGGCTGGTCGAGCGGGTCGAGCCACTGGCCGGCGGCCCGGTGAAGCTGGAGCGCTCGGACGAGACGCGTCCGCCGGCGAACGTCGAGCTTGCCGTCTTCCGCGTTGCCCAGGAAGCGCTGACGAACGCGATCAAGCATGGCAAGCCGCCGATCGCGGTGCGCTACGACGTCCGCGGCGATGGACGGGTGACGCTGGCGATCGACGACAACGGCGCCGGCATCGACAGCGAAGCCGCCGAGGAGGCGCCGCGGGTCGGCCACTTCGGCCTGGCCAACATGCAGCAGCGTGCGGAGCAGATCGGTGCGTTGCTCGACGTCAGGCGCTGGCCGGCGGGCGGCACGCGCGTCGCGCTGGAGTGGCGTCCCCAGTGACATTCGCCGCGTGATCCGGGTCGCGGTGGTGGACGACCATCCGCTGGTGCGCGAGGGGACGGCGGCCCTGGTCGACCGCCAGGAGGACATGGAGATCGCCGGCGTCGCCGGCTCGCTCGCGGAGCTGCGGCCGATCCTCGAGGCGGGTTCGACGGACGTGCTGCTGCTGGACCTTCGGCTCGGGCAGGAGTCCGGATTCGAGCTGCTCCGATCCGACGTCGCCATGCCTGCCGTGGTGGTCGTGACCTCGTACGACTACCCCCAGTACGCCGATGCGGCCCTCCGCCTCGGCGCGACCGGTTTCGTGGTCAAGACCGCTCCGACCGCTGAGCTGCTGGACGCAATCCGTCGCGCGGCCGCCGGCGGGCTCGCCTTCGGCGTTCGGCCGGGTGGCGGGGTCGCGCTGTCCGCGCGCGAGCGCGAGGTGCTCCAACTCGTGGTGGATGGCGCCTCGAACGACGAGATCGGCTCGCGGCTGGGCATCAGCTCACGCACCGTCGAGTCACACCTGCGCCGGCTGTTCGAGCGGTTCGGCGTGGCGTCGCGGACGGAGCTTGCGGCTCGAGCACTTCGCGAGGGTTGGCTCGAGGAGGTCGGCTGATCCAGGCCGGGGCCTGGGTCGGCCCGATCGACGCGGTTTGCCGCGGGGCGCCCGTAACTGCGAAGTTGGCGGCCATTTGGATCAAGACGTGCGCCCGGCCGCACGTCATGGCGCAGAACGCGGCCGAGTCCGGCCGAACTTCTCAGTTACGTGCGGCTGGCAGCAAGTTCGGCGGCCGGCAAACGCCTACTGAGTCAGGACGGACTCCGCCTCGCGGATGCGGCCGTCCTGGATCTCGAGGACGCGATCGGCCAGGTCGAGCAGCGCGGGATCGTGGGTGGCGACGACCGCGGTGACGCCCTCCGCCCGGACCACGGACCGCAACGTGGCCATGATCGAGTGGCCGGTCGTCGAGTCGAGCTGGCCGGTCGGCTCATCGGCCAGGAGGAGCTTGGGCCGGTTCGCCAGCGATCGGGCAATCGCCACGCGCTGCTGCTCGCCGCCGGAGAGCTCGTGCGGCCGATGGTTCGCGCGCTCCGCCAGGCCGACGAGCTCGAGCAGCTCCATGACCCGGTCGTCGCGCTCGGCGGGATTGGCACGAACCAGGCGCAGCGGAATCTCGACGTTCTCGGCGGCCGACAGGATCGGGACCAACCCGAACGCCTGGAAGATGAAGGCGACGGTGTTGCGTCGGGCGTGCACGAGCTGCGCCTCCGACATGCTCGACATCTCCTCGCCGTCCACGATGACGCGGCCCGACGTCGGCTTGTCCAGGCCGCCGAGCAGGTTGAGCAGCGTCGTCTTGCCCGACCCGGATCGGCCCTTGACGGCCATCAGCTCGCCGCGGGCGACCTCGAAGGAGACGCCGCGCAGGGCGTGGACGACGGAGTCGCCGGAGGGATAGTCGCGCACGAGCGCGTCGGCGACGACCATGGCGCCGTGGCCTGGAGCCCATCGGTCCGTGGCGGTCATCGGTCCGGCTCCTTGTGCGCGTCCGGCCAGATCTCGATGTGGTCGTCTTCCAGATGGACGCGCACCCGACCCTCCAGGCCCAACGCCTCGACGTGAGCGCGCGGAAGCTGAAGGCGACCCGCGCGATCGAGCACCGCGAACTCCTCGGCGAAGATCTCGTGCTCGCCCTCGTCGGAGAGACGCCCGCGGCGCAGCGTCTCCGACGACGTCCGGCCGTCGCGGATGGCGACGGTGCGCTGCACCTGCTCCGACACGAGCGGGTCGTGCGTGACGATGATCACCGTCGTGCCCAGCGAGGCGTTCACGTGGCGCATGAGGTCGAAGATCTCGGCGCTGGTCGCCGTGTCCAGCTCGCCCGTCGGCTCATCGGCCAGGAGGACCTCGGGTGAGTTGGCCAAGGCGACGGCGATAGCTACTCGCTGCTGCTCGCCGCCGGAGAGACGTTCCGGCCGATGATCCGCGCGCTCGGCGAGACCTACGGTTCGCAGCAGCCCCAAAGCGCGCTCGCGGTCGGCCGAGCCATTGAGGATCATCGGCATCTCGACGTTCTCGACGGCCGACAGGTACGGCAGCAGGTTCTTTGCGGTCTGCTGCCAGACGAAGCCGATGGTGCGTCGCCGGTATCGGGTCCGCTCGCGACGTCCCATCTGGGTCAGGTCGTGGCCGGCCACGACCGCGCGTCCGGCCGACGGCACGTCCAGCCCGCCGAGGATGTTCAGCAGCGTCGACTTGCCCGAGCCCGAGGCGCCGACGATGGCGATCATCTCGCCAGCGTTGACGAGGAGGTCCAGCCCCTGCAGCGCGACGACCTCCAGGTCGGCGACCTTGTAGATCTTCACCAGGTTGTCGCACACGATCTGGGCGCCCTCGCCGAATCGGCGACGTGCACGGGCTTCGGGCGCGGGCGTCGGAGCGTCGGCCCACGCGGCGGCGCTGGGCGCAGGCACGTCGCGCGGGAGGTCGACGATCTCGCTGCCGCGTTCGCTCATTCGGTGGTCCACCCCCCTATCTTGCCGGTCATTCGAGCCCCTCGCGCACGGCGGCTGCTGGATCGGTCCGGCGCTGGACCCAGGCGGCCAGCGCGACACCGATGGCGACGATGATCACCAACGCTCCGGTCAGGACGGCCAATTGACCGATGTCGACCGTCAGCGCCGGATCCACGTCAGCTCCGGTGAACGAGCTCAGACCCAGCCCGGGCAGGACCACCCACGCTACCGCAACGCCGAGCAACAGCCCGGCAATCACGGCGATCAGCACCAGCGGAGCGTGCTCGATGATCGTGAGTGCCGTGATCTGGCGGCGCGCGATGCCCATCGTTCGGAGGTGCGCCGTCTCGCGCGCCCGGGCCGCGCCGGACAGCAGCAGCGACAGGATCACGGCGAGGGCCGCGTACGCGACCGCGATGCCCATGGCGAGCAGGAATCCATTGCTGACGGCCTCGACCAGCGGCCGTTCGCGAAGCGACGTGACGCGCTCGGCCTGCGAATCGAGCGTTGCTCCCGAGCCGCTGGCGGTGACCCGCTCGCGCAGCGCATCGGCCGCCGAGGGCGGTGCGTCGACGTAGACGGTCGTCGTCGGCAGCTGGCGGTTGCCGATTGCCGCGAGCACGAGGTCGCGCGGAACGATGACGAAGCTCGCGTCGGCAGGCTGGCCGGCCAGCTCATCGCGCAGCTGGACCACCTCGAAGGTGGCGAAGCGCGCGGCGAAGGTCAGCTGGAACGTGTCGCCCACGCCCAGCGGCGTCGTACTCTCGCGCGCCAGCGATCGCGACACGATCGCCGGGATCGGCGCAGCGCTGGTGCCCGGGCAGTCGGGCCGATCGTCGCCGAGCAGCGCCACCTCCTCCGCCGACATCTCGCCGGTGCAGTACGGGTCGACCTCCTGACTGAACGATGTGGGGAAGAACGTCTCCGCCGGGGTGCCGGCCGTGACCCGCTCGTAGTCGGCCGCGTCGATCGCGATGACCGGCACCCGCCCGCTGCCGCCGATGCCGAGCGATGCGTCCGTCTCGTGTGCGCCGGCGGCCGCCACGACGCCGGAGACGTCGCTGACGTCGAAGTCCGTCGGCAGCGAGCCGCCACTGATCCGATACGCGGCGCCCACCGACTGCCATGAGTCGGCCACCTGGCCACGGTCGATGGTCGCCAGCATGGTCGACGAGAACGTGCCGATGGCGATCGTCAGGAGCAGCACGATCAGCGGCAGGTGTCCCGTCCCGACCTGCCGCTCGGCGCGGCGCAGCCCGAGGGCCGGAACGAGCCCTCGACCGCCGCCCGCCACCCAGCCGGCGGCGCGGACCGGGTACGGGTAGAGCCGGATGGTGATGATGCCGACCGCCAGGCCGACCAGCGCGGGCACGGCCGCCAGGAACGGGTCGACGCCGGCCAGCTCCCCCGCGGCGCTGCCACCGGCCAGCCCGCGCTGACGGAGCAGGACGATGCCGCCGATCGCGAGTCCGACGGCCAGCCCCTCGAACGCCAGCCGTCGTGGGCTGGCGCCCAACGCCTGAGGTGCTTCGCGCGCAAAGCGGCGCAGCGGCGCGAGCGCAATCGGAAGCGTGGTCGCCGCGAGCACGAGGATCGTGCCGAGCGCCACCAGGCCAGCGGCGAGCGGCGTGATCGGCGTCGCACGTCCGTCCACCGCAGCCACCGCGACCAGTGCCGCCAAGGCTGCGGGCGCAACCGTCAACAGCAGCCCTTCGACGAGGTGTGAGCCGATGAGCTGCCATCCCGAGCCGCCACGGCCCCGCACGAGGATCAGGGCGCCGCGACGCCGCTGCACCGCGAGCAGGGCGACCATGGCGATGGCGGCGATGGCGACGGCCGTCGGGCCGATGGCCGCCGTCGTGAGCACCGCCTCCGAGGTCCGCCGCTCGGCGAGGTAGTGCCGCGCCAGGTCGAGCAGGCCGGTCTGGAGGGTGGTGAGCGAGTCGCTCGGCCCGCTTGCGAAGGAGGCGTAGCTCGCCTCCATCTGCTGGAGGTCCACCACCAGCTGATCGAGCTTGCCGGCATCGATGCGGTCGGGGTCGACGTAGTAGCGGAACGTGTAGCGCATCGGCTCGTGCAGCGCGTCCAGCGCCGGGTAGGCATCGGGCGATGCGAGCGCGGTGGCGTAGATCAGCACGACGTTGATGCCGACCGGCACCCGCGTCGGTCGGTCGAGCGCGTAGTCCCCCACCCAGTAGTCGGCGTTGGGATCGACCACCTCGTAGATCCCCACGACCTCGGCCACGGCCGCCTGCTGGAGGCCGAACCGGCCGACCAGCGGATCGTCCGGATCCGGCACCAGCTCGAGGCGGTCGCCGATGGAGGCATCCAGGTCTTCGGCCGTGGTCGTGGACAGGGCGATCTCGAACACCATGGCCGGCAGCTCACCGCCGCCGCCGATCTGACCCGTCGGGCCGGGCGCCGTCGTCTGCCCAACCTCTCCCGAGGGCATGCGACCATCCACCAGCCGGATCTGCTCGTCCAGGTCGCCCTGGAAGCGGAGGTTCAGGAAGCCGGGCCGCTCCACCGGCCGGTCCGGGATGCGCCACGTGAAGGTCTCGGCCATGAACGAGTCGCCGGAGATGATCGACCGCACCGAGGGCGGAATGCCCGCCTCGATCTGGTTCTCCGTGGCGGCGACCGCGGCCATGCCTTGGCCGGCGGACGGGATGAACGTGATGCGCCCCATCTGGAGGTTGCGCTGCGTGACGTTCGCGACGTCGGCGATCTGGTAGCGAAGGCCGGCATCGGCGACGTTGTTGAAGAGGCGCGGCGCCATGGCCGCCAGCAGGGCCGTGACGAACACCAGGAATGCCAGCAGCAGCGCCGGCAGCTGGTCGCGTCGCAGGCGGGTGACGAGCAGGCGGATGGGTGTCATCGGTCTATTCGCCGCCCGAACGCAGGACGCCGCTGACGCGAACGCGCGCGAGCAGGTTGCCGATGACGACGACGGTGATCGCCAGGGCACCGAGCGCGACCAGGTACAGCAGGGCGTAGATGCCCCACGGAATGACGACCTCGATCGGTGGCACGGCGATGGTCGCCTCCTGGGTGAGGGTCACGAACGGCAGCACCACCCAGGCCATGATCAGGCCGAGCCCCGTGCCGGCAGCCAGGCCGACGATCAGCAGGAAGGCGTTCTCCATCGACAGCCAGGCCGACAGCTGCCGATGGGAAAGGCCGATGGCCTGGAGCAGCGCGAACTCGCCCAGCCGCTCGCGCGTCGACACGGTCGCGCTGACGACGAAGCCGATGGCGGCGAAGATCACGGCCGCCAGCGCGCCGAGCGCCAGCGAGCCGATGACGCCGAGCGCGACCGGATCGTTGAGCAGTTCCCGCCGTAGCTCCTCGTTGGCCGTCACCCGGTCGGCGGAGTACGGCGGCTGCCGCAGCTGCGCCGCGACGGCGGAGGCGCTCCCGTCGGCGACCTCCAGCCACCACTCGTCGGCGCTCGTCACCTGGCCGTTGGCGTGGTCGTGCGCCGCCAGCGCCCCGAGGTCAGCGACGACGAACGGCTGCGCCGGATCGAGCGTCGGCCAGCCGGACAGCGTGCCCGTCACGACGTACGTGCGCCGCGTCCCGAGCGTGCCGAGATCGATGGTGTCACCGATCGCCACGCCGGTGGCAGCCACCAAGGAGGTGCTGGCCAGCACCGGGATGGGGCCGGATTCGACGGCCGCGCCGGACACCCGGATGATGCCGTCCGGACCCGCTCCGGCCTCGAGGATCGGCCCCTCGAGGGTGAGGATCCCGTTGCGGGGCGCGAGCGCATCGCCTTCGGTGCCGGGCGGGTCACCGACCTGGGTGCGGGTCCAGGTCAGTCCGTCGGCGGCGACCTCCTGCTCGCCACTCTCGTCGGACGCCGTCACCGACGTGATCCCGATGTCGCCGACGGCGGCCGAGCCCAGGACATCGACCTCCAGCTCGATGCCGAGCAGCTCGATCGGATAGGCGGGCCCGCCCGGGAGCTCGGCGTTGGTCAGCGGCACCTCGACGCGCTGTGTGCCGCCGCCCAATGCCACCCGCGGGCCGCCGACGCGGCTGACCAGCCCATCGGCGTCGCGGATGACGAGCACCGGCAGGATGCCACGCGCGTTTGGATCGAGCGACGGCACGTCCGGGACGTCGGCTGTTTCGAGCTCGCCGATGACCTCCAGCGCGAAGCCATCCGGCGAGCCGCTGTACATGCTCTCTTCCGTCGCAGGGTCGTCGGTGATGTGGCCGAGCAGGCTCTCGATCGGCTCGGCGGCCAGGTCAGGCCGCAGGCTGACCAGCCCGGCGGCGGCATCGGCGTCGACGGCCAGGAGCTGGCCGTGGTCGTCGCCCACGTCGAAGGTCTCGCGCACGACCGGCATGGCGGCCTCGACCCCGTCGACCGCGCGATAGGCCCCGCCGATGGCCGTCACCGGCAGATCCGGGAAGCCACTGACCTCGACGCGGACATCGGCGCCGGTGCGGTAGGCGGCCTGGTCGGCCTGGGACCGGGTCCACGTGCTGGCGTAGGCGCCGGCGAACGTGCCCAGCGCCGCCGCCAGCATGAGCAGCAGCGCAGACCGCGTGTAGCGCAGCGGACGGCGTGCCACCTGGCGAGCGCCCAGCGGCGCGACCAGCCCGGGGCGCCGGTGGAGGATTCGCTCGCCGATCTCCGCGGCAAGGGGCACGAGCCGCAGCGCCACGATCGCGCCGGCGAGCAGGCCGATGGCCGGGGCCGCAACCAGCAGCGGATCAAGGCCGATCTCGCCACGAACCGTCTCGGTCAACGGCGCGCCGTACTGCCGCAGCTGCCAGAGGCCGATCGCGGCGAGCACCACCAGCGCCAGGTCGATGCCCAGGCGCTGCGCCAGTGAGCGGTTGCCCTGCCGCGACAGCGACTGCCGCACCGTGGCCAGGCCGCGGCCCGACGCGAGGGCCGGGAGGATGAGGCCGAGCACCGCCGCGATGGCAGCGATGCCGACCGCGACCCACACGCCGTCGTTGATGGCGGGGTCGATCCGCACGCCCGCATCGGCGAGGGGCCCCGTCACGTTCAGCAGGCCGAGCGCGCCGAGGGCCAGCCAGGGCGCGACCAGCGCGGCCGGCACGACCAGGATGAGCGCCTCGACGAACGACATGAGCACCACGTGCCCGACCCCGCCCCCGCGGGAGCGCAGCAGTGCCGTCTCGATCCGCCGCTGCTCGACGAGCAGCCCGGCAACCAGCAGCAGCGCGTATCCGGCGAGCACGGCGTACTGGATCGTCAGCACCACGACGCCGCTGCGGCTCACCAGCAGCGACCGATTCACGTCGCCCAGGATCGTGTCGAGGCTCGTCTCGACGTGGAAGGTGATGCGATCGTCGAGCGCGTCATCCAGGCGTCGCGCGAGGGCCGCGGTGTCGCTCCGCATCCAGTTGACGTCCTCGACGGCAAGCCGGTCGAAGTCCGGCAGGGCGCGCAGCTCCAGGCCGATGTCCCCGGATGCCGTCCGTCCCACCAGGTCGTCGGGGCCGACGACGAACGGCCCGTGAGTGGTGAACGAGGTGCTCTCGGTGGAGCCGTCGATCTCGAGCGGCTCGCCGTGCCAGTACGGATCGGCCGCGTCGCGGGCTTCCCAGATCCCGGCGATCCGGACCTCCAGCCTCCGGTCGCTGCCTCGCTGGCTGGTGAGCGACATCTCGTCGTCCACGGTGAGACCGAGGTTCTCGGCGACAGCGCTCGAGACGGCGACCTCCATGGGATCGGCACCATCGGTCGGGAGCTCGCCGGCGATCAGGTCGACGTGGCGATCGAGCCCCTCGTAGGTGGCGAACAGCGCGAGGTCGGTCCGATCATCGGACGACTGGTCAGGGAGCGCGTAGGTCTCCGACTGCCTGACGCTGATCAGCTCGCCGCCGGTCCAGCCGAGGATGCGGCTCAGCTGGCGGTCGATCTTCGGCTCGACGTCGGCCAGCTCGTCGGCCGAAACGCGCGTGTCGACCGCCACCGCCGTCGTCACGGGCGGCTGGTCGGCGAGCACCTGTCGCAGGCCGGTGAGGGCGACCGCGTCACCGTAGAGGACGCCGATGGCCACCAGCGTCGTCGCGCACAGGATCACCAGCCACGTCGCGGCCACGATCAGCCAGTCGGCGAAGCTGCGCTGGACGACAACGCGAAGCGGGGCCATCAGGCCCTGGGGCATCCTGGTCCTCCCTGCTCAATACGTAGGGCGCGTGGCTGCGAATCGTTCACCAAGGGCCGCGCCATTGTGGCCGACTCGGGCCACGCGCACCCACCGCTATCCTGAGCAGCGTCCGGTGGGCCGTTAGCTCAGGGGTTAGAGCAGGGGACTTTTAATCCTCGTGTCGTGGGTTCGAATCCCACACGGCCCTCACCGTTCGGCTGCTCGTTGCGACCGATAGATCGGTCACATGTCGCCTCGGGCCGTTTCAGGCGCGATTGGACCGATACATCCGACGCTTGCGAGCACGAATCGCGCCTCTGGGCGCATTTCTGGCGCGGACCGAACCGATGGATCGGACAGATCCAGCCCGGCAACCACTCCAGGTGACACTCGACCAACAGATCGGTACGGCCGCGGTCAACTCTCCTCTGGCCCGTGGGCTCCTTGGTGTCGATCCCCCGGCATGTCGTTCGTCATCCCGGTACTGGCGGCCACCATCGGCGCCGCTCCCGAGGGCGCGCGTCCTGATGCCGCTGACCGAGGTCGCGCCCGAGACGACGGTCGCCCTGTTCGCCGATCCGGAGGGCCACGTCGTCGGCCTCATGTTGGCGGCGGGTACTTGAGCCCGGTGCCGGTGTTGAACAGGACGACGCGCTCGTCGCCGCGAAGGAAGCCCGAGGCAACGAGGTGCCGGACGGCGGCGAACGTCGCCGCTCCCTCCGGCGCCGCATAGATCCCCGTCGTGCGGCCGATCACCCGCTGCGCCTCGACGATCTCCTCGTCGGTCACCGCCACCGCCGTGCCGCCGCTTTCGCGGACGGCGCCAAGGATAAGGTAGTCGCCGATGGCCGCCGGCACGCGGATGCCGGCGGCGAGCGTCTGCGCATTCACCCAGGGCTCGGCATGCTCGGCGCCGTCCTCGAAGGCGCGGACGATCGGCGCGCAGCCGGTGGACTGCACGACCACCATCCGTGGCCGTTTCGAGCCGATCCAGCCGAGCCGCTCCAGCTCGTCGAAGGCCTTCCACATGCCGACGATGCCGGTGCCTCCGCCGGTCGGGTAGACGACCACGTCGGGGCACCAGTCGTCACCCCAGCCACCGGCTTCGGCCAGCTCGATTCCCATCGTCTTCTTGCCCTCGGCCCGATACGGCTCCTTGAGCGTCGAGACGTCGAACCACCCGTCGGCTTCGGAGCGCTCACGGATCAGCGCCCCGGCGGCGTCGATCAACCCGTCCACCAGGATCAGCTCGGCGCCGTACAGCGCGACCTCGTCCTGCGTCGATGACGGAGCGTCCCGCGGCATGGCCACGTGACACGGCAGGCCATGCGCGGCGGCATAGGCGGCCGCGGCGGCACCCGCATTGCCCGCCGACGGCAACGCCACGTCGCGCGCACCAAGCTCGGCAGCGCGGGCGACGGCCACCGACAGGCCACGCGCCTTGAACGAGCCGGTCGGATTCGCGCCCTCGTCCTTGACGAGCAGCTCGCCGCGCTCGAGCCCAACGCGAGCGGCTGCCCGCGGCGCCGAGACCAGCGGCGTTCCGCCCTCGCCGAGGCTCAGCGCGAAGCGGTCGTCGCGCACCGGCAGCAGCTCACGGTACCGCCACAGGTCCCACGAGCGACCATCGAAGGCCGGCGACGGCATCTCATCCCGCAGCGCGGCCAGGTCGTAGCGGGCGAAGAGGACCTTGCCGCAGCTCGGACAGGTGCGATGGAGCGCATCGGCTTCGGATCGGTCACCGCAGGCGGTGCATTCGAGGTGCGAAAGATAGGAGCCGACCATGGCTCGATGCTAGCGCCGCAAGCCATCTAGCATCTTCGGCTCATGGATCTCGCGCCTCCCATCCGCTTCGAGCTCCGCCGCGGCGCGGTCACCGCCATTCCGCTTGCCATCGCGGTCGGGCTGTTCGGCGTCTCGTTCGGCGTGCTGTCCGCCTCGACCGGCGGCATGGGCGCGCTGCCGGCGATCGTCATGAGCGCGACGACCTTCGCCGGATCGGCGCAGTTCGCCGCCGCCTCCGTGCTCGCGGGCGGTGGCGGTCCGGTCACCGCGATCCTTGCCGCGCTGCTCCTCAACGCTCGCTATCTCCCCATCGGCGTGAGCGTTGCCAGGTTCATGCTGGGCGGACGGGCCGCGCGCTTCATGCAGTCCCAGCTCGTCGTCGACGAATCGTGGGCCATCGCGGCGCGCGGCGGCGGCGAGTTCGATCCGCATCGCCTCCTCGGTGCCGGCGTGGTGCTGTGGTGCGCCTGGGTCGCCGGCACCATGATCGGCGTGCTGGGTGGCGAGGCGCTCGGCGATCCGGCCGTGCTCGGGCTGGATGCCGCGTTTCCGGCGCTCTTCCTGGCGCTTGTCGTCCCCCAGCTCGGCGGGCGGCGTGCGCCTGCGGCGGCGGCCCTGGGAGCGGCGATTGCCATCGCCCTCGTTCCATTCACGCCCGCCGGCGTGCCGATCATCGCGGCGGCCGGCGCCGCCCTCATCGGCCTGGTGCGCCGGTGAGCGACTCGTGGGCCATCGTCCTTGCCGTCGGCGCCGGCACGATGGCGATCAAGGCCGCCGGCCCGGTGCTTCTGGGGAGCAGGCCGCTGCCGGCACCGGTTCAGCGCGTGGTCGCGCTCCTGGCGCCCGCACTGCTGGCAGCACTGGTCGCCACGGCGGCGCTGGCCAGCGGCCAGCAACTGGTGATCGACGCCCGGCTCCTGGGGCTGGGCGCGGCGGCCATTGCTCTCGCCCTGCGCGCGCCGGTGCTGCTGGTCGTGGTCATCGCGGCGGCCACCGCGGCGGTGGCCCGCCTCGTCGGCCTCGGCTGAGACTCAGCGCATCAAGGCCAGCCCACGACAACGCGCCCCGACCGTAGACTGCCATTCATGGCACGACGCCGCGTGCTCTTCATCTGCACGCACAACAGCGCTCGCTCGCAGATGGCCGAGGCGATGGTCAATGCCCTGGCCGGTGATCGATTCGAGGCCTTCAGCGCGGGAACCCATGCAACCGCGATCCGCCCGGAGACGATCGAGGTCATGCGCGAGCTGAACCTCGATCTGACCGGTCGGCGAAGCAAGCATCTCGACGAGTTCGCCGGGCAGTCCTTCGAACGGGTCGTCACGGTCTGCGACGAGGCGGCGGAAGCCTGCCCAACGTTTCCGGGGGCAGCCTCGATGGCCCACTGGAGCATCCCTGACCCGTCCGCAGTGGACGGGTCACCCGATGCGCGGCTCGAGGCATTCCGCGCGGCGCGGGACACGATCGCCGATCGCGTGCGCCAGCTCGTCACCGCCCCCGAGCCGAGCTAGCTCAACAGCAGCCGCCGGTTCCGCAGCCGCATCCGGAGCTGGCGAGAGCAAGCTCGTCGAGCGCGGGCCGCGGGTGCGTCGGCTCGGCCGGCGACATCGGCTTCGTGGCCTTGGCGATCACGCTGTGCATCCCGTCCGTCACGAGGTGGGTCGATGTGAGCGAGACGTCCTCCAGACCAGCGCTACGGAGACCACGTTCGAATTCGGTGAACGAGAGTGCCCCGGCGATGCAGCCGACGTACGAGCCGCGCTCGGCACGCTGATCGGGCGTCAGGGCGTCCTCGGCCACGATGTCGCTGATCCCGATCCGCCCGCCGGGACGCAGCACGCGCGCGATCTCCCTGAAGACCGCGGCCTTGTCCGCGGCGAGGTTGACGACGCAGTTGCTGATCACCACGTCGACGGACGCGGCCGGCAGCGGAATCTCCTCGATCTTGCCCTTGAGAAACTCGACGTTGGTCGCTCCGGCCTCGGCGGCGTTGCGCTGCGCAAGGGCGAGCATCTCGTCGGTCATGTCGAGCCCGAACGCGCGTCCGGATGGACCGACCCGCCTGGCGGAGAGAAGGACATCGATCCCGCCGCCGGACCCGAGGTCCAGCACGCGCTCCCCTTCGCGCAGCTCGGCGACGGCGGTCGGGTTGCCGCACCCCAGCGAGGCCAGGACCGCGGCATCGGGCAGCTCGGCCTGCTCGAGCGCGCTGTACAGTCCGGCGCCGATACCGTCCTCGGGCCCGCAGCAGGCGCCCGAACCGGTGGCGGCCCGCGTCGCGGCGAGGGCGTACCGCTCGCGCACCATGTCGTGGATCTGATCGGTCACTGCGGGCCTCCTTTGGAGAGTCAGACGACCTGGACCAGGCCGGCCAGGCTGGCGCCGATGGCGGACCATCGGCGGCTGAAGTCGGGCGAGAGCGAGTAGACGATGTTCGTGCCCCGGCGTTCGCTCACCACCACGCCGGCATCGCGCAGCACCTTGAGGTGATGGCTGATCGTCGGCTGGCTGACGGTGCAGCACTCGCTGAAGTCGCAGGCGCAGACGCTCGCGTTGTCGACCAACTGGCGCACGAACGAGAGCCGCACCGGATCCGCCAGTGCAGCCAGGAGGGCGACGTCGGGATCGGTTCGCTTCATGGCTGCGGTGGAGTATATCGATATCGGTCCATATTGACAATCATCAATATACAGGCGTACCGTGGCCGCCGAACCTCTACCGATAAGGACAGACGACCGATGAGCCTGATGATCGAGCTGCTCGCTTCCGCCCACGAAGCGGATCTGCAACGCGAGTCACGCGAGCGCCGGATGAAGGATGCCGTCACCGCCTGCCGGCGCCGGTTCTTCGACTTCCTGAAGCCCGAACGGCCCTGCGAACCGCGACCCTGCTGAGGCGAGAGGAGGTGAGGACGATGCGACACGACGACGGATGCTGCGACGGCGGCTGCGACTGCGGTCCCGGCTGCTGCTGAACCCATGGGGGCCGGTCCTCGGACCGGCCCACTCGCACGCCGTCCGACTCGAAGATTGTGCGGCCCACAGCACGTTATCCGGCCGATGAGCCATGCCCACCACCCGTCCACGCTCGAAACGCGTCGACGGCGGGCGCTTTCTTCCGGGTAACGCGTCGCTGGACGCACGAATTTCCAGCCGGAGGCTTGCGACTCGAAACCTGCGCGCCCCGGGGGCAGCTTTCGGTCGGCAGGTCCACTCCCAAGCGGCTGCGCAGGGAGGTCGCCGCGCGAGTAGGCTTGCGATGGCGCCGTCGACCGCATGGAGTGCCCATCGGCAGCGCGCCCGCACGGGGTCCCCGAACGCGCTCATGCGCCTGCCCTTCATCCCACGCGAGGAGAAGTTCTTCGAGCTGTTCGTCGAGGACGCGCAGAACGTCCTTGCCGGTGCGCGCCTGCTGGAGGAGTTCTTCCGCTCCTACGACCAGCGCGAACGGCTCGCGAGCCAGCTTCGCGATCTCGAGCGGCGCGGCGACGCGCTCAGCCACGACATCGGCCACAAGCTCGAGAACACCTTCGTCACCCCCTTCGACCGCGAGGATATCCACCAGCTCATCAGCCGCCTGGATGACATCCTCGACTTCATCGAGGAGATCGCCGATACCTGCGTCCTCTACAAGATCGAGGAGCCGACATCGGTGGCGCAGAAGCAGGCCGGCATCATCGCCAAGCAGTGCGAGGAGCTGGTGAAGGCCCTCTCCAAGCTGAAGGGTTTCAAGGACATCGGCCCCCACTGGATCGAGGTCCATCGGCTCGAGAACGAGGGCGACCGCATCACCCGCCAGGCGATGGCCGACCTGTTCACGAACGGCATCCAGCCGATCGACGTCATCAAGTGGAAGGACGTCTATGCGCTGCTGGAGGACGCCATCGATGCCTGCGAGGACGCGGCCAACGTGATCGAGCGCATCGTCGTCAAGCATGCCTGAGGGCTTCACCCTCACCCTGATCGCCGTCCTGGGCCTGGCGATCGCGTTCGACTACATCAACGGCTTCCACGACACGGCGAACGCGATTGCGACCAGCGTCAGCACGCGCGCCCTGAAGCCGGGCTACGCCATCGGCATGAGCGCGGTGGCGAACTTCGTCGGCGCGCTGACCGGGACGGCCGTGGCGCACACGGTCGGCGAGGGCCTGGTCAGGACCGATGTCGGCGTATCGCAGACGGTCATCGCGGCCGCGCTCGTCGGCGCGATCGTCTGGAACCTCATCACCTGGCGGCTCGGGATCCCGTCGTCTTCGAGCCACGCCCTCATCGGCGGCCTGCTTGGGGCCGCGCTCATCTCGGCGGGCTTCGGCGCGTGGCAGATGGATGGCATCGTCAACAAGGTGCTGGTGCCGCTGATCGGCTCCCCGATCGTCGGCTTCACGCTGGGCCTGCTGTTCATGGCGCTGCTCTTCAACATCTTCCGGCGCGCGCATCCGGGGCGACTCAACGCGGTCTTCCGCAGGCTCCAGGTGCTGTCCGCCGCCTACATGGCGTTCAGCCATGGCAGCAACGACGCGCAGAAGACGATGGGCATCATGACCCTGGCCCTGGTCGCGGCCGGCGTGATTCCCACGTTCGACGTCCCGGTGTGGGTCATCCTGCTCGCCGCCTCGGCGATCAGCCTCGGCACGGCCGCCGGCGGCTGGCGGATCATTCGGACCATGGGGACCAAGGTCGTCAAGCTCGACCCCGTCCATGGCTTCGCGGCCGAGACGACCGCCGCGTCCGTGATCTTCGGAGCCAGCCACTTCGGCATGCCGGTCAGCACGACCCACGTCATCAGCTCGGCGATCATGGGCGTCGGCTCGTCGGATCGGCTGCGGACCGTGAACTGGAGCGTGGCCCGATCGATCGTGACGGCCTGGATCCTGACCATCCCGGCCTCCGGCTTCACGGCCGCGATTGCCTACTTGGTGCTCAGCCCGATCCTGGGCTAGCCCTGCGGCTGCCGCAGCGCGCCGATCATGTCGACCGCGGCGTCGATGAAGCGCACGTACCTCAGACCGGCCGCCGAGACGCTCGTTTCCTTAACGAGTCCTTGAGGTTCCGCTCACGAAGCCTTGAGGCACGCCCGCAACCATCTCCTCGTCAACGTGGCTACGTCCGACCAAGGAGATGCATTGAAGCTACCTCGCACCTGGCGGCAGCCGGGTTCCACGCTCGCCCTCGTGGTGGGGGCATCGCTGATCCTCGCAGCCTGCTCCAGCAACCCCGATCGCTCCGGCAACGCTGCCGGCACCGGCGACGTCGCCGGGGACATCGTCATCTCGGGTTCGTCGACCGTCGAGCCGATCAGCTCGATCGTCCTCGAGGACTTCGTCGCGGCCAACCCGGGCGTCGACGGATCGGTCGACGGACCCGGCACCGGCGACGGCTTCGCCCTGTTCTGCACCGGCGAGACGGACATCAGCGATGCCTCTCGCGCCATCAAGGACGAGGAGGCGGCGATCTGCGAGGAGAACGGCGTCAGCTACGTCGAGCTGCAGGTCGCGATCGACGGGCTCAGCATCATCACGTCGCCCGACAACGCCGATGTGAGCTGCCTGAGCTTCGGCGACCTGTACGCACTGCTCGGCCCCGAATCGCAGGGATTCGACGCCTGGAGCGACGCCGACGCGCTTGCCGGTGAGCTCGGTGATGGCCACGGGCAGATCCACGCGCCGTATCCGGATGCCGACCTGACGGTGACCGCCCCCGGCGAGGAGTCGGGCACGTTCGACAGCTTCGTGGAGCTCGTCATCGCCGGGGTCGCCGAGGAGCGCGGCCAGGACGAGACGACGCGGCCGGACTACCAGACCTCGGCCGACGACAACGTGATCATCGAGAACATCGCCGGTGCCGCCGGATCACTCGGATGGGTCGGCTTCGCCTTCGCCGACGAGAGCAGCGATTCGGTCAGGTCGCTCGAGGTCGACGGCGGTGACGGCTGCGTCGCGCCGACGCCTGAGACGATCGCGTCCGGTGAGTACCCCATCGCCCGGCCGCTCTTCATCTATGTCAATGCCGAGCACGCCGCCGCTCGCCCCGAGCTGGCAGCCTTCGTCGACTACTACCTCTCCGACGCGGGCATCGCAGCGGTCAGCGAGGCGGACTACGTCGCCCTCGACGCCGATGCGCTCGCCGAGACCCGCGCGGCGTGGGCCGGGCGTTGATGGAGCGAAGCACGAGCCTCGTCCCGTCCGATCTCCAGATCGCGCCCGCCCGACGCCGCCGAGAGCGGCTCATCCGAGCGTTCTTCCTCTCCGCCGCGGGCCTGTCGATCGCGATCACCGGCGCGATCGTGCTCTCGCTGCTCGGAAACGCCCTCTACTTCCTGGTCAACGTCGACCCATCGGCCCTGTTCGCCGGCGGTTGGTTCCCGCGCCGCGGGATGTATGACATCGCCACCATCGTCGCCGGCACGCTGGTGATCTCGGTGGTGGCCATGCTGGTGGCCGCGCCGCTGGGTCTGGGTGCAGCCGTCTACCTGTCGGAATATGCCAGCGCCCGCAGTCGCCGGCTGCTCAAGCCGGCCCTCGAGATCCTCGCCTCGATCCCGAGCGTGGTGCTCGGCTTCTTCGCGCTCACCTGGATCAGCCCGAACCTGGTGCAGCCGCTGACCGGCGCGCCGCTGTCGAACATGGCATCGGCCGGACTGGCGGTCGGCATCCTGATCACGCCGCTCATCGCCTCGATCAGCGAGGACGCCCTGCACGCGGTTCCCGGCTACCTGCGCGAGGCTGCATACGGGCTCGGTGCCAGGAGGCGCACGACCAGCCTCCGCGTCGTCGTGCCGGCAGCGGTATCGGGCATCATCGCGGCGCTCCTGCTCGGCGTGTCGCGCGCCATCGGCGAGACGATGATCGTGGCCATCGCCGCGGGCGGGACGGGCGGATCGCTGTTCGAGCTCAACCCGCTGGAGCCAGGGCAGACGATGACGGCCGCCATGACCGCGCTGGCCATCGGCTCCGATAGCGTCCGCGGCGAGGCACTGACCTTCGAGAGCCTTTTCTTCGTCGGCCTGCTCCTGTTCGCCATCACGCTGGGCCTCAACCTGGTCAGTGACGCCTTCGTGCGTCGCGTGCGGAGCCAGTACTGATGACGGCGCCCGTCCAGGCGCTCTCCGCGCGCGATGTCGTGGAGCGGCGCCTCCGCTCCGCCGGAGGAGATCGGCTGGGCCTGGTCCTGCAGGTGGCTCTGCTCCTGAGCTTGCTGATCTCGCTCGGCGTGCTGGCGGTCCTCATCGGCGACATCGTCGTGCGCTCGCTGCCCGTCTTCGCCGAGCGTCCGATCGACTTCCTCGGGTCGGCGCTGTCGTCGCGTCCGGCTCGAGCCGGCATCCTCCAGGGAGTTCTCGGGTCCGTGCTGCTCATGGGCTTCGTCGCCGCACTGGCCCTGCCCCTCGGCGTCGGTGCCGCGGTGTACCTGGAGGAGTACGCGCGGGACGCGCCGGCGTCGCGGCTGATCCGAACGAACATCCGCAACCTTGCCGGCGTCCCGGCCATCGTCTATGGCCTGCTGGGTCTCGCCGTGTTCGTCAGCAGCCTGGGCCTGGGGAGGACGCTCGTTGCCGGCGGCCTGACGCTGGCCGTGCTGATCCTGCCGATCGTGGTCATCACCACGTCCGAGGCGCTGCGCGCGGTGCCCGCCACGATTCGCGAGGCCGCCTTCGGCGTGGGCGCGACCCGCTGGGAGACGATCCGCAGCCACGTCCTGCCGTACGCCGCCCCCGGCATCCTGACCGGCACGATCCTGTCGCTCGCTCGCGCCTTCGGCGAGACGGCCCCACTGCTCATGGTCGGCGCCATCGCCGGCACCTTCACGAGCACGGCCGTCGGCGACATGCTGACCGGCTCCTACACCGCCCTGCCGACCATCGTGTACAGCTGGTCCGGTCAGCCGCAGGACGAATTCCGAGCCCTGACCGCCGCCGCGATCGTGGTGCTCATCGTCGTCATCCTGCTCGTCAACGCGAGCGCCATCCTCCTGCGGAACCGATATGACCGAAAGTGGTGACCCCGTGACCGTCGAGACAGAGGCCAACGCGGCGCCGATGGGCGAGCAGGTTCACGATGCAGCGCCGACAATACGGCTCGTGGACAGCGCCGCGGCACCAACGGCCGAGCGACCGGCGAGCGAGGGGATCGCGGGACTCGCCGCTGAGGACGTTGTCTTCGAGCTCGACGAGCTCTCCTGCTACTACGGTGCGTTCCGCGCCGTGCGCGACATCAGCCTCGACATTCCGCAGCACCAGATCACCGCGATCATCGGTCCATCGGGATGTGGCAAGAGCACGCTCCTGCGCAGCTTCAACCGGATGAACGACCTGGTCGACACGGCGCACATCACCGGCTCGATCCGCTATCACGGCGTCGACCTGTACGCCGATGGGATCGACCCGGTCGAGGTCCGCCGTCGCATCGGCATGGTCTTCCAAAAGCCAAACCCGTTCCCGAAGTCCATCTACGACAACGTGGCCTTCGGTCCGCGCGTGGCCGGCTTCCGCGGTGACATGGACGAGCTGGTCGAGTCGTCGCTGCGACGAGCGGCGCTGTGGGACGAGGTCAAGGACAAGCTGCGCTCGCCGGGCACCGCGCTGTCGGGCGGCCAGCAGCAGCGGCTCTGCATCGCACGAGCGATCGCCGTGGAGCCGGACGTGATCCTCATGGACGAGCCGTGCTCGGCACTCGACCCGATCGCGACGCTGAGGATCGAGGAACTCATGCGCGAGCTCAAGCGGAAGTACACGATCGTCATCGTCACCCACAACATGCAGCAGGCGGCGCGCGCAAGCGACCTGACCGCCTTCCTGACCATGGGCGACGACCGGGCGGGCTACCTGGTTGAGATGGGCGCGACCGATGAGATCTTCACGCGGCCGCGGCACCAGCTCACCGAGGACTACATCACCGGCCGCTTCGGCTGAGGAGGGAGGACCGATGGAGAAGGCGGCAGACTCCATGGACGCGCACGCCGGTACCCGGGCGACATTCGACCGCGCGCTGGACGGTGTCAAGGACGATGTGCTGCGC
>DASVDT010000035.1:0-15813 GCA_036380955.1 Candidatus Limnocylindria bacterium | reverse complement strand
TCGCAGGGGACGGAGGCGCTCGAGGTGGCGCGCGCGGGGCTGCACCGGTTCGTGGCCGAGCAGCTCGGCGTGGTGGGCGATTCGGTGACCTACGCCCTGTCCGGCGGCACGGCCCTGGTCACGAGCCGCAGGCTCTTCGAGAAGGACTCGCTGACGGATCTCTACTACATCCGCTCGGAGGGGACGGTCTCGGACGTCTTCAGCCCCGCCGCCCCCGCGCGGCGCGTGGTGGGCGCGTACGCGTACCACCGGCGCCGCCCGCTGCCGCACCACGCGGCGCTGGTCACCACGGCGCAGCGGGTTGAGGAGTTCCTCTACGGCGAGATCGACGGCGACGACCACGCCTCGGCCGGCGACTGCCCCGGCGGGGGCACGGCGGGCGTTCCCGGCGCGGTGGCGCTCTCGTCGGTGGACGGCGGCATCGAGGGCAACCCCGCCGGCGGCGAGGTCTGGCCGGGCTATGTGCAGGCCTACGACTCGGTGGGCCTGCGCTGGGACGTGCTCCAGGACCCCGACCTCCCGGTGGACTTCGAGGGCCCCTCACCCCCCGACTTCTCGTCGCTCCCCCCCGACTCCTTCCCCGTCGTGCGCGTGCCGGGCGACCTGACGGCCGGGCAGAGCTGGAGCGGGCGCGGGGTGCTGATCGTGCCGGGCACCTTCCGGGCCCTCAGCAGCAACTTCTACTGGGACGGCATCATCCTGGCCGGGGCGATCGCCGACATCAACGTCGGCAACGTGCGTGGCACGATCGTGGCAGGGCTGGACGGGGCGAACCCGGCCGGCACGGTGCGCTGGGCCCTGAGCAGCGTCGAGTACCACTCCTGCAACGTCTACGAGGCCAACGAATCGCTCTCCTACCTCGAGCTCCTCGAGGGCACCGAGTTCGAGGTCCATTGAGCGGCTCGCGGAGGGACCGCGCGAACTCGGGCGTTCTTGCGTGGTACTGGAAAAACGGTACATCTATGGAGCACTCAGGGCCGGTCCCGCATCCGGCCCGGAAGTTCCCTCCGAGGCGCCCCGCGAGCGGGCGCTTTTCCATGCACGGCCCCCACGTCCCCCGAATGGACTGAGAGATGCAACCCACGGACACCCGGAACCCCCAGTACTATCACCGGGTCGTCGATTGCCAGTGGGCATGTCCGGCGCACACGAACGTGCCCGAGTACATCCGGCTCATCGCGGCCGGGAAGTACACGGAATCCTACCTCCTCAACCGCAAATCCAACGTCTTCCCCGGGATCCTGGGCCGCACGTGCGACCGGCCCTGCGAGCCCGCCTGCCGGCGCACGCGCGTCGAGGGCGAGCCCGTCGCGATCTGCCGCCTGAAGCGGGTCGCCGCGGATCGCCGGGACGACGTCACGCCCTTCCTGCCGAAGGCGCCCGCGGTGAAGAACGGCAAGCGGATCGCGCTCATCGGCGCCGGCCCGGCCTCGCTCACCGTGGCGAACGACCTGGCGCCGCTCGGCTACGAGATCGTGATCTTCGAGGCGCTCGCCAAGGCGGGCGGCCTCATGCGGACGAACATCCCGTCCTTCCGCCTGCCGGTGCGGGTGCTCGAGGAGGAGATCGACTACATCCTGGGCATGGGCGGCATCGAGATCCGCTACAACCACCGCATCGACAGCCTGAAGGAGCTGCTCGACAGCGGGGAGTTCGACGCGGTGTTCATCGGCACGGGCGCGCCCAAGGGCAAGGAGCTCGACATCCCGGGCCGCGCGGAGGCCGCGGCCAACGTCCACATCGGCATCGAGTGGCTGGAGGCGATCCACTTCGGCCACGTGACCGGGGTCGGCGAGCGGGTGCTCGTGATCGGCGTGGGCAACACGGCCATGGACTGCTGCCGCAGCTCGAAGCGCCTCGGCGCCACCGACGTGAAGGTGATGGCGCGCCGCACGCGGCCCTACTTCAAGGCCTCGCCCTGGGAGCTGGAGGACGCCGAGGCCGAAAACATCGAGATCGTGGTGAACCACTCGCCGCAGCGCTTCGTGGTCGAGGGCGGGCGGCTCACCGGAATGGTGTTCGACGTGGTCGAGTGGGTCGAGGGGGAGGACGGCCGCCAGGTGAGCAGGAAGCTCGACGAGGCCTTCTTCCCGGCCGACGACGTCGTGCTCGCCATCGGTCAGGAGAACGCGTTCCCCTGGATCGAGCGCGACATCGGCATCCAGTTCGGCAAGTGGGACATGCCGGTCGTGGACCGCGCGACGTTCATGACCACACGCGAGGGCGTCTTCGTGGGGGGCGACGCCGCGTGGGGTCCGGAGAACATCATCTGGGCGGTCGAGCACGGCCACCAGGCCGCGATCTCGATCCACAACTACTGCCAGGGCACGCCCGTCACTGAGCGACCGCCCTACGGCATGAACCTGATCTCCACGAAGATGGGGATCCACGAGTGGCGCTACTCGAACGACTACGACCCGGCCGACCGCACCGAGATGCGCTACGTCGATCTCGAGCGGCGGCTCGCGGACATCGCCGTCGAGGCGGAGCTCGGGTTCGACGTGGAAGAGGCACAGCGTGAGGTCGAACGGTGCCTCAACTGCGACATCCAGACGGACTTCACCGCGCACCTGTGCATCGAGTGCGACGCGTGCGTGGACGTCTGTCCGTTGCTTTGTCTCACCATCACCGAGAACGGCGAGGAGTCGGAGCTCCGCAAGCGCCTCATGGCGCCGGCGGAGAACCTGAGCCAGCCGCTCTACGTGTCCGAGCCGCTCCCGCAGACCGAGCGCGTCATGGTCAAGGACGAGGACCTGTGCGTGCACTGCGGTCTGTGCGCGGAGCGCTGTCCCACCGCTGCCTGGGACATGGTGCAGTTCGACCTCCTGACCCCCTACGCGGGACACGAAACTTGGTCCAGCCCAGCGCTCACGGCGTCAACGACTTCGCTCTGAAGATCGGCACGGTCAACGGGACCGGATCCGCCAGCGCCAACAGCCTCCTCCTCCAGGCCCTCTTCCGCATGGGAGTCCCGGTCTCGGGGAAGAACGTCTTTCCATCCAACATCCAGGGCCTGCCCACGTGGTACGAGATCCGCGTGAACGAGCGGGGCCACGTCGCGCGCAGCCCGGACTTCCAGCTCGTCGTGGCGATGAACCCGCAGAGCTACGCGCGCGACATCGACGAGGTCGTGTCGGGCGGATGGGTGCTCTACGACGACACGCGGCCGCTGGACGAGGAGTTCATCCGCGAGGACGTCACGTTCATCGGCGTGCCGCTCGCGAAGATGTGCGTGGAGGCGTTCCAGGGATCGCGCACGCGCATCCTGATGAAGAACATCACGTACCTCGGCGCGCTCGTCGCCCTCCTCGACATCGACATGGAGGTCATCAAGGGCATGCTCGAGGAGAAGTTCGCGGCGAAGAAGCGTCTCATCGACGCGAACCTCCAGGCGATCGAGATGGGCTACCGCTACACCCGGGAGCACTACGACTGCCCGCTCCCGATCCGCGTGCGTGCCATCCCCGATGGCAACCGCGGCAAGGTGATGATCACCGGCAACGCGGCCGCCGCGCTCGGCTGCGTGTACGCCGGCGCCACCGTCGGGGCGTGGTACCCGATCACGCCGTCCACCTCGCTCATGGACGCGTTCCAGGAGTTCTGCGAGCGCTTCCGCGTGGATCCGCAGACCGGAAAGAACAGGTTCTGCATCCTCCAGGCGGAGGACGAGCTCGCCGCGGCCGGCATGGTGATCGGCGCGAGCTGGATGGGCGCGCGCGCGTTCACGCCCACCTCGGGCCCGGGCATCTCGCTCATGAACGAGTTCATCGGGCTCGCCTACTACGCGGAGATCCCGGCGGTCTTCTTCGACGTGCAGCGCACGGGGCCCTCGACCGGCATGCCCACGCGCACGCAGCAGGGCGACCTCCTGCTGTGCGCGTACGCCTCGCACGGGGACACGAAGCACATCGTGCTCTTCCCCAGCGATCCCAGGGAGTGCTTCGAGCTCGCGGTGAAGGCCTTCGACCTCGCCGAGCGCTTCCAGACGCCGACGTTCGTGCTGTCGGATCTCGACATCGGGATGAACGACTGGGTGGTCCCGAAGCTCGAGTGGGACGACGGGTACGTGCCCGACCGGGGGAAGGTGCTGTCGGCCGCGGAGCTCGAGAAGCTCGACAAGTACTACCGGTACCTCGACGTGGACGGCGACCACATCGCGCCGCGCACGCTCCCGGGCGTGCACCCCAAGGGCTCGTACTTCACGCGCGGGTCCGGCCACGACAAGTACGGTCGCTACACCGAGGACTCGGACGCGTACATGGAGGTGATGGACCGCCTTAAGCGGAAGGTGGAGTCGGCGGGCGAGCACGTGCCCCAGCCCGAGATCTTCCGCGGCGAGTCGCCCAGCCCGATGGCGCTGGTGTCGCTGGGCGGGTGCCACTGGGCGGTGCTCGAGGCGCGCGACGACCTCGCCGAGCGCGGCATCCCCGTGGACTACATGCGCGTGCGCGGCTTTCCGTTCGGACGGGCGGTGGAGGAGTTCCTCGCCGAGCACGAGAGCGTGTTCGTGGTCGAGCAGAACCGCGACGGGCAGCTCATGAGGCTGCTGACGCTCGAGACGGGCTGCCCCAAGGAGAAGCTCGTCTCGATCACCTACTACGGAGGCCAACCGATGAGCAAGGGGCACGTCCTCGAAGGTCTGGAGCCCCACCTACGAGCCCTCCAGCTCGCGGAGGCGGGCCGATGACGTACATCGCCAAGCCCGTCGCCCGGCATCCCAAGATGCCGGTGAACGCCCTCGGCCTGACGCCCCGCGACTACGAGGGCGCCATGTCCACGCTGTGCGCGGGGTGCGGCCACGACTCCGTGACCGCCGCGCTCATCCAGGCGCTCTTCCAGATGAACGTCGAGCCGCACAGGCTGGTGAAGCTCTCCGGCATCGGCTGCTCGTCCAAGACGCCCACGTACTTCGTGCGCGATGCGCACGGGTTCAACGCGGTGCACGGGCGCATGCCCTCGATCGCCGCAGGAGCGAACGCGGCCAACCGCGAGCTGCTGTACGTCGGCATCTCGGGCGACGGGGACTCGCTCTCCATCGGGCTCGGACAGTTCTGCCACGCCATCCGGCGCAACGTGAACGTGCTGTACGTGCTCGAAAACAACGGCGTGTACGGCCTCACCAAGGGGCAGTTCTCGGCGACCGCCGACAAGGGCTCCAAGAGTAAGCGCGGCGTCATGAACACCGACTCGCCGATCGACCTCGTCGGGCTCGCGCTTCAGCTCGGCGCCACCTATGTCGCGCGCAGCTTCTCGGGCGACAAGAAGCAGCTCGTTCCGCTGATCAAGGGCGCGATCCTCCATCACGGTGCGGCCTTCATCGACTGCATCAGCCCCTGCGTCGCGTTCAACAACCATCCGGGTTCGACCAAGAGCTTCGACTACGTGCGCGAGCATAACGAGGCGGTCAACCACCTTGACGTGATGGTGCCGCGCGCGCCGATCACCGCCGACTACGCCGCCGGAACCGTCGAGGAGGTTGTCCAACACGACGGCTCAGTCCTGCGTCTGCGCAAGCTCGCCGCCGATTACGATCCGCACGACCGCATCGCGGCGATGACTTACCTGCAACAGCGCCGGGCGGCGGGGGAGATCGTCACCGGCCTCCTCTTCGTGGAAGAGTCCTCGCAGGACCTGCACGATTATCTCGGCACGGTCGACAAGCCGCTCAACGCCCTGTCCGATGCCGAGCTGTGCCCCGGCGCCCGGGCTCTCGAGGCATTCAACGCAATGTATCGTTGACGCCGGCGATCCGCGCGCCGGTCCGGCGCATCGGGCCGGGCGCCAGGCGCACGCAACGCCCGCGTCACTCCGCGTTGAGCCCGCTTGTCCCGCCGCACGTAATCCTTTGTGGTGATGCCGGTTCGCCGCGAAACCGAGACGACGATGCCAGCGGGGTCGCGCCGGGGGCACTCCCGCCGTCTGGCATGTCCTTGGCCAGGAGCTGTGCTGCGGCCGCCTCCACGCGGCGCCAGAGGCCCTGCGCCTCCGGGCTCAGACAATGCGCATAGCGCTGAACATAGGCCGCGGCGCGCCATGGTGCCGCCGCACCGTAACGCTGCACGAGAAGTTGTGCGCAGCGTGCGATCTCGCGGTCGTGGGGCATTACGTCTTCCGATCCTGCGTTCCGTTCTCCTACGCGGGATAGCCGGCGCGGCCGCATCGCGTCTGTGACGGACGTCACAGCCGTGGGTTGTAACTATAGACGCCTGAACCCGCGCAGCGGTTCCACGGATCACACGAACTTGTTGCAATACCGGATCGTTCGAGATCGAGGAAAATTGGTCGAAAACCGAGGTGGTGCGAGATCTCGGGCCTCATCGTGCCCGCACCACGACGATACGAGCCGGACCATGGATTCGTCGCTGCACAACCGCTAACATCCGGCGACGACATCGTTGACGCAGGTCCACATGAACCGCTTGCGGGAAGGCAGGACGGGACGAAGCCAGGACTCCCTTCGTCCCCTGCGCATCCTGCAGGTGGCGGGCATCGTGGTTCCGGTCCTGCTCCTTTCGTTCTGGGGTATGTATTCCTGGCGCGTCGAACAGGCGCGCGCCGTCGAGCAGGCGCAAAAGAGTATCGGCGTCGTTCGCGAGTACGTCCTGCGCGTCATCCAGACCCAGGATCTCATTCTCGGCCATGTCGACGACATGATCCGTGGCATGTCATGGGCGGAGATCGCGGCCTCGGAAGAGATTCATCGGCAACTCCAGGCGCTGCATCGGCGGTCCGATCTGAATTACAGCATTCTGGTGATCGACGCGGACGGCGTCATCCGCAACAGCAGCGTGACCTTTCCGATGGCGATCAACGTCTCGGACCGCGCCTATTTTCAGGAGCTGCGTGAACGGCCGGTTTCCCTCTACATGACCGAACGGCTGACGGGGCGCATTTCGGCCAATGACACGTTCGCCATCCTCCGTCGCCGCTCCGGCAATACTTTCGACGGCATCGTTGCCGCGAGCGTGAACGCGGAGATGTTGGCGCGCTTTTTCGAGAGCGTGCGCGAAGACCGCCGCACCGTCGTCGAACTGATCCGGTCGGATGGCAACCTGCTCGCCAGTTCGCCATTCCACGCGCCGATCACGTTTCTGCCGGATAGCAACGTCATGCATGCCTTCGCCGCCGCGCCCGCCGGCCTGCTGACGACCCGCTCGGCCTCCGACGGGGTCGAGCGCATCTACGCCTACAGCCGCGTGGATGACCTCCCCCTCTATGTCACGTACGGGATCGCGACGGCCTCGGTCATGGAGCGCTGGTTGAACGGCATGCAGATCGGCGCCGCCTTCCTTCTCATCATGGCGCTGCTCTGGTTCGCGACCGTCACGCAGGCGGTTCGCCGCGGACAGGCGGCCCGTCAGCACCGGCGTACTCTCGAACGACAGGTCAGTGCGCGGACCGCCGACCTGGAGAAGGTCATCGCCGACAAGGACGTTCTTCTTCGCGAGGTCCACCACCGCGTGAAGAACAATCTGCAGATGATCCAGGCCATGATCCGCATGCACGCGGGCAAGGTGCCGGCCGAGGCGCAGCCGGTCTTCGCCGACATCACTCGGCGGATCGTCGCGATCGGCCAAGTCTATTCGCAGATCTACGGGTCGGCCAAGCTCGAGGGGCTCGACCTTGCGGTCTATCTCAGGACCGTCTGCCAGCAGACCGCCGTCGGCATCCTGCCGGACGATCAGGTCCGTCTCGACATGAATCTGGATTCGATCGAGGTCGACATCGATACGGCACTGCCGATCGGCCTGATCGCGGTCGAACTCGTCATGAACGCGTACAAGCATGCATTCCCCGATGGCCGCCGGGGCGAGGTCGCGGTCAAGCTGCAGCGGCGCGACCGCTACGGCGTCTTGACCGTCCGTGACGACGGTATCGGGCTCCCCGCGACACGCCCGCAGGGCATCACGGGCCTGACGCTGATCGACGCCCTCGCCGGCCAGGTCGACGGGCGTCTGAAATTCTCCTCGCTGCCGACCGGCGGAACCCGCTGCCGGCTGACGTTCCTGCTCAAACGCAGCAAAAAGACCGCCCCCGCGGCCAAGGCGGTGTAGGGGCGACTCGACGGCGCCCGGCACGTTTGCAAGTGTCCAAGCCGATGGGCCGCTCCAAAGCATAGCCGTTGGACGTCGTCACCCTTGCGACAAACCTGTTTCGGCTGACGGTCGCCCCTGTCGCCCTCGTTGGAAATGTGCTGGCCGGCATTCTCTCTTCCGGCCTCTCTTTCGGCGCGCCTGGCTTGCGCTCGCGGCGGGCGCTTGGCCCTGGGACTGCTTTCCGAATAACCGCCGGGTCACGGCCGGCCGTCGATCTTCCCGCGCCTGGGTCGGCGCGTTGCCGCGGCGAGGAAGCCGGCAGATCACCGCCGACCAAGACCGGGCTTACTTGTAGTGCAGCAGTTCCGCGAATGCAGCGTACAGGCGCCGCCAGGCGCTTGGCGGCTTGGCTGCGGCCTGCTCCGCATCGCCGAACTGCACGCCGACGCGCTCGACGTCCTCGTCCAACATGCGACGCACGACGAGACTGAAGCCATCGCCCTGGATGCGGTCACCCACGACCGGTCGTTCGCTCATCGTGCTGGCAAAGTGTTCCGCGATCGTCTGGTCGGCCTGCTCGGTCGGGATATTCAAGCCGTAAAGTTCGCCGAGCGTTCCCATTCGGACAGTGCCCGGAAACACGAACTCGGCCTCCGGCAGCGGCACCCGCTCCTCGGCCGCATGGCGGCGGAACAGCGGGTCGAGAAGATAGACCCGCCACGGCGGCGCGAGGACGTAGAGATAGTCCCCGCTCCTGACCTCGTCGATCGAGGGCGGCGGCAGGATCTGATTGGCCCGCACGAGGAGGAGCGGCCGCGCCCAGGTCGGGAGCTTGCGTGAGGCGAGAAAGGGGGCATCGGGCTCGATGGAGTAACCGACGATCTCGTATTCGAGCTGACCGGGAAGGTCGAGCTCGACACGACGCACGTCGACATGTCGCTGCGGCAGGGCGACCCGAAGGGCCTTCGCCACCGGCGCGATCGTCCACCCCTGCACGATCAGCGAGACCAGCACCACGAAGAAGGCCACGTTGAAGTAGAGCTCTGCATTCGGCAACCCCGACAACATGGGGATCGAAGCGAGAAAGATGCCGACGGCGCCGCGCAGGCCGACCCACGCGATGAACGCGATCTGGCGTCTCCCGAAGCGGAACGGCAGCAGGCACAGCGCGACGGCAATCGGCCGGCTCACCAGGATCAGCGCAACGGCCACGATCAGCGCCGGGACGGCATATTCGAGCAGACGCGACGGCGTCACGAGCAACCCGAGCATGACGAACATGACGATCTGGACCATCCAGGTCGCCGCATCGTGAAAGGTCGTGATCGTGGCGAACGCGCGGAGCGGCCGGTTGCCGAGGACGAGGCCGGCCAGATACACGCCCAGCAATCCGCTGCCGCCGAGGAGCGCCGTCAAGCCGTAGGTCGCGATCGCCGCCGTGATGACGAAAGGCGCGTGGAGGCCGGCGGGCAGACCGACGCGGTTCACGACCCACGACATGGCCAGGCCGCTGGCCACGCCGAGGCTCGCACCGAGGACCAGTTGCTGCCCGAACAACACCAGGCTGGCCCAGGTGAACGTGCCGCCCGCCGCAAGGATCTCGACGAGCGCAATCGTCATGAACACGGCCATCGGGTCGTTCGTCCCCGACTCGATATGCAGCATCGTCTGCACACGGCGCTGGAGCCGAAGTCCGCCGGCACCGAGAAGGAAGAAGACCGCCGCCGCGTCGGTCGAAGCGACGATGGCGCCGATCAGCAGCCCCTCGACCCATCCGATCCCGAACAGATACGCGGCAATTCCGCCTGTGATTGCGGCTGTGATGATGACGCCGATCGTCGCCAGCACGAGCGAAGGCGCCAATACGCCCCGAAAGAACGAGAGCTTGGTCCGCAACCCCCCGTCGAACAGGATGACGGCGAGCGCGAGGGAACCGATCAGGTAAGCGGCCTGATAATCGCTGAAGAAGATGCCACCGGGCCCATCCTCGCCCGCCAGCATTCCGATCACGAGGAAGACCAGCAGCAACGGTGTCCCGAACCGGGACGCGATCAGACTTGAAAAGATGCCAGCCAGAATAAGGAGGGAGCCGACGAGGAGGACGGCATTGGTGAATTCGATGCTCTCCATCCTTTGCGTCAGTTCCCTTCTTCTCGTGGCGATCTTACGGGCCGCGCCGGTCAGGACGCCAATACAACGTGACGGCACCGGTCGGACTCCGGCGGTGCGCCTGCTGGCGCCAGCTTCGCCGGGACTCAGGTTTGACCCCGAAGCCGCCCGCCCGGCCCATGTGCCCATGCGATGGCGCGGTAGTATACCGCTCACATTCCCTGGTCGTGTTGAGAAATGGTCAAGTCTGTTCGCGTTCGGCGCCGGAAGGCATTCACGATGGGCGTATACGGAATGGCTCCGCTCACCAAAGGGCCTTGCCGCGTTACGTGGCTCCCGGAACGCTGACGCTCGCCGCGCGTTGTGCCGCTTGGAAACGTGGCGTTATCAGGACCGCAAAAATTATAAGCAGGGTGAGGCGTCACCAAAGCTTGGTCGCGCGGGTTCGATCCGCCACTCCCTTGGGCTCGCCGGGTGATGCCCGTTGCAACGCGGCCGTTCTTGGCCGCCGAGCCGTGGCCGTCACCGACCGGTCCCTAGGGTGGGTGTAACCATCGAGCAGGGAATGTGATGACCATGCGTGCAGCAATCGGAGTGATAGGGACCGTGGCGCTCGGTCTGTTGACCGCGGCATGTGGCAACACCGAGAACGAGCGTATGACGACGGGCGGGCTCGGCGGTGCGGCCGCCGGCGCGCTTGTCGGCGGCCCGATCGGGGCCATTGTCGGTGCCGGCCTCGGCGTCGGGGGCGGCTACTGGTTGGACGAAGGTCTGGAGACGAAGGTCGCCGACGCGAAACGCGACTATTACGCCGGCGACACCGCGCAGGCCGGGCGGGAGAGCATGTCAGGCGCGGCAGAGCGTTCGCGCGCCTGGACGCGCGACGAGGTACACGACAAGCTGCACGAGGTCGGCTACAACCGGGTCTACAACATTCGCCGCGACGGCGACGTCTATCTCGCCCGCGGCGAGCAGCGCGGCCGGGCTTACGACATCAAGGTCGACGCGATGACCGGGCGCATCATGTCCTCGGACCCGGCGACGCAATCCACTGCGACGCGTAGTGGTGCGCCGTCCGGCATGATGACGCAGCAGCAGATCCGCGACGAGCTCAATCGCCAGGGCTACAGCAACGTTACGAATCTGCGCCGCAACGGCAACGCCTACATGGCACAGGCGATGCGCGAAGGGCAGACATATGATCTCCGGGTCGATGCCCGCAGCGGCCGCGTCGTCGAGAGCAACGTGGCGCGGGCACCCATGCAGGGTCAGCCCCCAAGCGGTGCGCCGGAAATGCCCATGCCGCCACGTCAGCCGGAAATGCCCAGTCCACCGCGTCAGCCGCAGTGATCCGGATCGGTCACGACAACCCCCGCCGACAGCGGGGGTTTCCTTTCTGCCGGCACGCCTGTGGGCCCGCCCCTTCTCACCTGGCCTCGACGATCGGTTGTGCGAGAATCCAAAGGCTCAGGACGGTATAGCCGACCATGAGACCCGTCATCGGATACTGACTTCGGCGGGCGCTGCGACGATCTTTGAACACGAGCAACGCCGTCTCGTGTGCCAACCAAACGGCGACGACATGCCCGCCGACGATCGCGGCAACGGCCGTGTACCACGCGGCGCGGGCGTCGACGATGCCGATGTCGATGCGATAAAGCGTGGTACCGAACAGGTCCCAACCGAAACCGAACGGATCGGACGACAGGGGGATCAGGAACTGTCCCGCCAGCGCCAGGAATGAAAAATAATGCGCGAGATGATAGGCGATTCCGATCGGGACCAGCGAGAGAACGAACTGTCCGGCCAGCTTACCCATTGAGCAGCCGCCCGATGGCTGCGGCGCTCCGGCGGCAAAGGCCATCAGCGCGATGACGCCAAGATAAACCGTCGCGAAGAATACCGGGGCGAGGACCAGCGCAGCCGAGGCCAGTGCGATGTAATCGCCGGCCGGTCCGCCTGTCGTCGGCTGTGACCCAAGCAGCAGGTCGACCGTCCTGGCCCATAGCGGGGTTTCAAACAACCCGTCGATCGTCACCGTCGAAAGCATAAGCAACACGAACGCCGTGACCGACGAAGATGCGGGCTTGTCGTCCAGCAGTCCCACGGCATAAGGCCGCAGATGCCATGTCCATCGCCCGTCCACAGGTACGAAACGGAGCGGGGCGAAGCGGCCGACCAACCCGAAGAAAACCGAGAACAGCTCGCCCCCGCGCAACCACGCGTCGCGGCCGAACACCAGACATCCCGTCCATGTCACCAGGGTATAGACGAGTGCGACTGCGGCAATATTGCGTGGCATGTCGCGGCCCGGCCAATGCAGCTCGGCCCAGGCAAAGGCGAGGAACAGGATCGCGGCTGGCCATACGCCCAGCCAGGCCGGATAGCGGATTGGAGGCGAACGTGCGGTGCCGACCCATCCCCTCCCCGCGACGATCTCCATCCATGCGAATGCCACGGACCAGGGACTGATCAGCGCCCACACGTTCCCGATGAATGCGCACACATAGGCCAGACCGACCCATCCGACGACCCAGACCGCCGTCGGCGCGATGTTCTTGAACGGGTCCTGGCGGCCGAAGAGCCCGGCCGCCAGGACCAGGACGAATGCGGCCACCGAAAGTATCTGAAACGGCAGCAGCACCGCCCGCGGAATGTGGCCGCACGCGGCCGGCATGTTCGATCCGGTTCGCCTTGACGAGCCTGCGATCTTGCGTTGCCACGCGCTGAACAGCGCCAGAAGGACGAACGTGACGGCGACAACCCCTGCCGCACCCCATAGGTAGAGCCAGAGCGGCAGCGGAAGGTCGTAACGCTGGCCGAATGCATGCCCGAATGCCGAACCGGTCGGCCATGCCAGGTAGATGGGAAGGAGCGCAACGGGCAACCGTCGGACGCGCATGACCAGCACGCCGTCAGCGCGGATGAACTTCGACATGGATGACAACCCGGTGCGCGTGCTGGCCCTCACCGTTGCGGCCATGCATCTCGACCGGGAAGCGGCCGGTGCTGCGCGCCTCGAACGCCATCTCGCGCGGCGCATCGGGGCGAACCTCGATTTCGATGTCGTATCCGTGCAGATGAAGGACTGTCGGCCGGTCGACCGTCCATCGCAATACCACGGCGTCGCCACGACTGACGCGGACCGTACGAAGGCCGCCGTCCACCTTTCCGTCCTTGATGCTTAACTCGAAGCGGCGAACCTCGCCCGTTTGCGCAGCCGATCTTGCCGGCATTGCGAAAAGCACGAGCATGGCAAGCAGTGCCACGGCCACGGGCTTTGGCCTGCGGAAAGTGCATTCGACCAGCGCATTCTTCCGGGTGATGGGGCGCATTGTGAATGCTCCCGTGCCGACGCCATGATACGATGCCGTCGGGCGTGCGAACAGGTGCCAACGCTGTTGAATGCGTCATTGGCGCCGGCCAGACGGATCATCGACATCAACAAGATTTCCCACCGCGACCGGCGATACCGCCGGACAAACGCAGCGGGATAACGTCCGTCATCTCAGGAATTGAAGGGAGGCTCGAACATGAAGCGCGCATTGGCCGTTGCCGCCATGGCAGCGGCGCTCGGCATCTCTTCGCAATCCGATGCGGAGATCCTGGCGATGCTGAACTATGAGAGCAAACCGCCCGAGGCGCTCAAGGCGTTCATGCATCCAGTCGCCGGAGGAGTCCGCAAGGAAGGCATTGCGATCATCGACGTCAATCCGGACTCGGCGAACTACGGAAAGATCGTCGAGGACATTCTCCTCCCCGAGGATCTCGTCGCCCACCACATCTTCTACAACCGCGACGCCTCGAAGGCGTACATCACCGCGCTCGGCAAGAGCGAGCTGCGCGTCATGGACATGACGAAACGCCCGCTTACCGTCGAGACGATTGCGGTTCCCGACTGCAAGGTCGGCGAGGATATCGTCTTCTCCGCGGACAACGCGCGTTGGTATCTCACCTGCATGGGATCCGGCAGCGTGATCGTCGGCGACGCGCGGGAAGACCGGCCGATCAAGACCATCGCGACGCCGAATCCATATCCGCACGGCATCGCCATTCATGACGGCATCGATCGTCTGCTCGTGACCAGTACCGTCCGGCCTTCGGACCTGGGCGACGCGGGCGAAACGATCGCGGTGATCGAGGCCAGCACCGGCAATGTCCTGTCGACGCACAAGGTATCCGACAAAACCTCGCCATCCGGCGAAGCGCCGGTGGAAGTCTTGTTCGTACCGGGGGCAAATCCGCCGGTCGCCTATGTCACCAATATGTATGGCGGAACGCTGTGGACGGCGGCGTGGGATCCCCAGCGAAAGGACTTCGTGGTCGGCCAGGCGTTCGACTTCGCACCGCTCAAAGCCGGCGTGCCGTTGGAGATGTACTTCAGCGGAAAGGCCGATCGGCTCTACGTGACGACTGCCAAGCCGGGCCACCTGCATATCTTCGACATCTCGCAGAATCCGGCCAAACCGCAGCACGTCAAGACCATACCGGCCGGTGAAGGCGCGCATCATGTGGCGTTCACGAAGGACGAACGTTACGCCTTCGTACAGAACTCGCTGCTCAATCTCCCCGGAATGAGCGACGGCTCGATCACCGTGGTCGACCTCGCCAAGGGCGAAGCCATCGCCAGCATCGAGACCCTCAAGGAGCAGGGCTTCAACCCGAACAGCATCGTGCTGCTGCCGGATTGGAATCATCCGGCCGGCCATTGATCTCGTGTCGACGGTCGGAGTCGCGCATTGCGCGGCTCCGACCACGGCCTGCGTCGAACGGCAGCCAAGCCGACGTCGTCCGCGGCGGCACCTATCCGCTGGACGTGGGAATGATCGGTTTGGCGCCTCGGCGCGGGCGCGAAGAAAGTGCCTTGACGTCCCACGCCACCTGCGGTTGACTTGGGCCTGTCGAATTGCGCCCGCCGGGTCCTGGACCCCGCGCGGGCGTTTTGATTCGGCGCGGCCGCGACGCGCCATCAGGGGGACCTGTCCCACTGTCCCACGGTCCCACTGTCCCACGGTCCCACGGTCCCACGGTCCCACGGTCCCACTGTCCCACGGTCCCACGGTCCCACGGTCCCACGGTCCCACGGTCCCACGGTCCCACGGTCCCACTGTTTCACCGTCCCGGATCTCGTCGCGGTCGGGCTCCATCGATCTGACCCTCTCCCCAACAGGAAGGCGGGACGAAGGCGTCGCTGCCGTCAGGCAACGGGAGCGTGAGGGGGACACGGGCCGGGACGCCGCCCGAATGAGGACGGGACACACCCGAGACGGCTGAGACGGCTGAGACGGCTGAGACGGCTGAGACAGCTGAGACAGCTGAGACAGCTGAGACGGCTGAGACAGCTGAGACGGCTGAGACAGCTGAGACGGCTGAGACGGCTGAGACGGCTGAGACGGCTGAGACGGCTGAGACGGCTGAGACGGCTGAGACAGCTGCCAAAGACTGCGATTTCAAAGATTTACGCGACGTGTCAAGTGTTTTACGCGAAGATTGCTGTCTCGCGGGCTCAGGCAGCGAGCTTTGCCAGGTCGGTCAGGAGGTTGCCGACACCCTTGAGGCGCTGCTTCGGCTCGTCCCACGCCCGCATGAAAACGAGCTTGTGGTCAGGCCTGAGCTTGACCGTATCCGCCCGCTTCATCACGAACTGGATCAGCTTGTCTGGATGCGC
>DASVDT010000034.1:0-2122 GCA_036380955.1 Candidatus Limnocylindria bacterium | reverse complement strand
ATCACGCGGTGGGATTCGAGGATGTCGAGGAAGTACGAGGTCGCGAGCCGGTCGAGATCCCGCTGGGCACCCCTCTCCCACGGCTCCGGCGGTCCCCCGAATCCGTACTTGCGCCACTCGTGCGGCTGCACCTGCTGCATCTGTTCCTTTCGAACGTGAGGGCGGGCTTTCAACAGCTGTGAAGGTACGGGCGCTGTGCTTGGTCGGCGAGTGACCGTTCCGGCTACTCGCGGCCTTACCAACGGCTGCCCGGTGACCCCACCTGACCGATGTGGACCATGTCTGACCGACGCATCTCACACCAGGTGGCGTACCGGCGTTTCAGGTCCCAAGATGGCACCGATGAATTCCGGTCGCTCCACTCGCGCCGACTGGCTGCTCTTCGTGCTGCTCGGCTTCTTCTGGGGCAGCAGCTACCTGTTCATCAAGATCGCGGTCGATGCCGGCATTCAGCCCTTCACCGTCGTTTCCGGCCGGCTTCTCGTCGGGTTTGTCCTGCTGGCCGCCGTCGTGGCGATCGCCCGCGAGGCGCTGCCTCGCGAGCCGCGGATGTACGGACACCTGGTGGTGATGGGCGTCTTCAGCGTCTTCCTTCCCTTCATGCTGATCACCTTCGCCGAGCAGAGCGTGGACTCGAGCCTCGCGGCCGTGCTGACCGGCGCCGTGCCGCTGTTCACGATCCCGTTCGCGGCCATGCTGCTGCCCGCCGAGCGCGTGACGGTCAACAGCCTGCTCGGCATCGCCATTGGGCTCATCGGCGTGGCGATCGTGGTCGGGTTCGACCCGTCGCAGTTGGGCAGCAACGAGCTCGTGGCGGAGCTCGCGCTCATCGGCGCATCGGCCTCGTATGCGCTCGGCGGCGTGTACGCAAGGCGCAACGTCCATGGGCTGCGGCCGATGATCCCGGCGCTCTTCCAGGTCGGCTTCGCGTTCGTCATGGCGGCGATCCCGGCCGCGCTGCTGGAGCGACCGTGGGAGGGCGGGTTCGCGCCGGAGGCGCTGCTGGCCGTGGTCTGGCTCGGGCTCTTCGGCTCGGGCATGGCCTACCTGGTCTTCTTCCGGCTCCTGCGATCGTGGGGCGCCACGCGCACCTCGCTGGTCGCCTACCTGCTGCCGATCTGGGGCATCGGCCTCGGCGCGCTGGTCCTGGCGGAGCCGATCGATGCGCGGCTGCTCATCGGCACCGCGCTGGTCATCGCCGGCATCGGCCTCGTCAACATGCGGCGTGGCTCACTCCGGCCCTGGGGCCGGCGTACCACGCCGGTCGCGCCGACCGAGGGCTGACGCTCAGCCGGGCATCGCGCCCAGCTGCTTCATCATCCCGAGCATGTCGGCCACGTGCCAGTGCTCCGCGATGAGGCCGTCCTCGAGCCGGAAGATGTGGATCTCGGCGATCTCGTAGCTCTTGCCGGCGGCGGGAATGCCCATGAAGTCACCCTTGTGCGTCGCCCTGGCGATGAGGCGCACCGCCACCCGGTCGCCCTCGCCGATGACGTCCTCGACGTCGAACTGAACGCCCGATAGGCCACTGGCCATGCGCACCACCGTTTGCCCGAGACTCTCCCGACCGGGCTCGACCGATGGCCAGGTGCGCGGCACGAACGACTCCGAGACCAGCTCGACCGATGCGGGATTGCCCTTGACGAACGCCTCGTCGATGAAGCGACGCACGACGGCCTTGTTACTTTCGGTCGACATGTCGATCCTTCCAATTGCGCGCAGCACTGCTGCCATTCTCATCTCCGCCGCTGTGCTGACAACGAGCGCCGGTGGGACTGCCGCAGCGCCTCCTGGCCCCGATGAAGATCCGCTGGAGCAAGCTTTACGGGCCTTGCAGGGGCAAGCTGAGGCGGCGGGCGCCGTCGGCATGTACGAGGCGGATGACGGCGCTTACGTCGTCGTATTGCCTCGGAAGGCGAACGCCACGGCTCTAGCTGATATCTCTGTCGAAGGAAGACCGGTCCGGGTCGAGCGATCCTCGGTCACCGCCGCGGACGTCATCGATATCCAGAATTTCTTGGCCGGGTATGCCTGGTCTGCAGCACCGCAGCGTCCCTCTTTCACGGCGGAGTTTGACGCGAAGAGCAAGTTGGTCGTCGTAAGGAGCAATGCATCACAGCAA
>DASVDT010000033.1:0-7697 GCA_036380955.1 Candidatus Limnocylindria bacterium | reverse complement strand
TCGGCGTCCTGGTGCTGTGGGAGCTGATGGGCCGGCTGGATCCCATCGTGGCGTCCTACCCGACCGCCATCGCAGCGGCCTTCGTCGAGCTCGCCTTCGTCGACAACACGCTGTGGCCGGCCTTCGCGACGACGCTCCAGGGCCTGGTGGTCGGCTTCGCCATCAGCTCGGTCCTCGGCGTCGCCATCGGCTTCGCCATGGGACGCATTCGCCTGGTCGACCTCATCCTCGACCCGTACGTCAGCGCGCTGTACGCCACGCCGCGCATCGCGCTGGTGCCGCTGCTGGTGCTATGGGTCGGCATCGATTTCGAGCTGCGGGTCACCATCGTGGTGCTGAGCTCGATCTTCCCGATCATCATCAACACCTACATCGGCGCCAAGAGCGTCGACCGCGAGCTGCTCGATACCGGGCGTGCCTTCGCCGCCAACGGCTGGCAGATGCTCACCACCGTCGTCGTGCCCGCGTCGATCCCCTACCTCTTCGCCGGCCTGCGCATCGGCGTGGCCCGCGCCCTGGTCGGCATCATCGTGGCCGAGATGACGGCCGCGGTGACGGGCACCGGCCAGCTCATCATCCAGTACGGCCGCTTCTTCCAGACCGACAAGCTGTTCGTGCCGGTCATCATCCTGGGCCTGTTCAGCATCGTGCTGGCCGAGGTCGTCTACTTCCTCCAGCGCCGCGCGACGCCGTGGGCCAACGTGGAGCGGATCCGATGACGCCGAAGCCAGCCGCCCACCCGGGCGGCGCGCCGGTCCGCGTCTCGGCGCTCCATCATCCGCACCACCGCGCGACCCGCCGCGGCTTCCTCTACACCCGGACCGGTGTGTGGACCGTCCGGATCGTCACGTTCGTCATCCTCATCGTCGCCTGGGAGCTCTACGCCAGTGGCGTCAGCCGAGCGCTGTTCGCGCCGCCATCGGCGATTCTCGAGAGCATCATCGAGCTGACCGTCACCGAGGGCACGCTGTGGGGCGCGCTGGCCATCAGCATCGGCGCGCTCATCGCCGGCTTCGGGCTTGCCATCGTGGTCGGCGTGCTCATCGGCCTGTTCATGGGCCGCTTCCGGACGCTCGAGTACGTGCTCGATCCTTACGTCAGCTTCCTGTACGCGCTGCCGTCGATCGCCCTCATCCCGCTGCTCGTCATCTGGTTCGGGATCGACACCGAGCTGCGCCTGGCGCTCGTCTTCATCGCCGGCGTCTTCCCGGTGATCATCAACACCATGGCCGGCGTCAAGAACGTCGACGTCGAGCTGCTCGACGTCGCGCGCGTCGCCTGCGCCAGCGAGCGCCAGGTGGTCACCACGGTCGTCCTGCCGGGCGCCATGCCGTTCATCTTCGCCGGCATCCGGGTGGCGCTCAGCCAGGCGCTGGTCGGGGTGATCGTGGCCGAGATGACCGCCATCATCACCGGCCTCGGCGGCATGATCATCCGCTTCGCGAACTTCTTCCAGACCGCGAACCTGTTCGTGCCGATCCTGGCGATCATGGTCGTCAGCATCGCCATGACCGCCGGCCTCAAGCGCCTCGAACGGCGCCTCATGCCATGGGATCACCGTCATGCCGAGGAGGCCGCATGAGCCAGACCGATGCGGGTGCCACGGGCGCCCGCCGACGCGCCCACGTCATTCGTGACGGCGAGGGACGCGGGTCGCAGCTCCGCTACGGGCGCGGCGCGATGATCAAGCTGGTCGACCCGGAGATCGGCGCCGAGCAGGTCGACCTGCACCTCAACGTCATTTTGGCCGGCTCGGCGCCCGGCCCGTACCACCTGCACACGACCGCCGAGAACGTCTACCACGTCCTCTCCGGGCGAGTCCGCATCCGGGTCGACGGCGTCGACCACGACGCCGGCCCCGGCGACACCGTCTTCATTCCGCCCGGCGTCCCGCATTCCGCCACGAACATCGGCGAGGACGACGCCCGGCTGCTCGAGATCTATGCACCCGCGAAGGTCGACTTCGTCGAGGTGTCATCCACTCCAGGAGGAACTTGATGGCGAACTACCAGACGCGGGTCACAGGCGGCCAGGTCTATCTCGGCGGGCAACTGGTCCGCGCGGACCTGCTCATCGACGAGGGCCGGATCGCCGGCGTGGTCGGCGGCGACAACACGGCCGAGGCGGCGGAGACGATCGACGCCACCGACCGCCTGGTCCTGCCGGGCATCATCGACACGCACGCCCACACTCGGGAGCCGGGCTTCACGCACAAGGAGGACTTCCTGACCGCCTCGAAGGCGGGCGCGGCGGGCGGCGTGACGACGATGATCGACATGCCCAACGTCGAGCCGCCGACCGACACGGTCGAGACCTACCTGGAGAAGCGCGAGACGGCCGACGCCACGTCGATCATCGACTTCGGGCACTGGGTCGCCGGCACCAAGCTGGACGAGATCGCCAGGCTGGCCGATGCCGGCGCGACCGGCTACAAGATCTTCCAGGTCTCCGGCGCCTACCCGCACGACCCGCGGCTGGCCATGAACGACGAGGCATCGCTGCTGAAGGCGTTCCGCGCCATCGAGAAGACCGGGCTTCCGCTGAACGTGCACCCCTTCAACCAGAGCCTGTTCGAGGAGCTGTCCGAGGAGGCCTTCGCGGCCGGCAAGCCGGCCAACTGGTACACCTTCGGCGAGGTCTACACGACCGATGCGATCTGGCACACCGCGGTCAACACGCTCATCAACCTCCAGGCCCTGACCGGCGTTCGCCTCAACCTCGTTCACACCCACTCGGCCGGCTCGCTGCGCCTCATCCGGGCCGCCAAGGCGAAGGGACAGCGCGTCACCGCATCGGTCGATCCGAAGTACTACCACCTCACCCGCGACGACCTCATGCGCCTCAAGGGCCGTGCCTGCCCCGGCGGCTTCATCACCGAGGACGCCGATCGCATGGACGAGATCTGGAAGTCGCTCAACGACGGCACCATCGACAGCATCGACGCCGATCACGCGCCGCACACGCTCGAGGAGCTCGAGCAGATGGAGGACGACGCCTGGCACTCGGCCATGGGCTCGCCGCAGTACGACTGGCAGTACACCATCACCCTGACGGATGTGAACGACGGCAAGATCACGCTGCGCCGCGCGGTCGAGCTGCTGTCGGAGGCACCCGCCCGCATGCTCGGCATCTTCCCGAAGAAGGGCGCACTGCTGCCCGGATCGGACGCGGACCTCGTGCTGGTCGATATCGACCGCGAGATGACGCTGACCGATGAGGGCCTCTACACCAAGGTCGGCTGGACGCCGTATCTCGGCTGGAAGGTCAAGGGCTACGTCGCCATGACCATGCTGCGCGGCACGGTCGTCGCGCGCGATCGCGAGATCGTCGGCCAGCCGGGCTACGGCCAGTACATCGCCGGCGTGCCGCAGTGACCGTCGCACCATCGGAGACCTGGCGGCCGCTCGACCGCACCGCGGAGGGCATGACCTACGGCGTGCTGGTCCCGCACTTCGGCGAGCACGCGTCGCGCGAGCGGATCATCGGCGGCTCGAAGCGCGCCGAGGAGCTCGGATTCGACGCCGTCTGGGTGCGCGACCACCTGCTGTGGAAGCCGCACGGCATGGAGGGCACGGATCGGACGTTCATCGAGCCGCTCGCCTCGCTGAACTCCATCGGCGCCGTCACCTCACGGATCTTCCTGGGCACCGCGGTCCTCATCCCGTTGCGCTGGCCGCTGAAGCTGGCGCAGGACCTCGCCGCCATGAGCTACCTGCACGGCCCGCGCGTGATCGCCGGGCTCGGCATGGGCAGCAACCACGCGGAGCTGGCCGCGGCCGGCTTCAACCGGGAGCAGCGCAAGCTCATCTTCACCGAGATGGCGCAGATCGTCCGCCGCGTGTGGTCGGAGGACGACGTCACCTTCGAGGGCGAGTTCTTCCGGTTCGAGGACGTGACCCTCACGCCGAAGCCCGAGCAGCCGATTCCGATCTGGTACGGCGGCACGACGCGCGCATCGGTCCGCACGACCGTCGCCAACTGTGACGCCTGGATGCCCGGCCGCATCCCGCTCGCCACGCTCGACGACCGGCTGGAGCTGCTCGCCGAGCTCGAGGCCGAGACCGGCCGACGGATCACCCGCTCGGTCATCCCGTTGGTCAAGGTCGACACCGATCGCAACCGCGCCCGCGCCGATCTCGACATCGCCGCCCTGGCCGGGTCGTCCGAGGCGAGCAAGACCTGGATCCAGCCCGAGGGCGGCTTCCAGACCATCGAGGACATCCGCGGCATCGCGGTCGTCGGCGAGCCCGACGAGGTCGTCGAGCAGATCGTCGAGATCGCCGAGCGCGGCATCGACCACTTCGTGTTCGACCTGCGGATGCAGTTCGACCGATACGAGGCGACGCTGGAGCTGATCGCGGAGCGCGTGCTCCCGGCCCTGAAGGCCGCGCGAGTCTGACCGCGTGACGGCGTCCGTTGCTCCCGCCCCGGAGGGCGGGATCGAGCGTGGGAGCCCGTGGCCGCTGCTCGCGGCGCTGACGCTGTCGAGCCTCGGCATCGGCGTCAGCCTGCCGATCATCCCGCTCTTCGCGCTCGACATCGGCGCGGTGCCGTTCGTGGTCGGCCTGATCGTCTCGCTGCGATGGGCGACGCGCCTGGTGGCCGACATCCCGGTCGGCGCCGCCTCGGAGCAGATCGGCCGCCGCACGATCTTCGTGACGGGCATCCTGCTGCTCGCCTCCTCGGGCATCGCCAGCGCGCTGTCGCCCACGTGGCAGTGGCTGCTCCTGGCCCGCGTCCTCGAGGGCGTCGGTGCCGGCATGTCGACCACGGCCGGACTGGCGGCGGTGGCCGATCTCTCGACGCCGGCCACCCGAGGTCGCCACCTGTCGGCCTACCAGGCCAGCCAGCGCATCGGCTTCTGGTTCGGTCCGCTCATCGGCGGCTGGATCGGCGCGTCGCTCGGGCTGCGTCCGGCGCTGTGGGCGTACGCCATCCTGGCGCTCGCCGCGATCGTGCCGGCGCTGTTCGTGAAGGAGTCGCGCCACCACGCGCCGGTCGTCCACGTCTCGCCACTCGCGGCGCTCGGGATGCTCGCGCGCAGCCGCGACTTCCTCCTCATCAGCGGCGTCAGCTTCGTCGTCTTCTTCACCATGACCGGGGCGCAGTTCACCGCGCTGCCGCTCTTCGCGGTCGACGAGCTCAACGTCGGGGCGGACTTCGTCGGCTGGGCGCTGTTCCTGTCGAACACCGTCGGCTTCGTCCTGCTCTACCCGTCCGGCATGATCTCGGACCGATACGGTCGCCGCGCCATCATCGTGGTCCTCCTGGTGGCATCGGCCATCGGCCTCGTCTTCATGGCGCTCGCCGCCGATGCGGCCTGGATCCTCATCGCCTCGCTGGCGATGGGCGGCGGCAACGCCCTGCGCGGCCCCGCCATGCAGGCCTACGTCATGGATGCCGGACGCGCCGGCGGCCACGGCGCCACGGCGGGGCTGTTCCGCGCCATCGGCGACCTGGGCTCCACGCTGGGGCCGGTCGCTGCCACCGCGATGATCGGCCTTGGCTACAGCAGCTTCTTCGTCCTCAACGCGATCGTGGTCGTCGTGGTGCTGGTCCTCTTCGCGCGGTTGGCCAACGCCCGCCCGGGCGAGGCGCGGGCTGTGGTGGCTGCGTGAGCGACGACCCGACGCAGCTGTCGGCCTCGCAGCTGGCGGCGGCCATCACGGCACGCTCCATCTCGCCCGCCGAAGCGGTGCGCGCGTACCTGGAGCGCATCGAGCGGCTGAATCCGTCACTCAACGCGGTGATCCATCTCGATGCCGAGCGCGCCCTCGCCGACGCGGCACGGCCGCCGGCCGGCCGGCTGAGCGGCGTGCCGATGACGCTCAAGGACTCGCATCGCGTGGCCGGCATGCCGACGGTGGTCGGGAACCCGGACGCGCCGCGTGCGCCCGCTCCGCGCGACGGCTTCGTGGCCTCGCGGCTGCGGGCAGAGGGAGCGATCCTCCTTGGCAAGACCAACGTGGCGCGCGACCTTGCCGACTTCCAGACGTCGAACCCGGTCCACGGGCGGACGAACAACCCGTGGGACGTTGCGCGCACGCCCGGCGGATCGAGCGGTGGCGCGGCGGCTGCGGTCGCCGCGCACCTGAGCCCCGTCGAGGTCGGCAGCGACATCGCAGGTTCCGTGCGCTTGCCGGCGGCGTTCTGCGGCGTGATCGGCCTCAAGCCGACGCTCGGCGCGATCTCGACCCGCGGCCACGTGACCGAACCGGTCAGCCATCCTCGCGGGGGTGGCGTCGGAACGCTCGCGGCGATGGGTCCCATCGCGCGCGGCTTCGATGACGTCGCGCTGCTCCTCGAGGTCCTTGCCGGTCGGGCTCCGGACGCCGTCTTCGAGCCAACCTCGACGTCGATCGGCGTCATTCCGCGCTTCGAGCGCCTGCCGGTCGAGGAATCCATCGGTAGGGCCATCACCGAGCTGGCCAGGGAGGCACGACGCAACGGCATCCTCGTCGAGCACGTAGCGCCGCCGGACGACCTGCGCGAGCAGCACCGCACGTGGGTCGACCTCTACGCGGCCGCCGGCAGCGGCCGCGTCCATGCTGGCCTTCGCGACCGTCAGCGTCGCGCGCGCGCCGCGTGGGACGAGCTGCTGCGTGACCACGACGCGCTCCTCCTGCCGGCGGTGATGTGCACCGCCTTCACGCACCGCCCGACCGGCGAACCGATCGAGGTCGATGGTCACCCGGTCGCGTACTGGCGACTTGCCGCCTACCTCGAGCCCTTCAACCTGGCGGGGCTGCCGGCCATCACGTTCCCGGTTGGTGCCGATGGCTCCGGGCTGCCGATCGGCGTCCAGCTCGTGTGCGCGCCAGGGCGCGACCGCTGGCTCGTTCGCGCCGCCGAGTGGCTGGCTGCCCTCATGCCCGCTCCCTCGTCGGCAGTGTGAGGACGGCCGATACCCACTGTCACTCCGACCGGGCCCGGACACGAAGCGAGACGACCTCCGTGTCGACGGACTTGCCCTTCAGCGCCAGTGACCGCCGCTCCAAGCTCGGATCGAGGCCGGCGGCCGTCGCGGCATCAACGGAGATGAGCACCTCACCCGGTCCCGCGGCGCCGGCCAGGCGCGCAGCCACGTTGACGGCGTCGCCGACCACCGTCATCTCGATGTGCGTCCCCTCCCCGATCACCCCGAACCACGCGTTCCCCGAATGAAGGCCCACGCCGATGGACACCCACGGGCCGTCAGGATCGGCGTGGCCGGTGGCCCGCAACAGGTCTGTCGCGGCATCCACCGCCCGGGCCACGTAGCGCTCGCCGGTGAGGAGCGGGAAGAACATCGCCACCAGCTCGTCGCCGACGAACTTGTCGACGACGCCATCGTGCCTGAACACGACCTGGCTGGCGGTGGCCAGGTATCGGTTCAGCAGCGCATGGAAGTCGCCGGGCGACATGCGCTCGGCCAGCGCAGTGGAGCCGCGGATATCCGCGAAGAGCATGGCTCCCTCGACCTCGGCGCCGCCGTGGTGCTTGGCCATCACGTCGAAGCAGGAGGTGCACCAGTTCGGATTCGCATCCGATTGCCGCTTGCCGAGCGCCCGCATGAGCGGCGCGCCGGGGCCACGGAAGGGGGCGGCACACATGCGGCAACGTGGATCGGCCGGGATGCGCTTGAAGAACCGTCGACCGATCCCCTGCCAGGTGTCCCCGCCCTGCTGGAGGAACTCGCGCCAGAACTCGTCATCGCG
>DASVDT010000032.1:0-34809 GCA_036380955.1 Candidatus Limnocylindria bacterium | reverse complement strand
CCCCGACGCGAAGGCGTCTCGGAGTGCGCGAGATCTGGAGATACGACTGGATCCGACATGGTGTGGGCACCTGTCGGGCGGTCACGCCGTCGGGCATATACGGCGTCGTGGCCCCCTGGAAAGTGCTCGATTTCCTCTGCGCTAGGGGCGGTACCTTAGTACCGGCGGAGGCCCCTGACTACTGGTTCTGAACTCATTTGGTGACCTTGCGCACCGCTCTCGCGGAAGATTCGGGAGTCCGGGGTAGAGGGGTGCGGAATGGTGAGCAAGGACCGTATCGGCACCACCTTGCCAATGACCTGACACGCTCGCCGATAGACTCGTGCCATGCCCGAACGCGTCCTGGTCCTGCCGAGAACCCACGTGCCCGGCGGCTGCGACTTCCGGGGCATCAGAGAAACCGATGCGGACGAGCTCGCCGTCCTCCGTCATGCCGTCGCGACGCACGGCCGCTACCTCGACCGACCGCTCGCCGAGGACGATCCGAGCCACAAGCAGCTCATTCCCTATGTCGTCGTCCGCGACGGCAGCCGGGCCTTCCTCATGGAGCGGACCGAAGCGGGCGGCGACGCCCGCCTGCATGGGAAGGCCAGCATCGGTGTGGGCGGACATCTCAATCCCGTCGACGAGGGCGAGGATGCCCTCATGGCCGGCCTGCGGCGTGAGTGGGCGGAGGAGCTCGAGGCCGATTGGGAGCCAGATTTTCGCCTCGTCGGCCTGCTCAACGACGACAGCAATCCGGTCGGGGCCGTGCACCTGGGCGTGGTATTCACCGTGGATGCAGGCGGCCGTGCGGTCGCGGTGCGCGAGCGCGACAAGCTGATCGGCGGATTCGTGAATGCACGGGAAGTTGGCGCCGCCTGGGACCGACTCGAGACCTGGTCGCAGCTCGTGGCAGTCTCTCTGGCACTCGGTCAGGAACATCCGACTTGAAAGAAGTGCGGCTATTGGCGCATTAGCCGGCGGTTGAGCCGCGGGGTTGGCCGAGTTGAGCGTGGAAGGACGCGCGAACAGGCGCAGCGGCCGGATAACGTGCCGCCACCGGCGCAGGATTCAACTTGCGGCGCGCGAAGCGCATAACGCGCCGTCAACGAGCACTGTTCACCTTCAACGCAGCAGAACCGCCGGCGCTTGGTCGTCGGACGGGCGTCGAAGGCGCCCACCGATATACTCGACGCATGCTCCGCCGTGCCCTCGCAGCCATGGCTTTGGCGCTGGGAATCATCGGTCTGGCGGCACCGGTTGCCGCCGATGCCGACCAGGTCGCGCGGATCGAGCTGACCGGGGTCATCGACCAGGTCAACGCCGCATACATCGAGGAGGCGCTGCGCGTGGCGGCCGAGAACGGCGACGCGGCAGCGCTGATCGTCATCGACTCGCCGGGCGGCGAGCTGACCAGCATGGATCGGATCGTCAAGGCCATCCTCGCCAGCGAGGTGCCGGTCATCGCCTGGGTCGCTCCCGAAGGTGCGCGAGCGGGCTCAGCGGCGACCTTCATCACGCTCGCCGCCGACGTCGCCGCGATGGCGCCGAACACGAACATCGGCGCCGCATCGGTGGTGGGTGGCGGAGGCGAGGACCTGCCCGAGACCCTTGCCGCGAAGGTCACCAACGACGCGGTCGCGCGCATTCGCGCACTGGCCAACGACCACGAGCGGAACGCCGATTGGGCCGAATCTGCAGTGCGCGAGGCGGCCAGCGTGGACGCCAGCGAGGCGGTGGCCATGGATCCGCCCGTGGTCGACCTCGTCGCCGCAAACGCCGAGGAGCTCTTCGCAGCGATCGACGAGGGCGAGCGAGCCGATGGCTACGAGTACGAATTCAACGGGCAGCCGCTGCCTCAGCTGAGCGGGACGAGCCTGCGTGACCTGGACATGAACTTCGGGCAGGAGTTTCTGCACCTGCTGAGTGACCCGAACATCGCGTTCCTGCTGTTCACCATCGGCTTCTACGGGATCGTGGCCGAGCTGTTCCACCCGAACTTCTTTTCCGGGATCCTGGGCGCCATCGCGATCGTGGTGGCGCTCATCGGCTCGAACGCGCTGCCGCTCAACGTGGGCGGGCTGCTCCTGATCATCATCGGCGTCGGCCTCTTCGCGCTGGAGGCGGTGGTCACCAGCTTCGGGCTGCTCACGGCGGGCGGGGTGGTTGCCATCGTGCTCGGTGCGTTCGCGCTGTGGACCGGCGTGCAGCCGGGCGACCTCGTCGTGGACGTGTCCGTGAGCCCGTGGCTGATCGCGATCGTGGCGGCCGTCGGCGTCATCTACGCCTGGGTCCTGGTCCGGGCGGTGATCCACGTGCGAGGCATGGGCGGCGTGGCCAACAAGCCGGTCGCGGCGCTCGTCGGCGCGACGGCCATGGCCCAGACCGCCATTGCGCCAAAGGGGATCGCCTATGCTGACGGCGAGAGCTGGTCGGCTCGGAGTCCGAACGTCGAGATCGGTCCCGGCACCGCGCTGCGCGTGGTCGGCGTCGATGGCCTGGAATTGATCGTGGAGCCGGCGACCGCCGGCGACGGGGGAGCAACGGAGGGATAAGCACCCATGGAAGACCCGGTTGGCCTGATCATCCTGGCGGTGGCCGTCGCCATCGGCCTGTGGCTGCTCTTCAGCATCGTCCACATCGTCCGCGAGTACGAGCGCCTGGTCGTGTTCTTCTTCGGCCGGCTGCAGGGGTCGCGAGGCCCGGGCATCGTCCTGCTCATCCCGTTCGTGCAGCAGGCGGTCAAGGTCGACCTGCGGGAGCGCTTCCTCGAAGTGCCGCAGCAGACCTGCATCACCAAGGACAACGCGCCGATCAACATCGACTTCCTGGTGTACTCGAAGGTCTTCCAGCCCGACGTCACCGTCACCGCGGTGACCGACTTCACTGGCGCGTCGCAGGCGCTGGCCGCGACGACCTTGCGCGCCGTCATCGGTGACATCCCGCTCGACGACGTGCTGGCCAAGCGCGAGGAGATCAACCACATCCTGCGCGCCAAGCTGGACGAGGTGACCGAGCGCTGGGGCGTGAAGATCACGTCGGTCGAGATCCGGGAGATCGTGCCGCCACGCGACATCCAGGAGGCAATGAACCGGCAGATGAGCGCCGAGCGCAACCGGCGCGCCGTCATCACCGAGTCGGAGGGCACCCGCCAGGCGACGATAAACGTGGCCGAGGGCGACAAGCAGTCGAGCATCCTCCGCGCCGAGGGCGATCGGCAGTCACAGATCCTGCGTGCCGAGGGCTACGCCAACGCGCTGCAGACGATCTTCGGCGCCGCCAGCGGCATCGACGAGAAGACGATGGCGCTCCAGTACCTCGACGCGCTGAAGGCCCTGGCCGATGGCGAGAGCACGAAGTGGATCGTGCCGATGGAGCTGTCCGAGCTCACCCGCCCGATCAGCCAGGTCATGCGCCAGACGCTGTCGGAGCCGAGCGGAGGATCGACGGCCGGCGGATGATCCGCGGCCTGCTCCGAGCCATCGGGCGCACCGCCGGCCTGGTCAGCGGTGCGTATATCGCCTATGTCGCCGTGCGCGGCTCGCGCCTGCTGGTGCGGCCCGACGTGCGCCCATTCGTCCCGGATCCCGATGGCGCGCCGGCCACGCCGGCCGACCTCGGCCTGGCATACGAGCCAGTCCGGATCGTCACGCACGATGGGCTGACCCTCACCGGCTGGCTGGTGCCCGCGGCGCGCGAGACGACGACCGCGGTGATCGTCATGCACGGCTTCAGCGGGCACCGGCTCCCGGAGCTCGCCGCGTTCGTGCCGTGGCTGGCCGAGCGCCACCACGTCCTCCAGTTCGACTTCCGCGGCCATGGCGAGAGTGACTCCAGCGTCGTGACCCTGGGCGCGCACGAGCGGCGCGACGTCGAGGCCGCGGTGGCGTTCCTGGCCTCGCGACAGCTCGGGCCGATCGCGCTGCTCGGGGTGAGCATGGGCGCGGCGATCGCGATCGTCGCGGCGTCCGAGCTGCCGGTCGCCGCCGTCATCGCCGATGCGGCCTTCGCCGAGCTGCACCATCCGATCGCGAACCGCATGCGCGCGGTCGGCTATCCGCTGCCGGAGCTCGGAGCGCGCGCGATCGTGGCGGCGGCAGCGGTTCGGACCCGCTCGCGCCTGGCGGACCCGCTTCGCTCGGTGGCGCGCATCGCGCCGCGCGCGCTGCTGGTGATCGCCCCGAAGAACGACTCGCTCATCAGCTGGCGGCAGAGCCTCCGACTGTTCGAGGCGGCCGGCGAGCCGAAGGAGCTGTACGTGGCGGAGGGCGCCGGGCACGCGGAGGCCTACGCGGTCGATCCGGATCGGTACCGGCAGGTCGTGCTCAGCTTCCTGGAGCGATACCTGGGGTAAGCCCCATTCGATCGGCCGCCGATGGATCGTACTCACCTAACCCGGAAGCCCTTTGGGCGTGGTGTATCCGACAGATCGGTGCAGATCTCGCACGAGTGGGGTCCAGAGGAGCCCGCCAGGCGTGGCGACCACCGATAGATCGGACGGATCCAGCCTGATCGGTGGATCAGGCGCGGCATATCCGATAGGTCGACACGGGCGGGGTCCGCCCAGCCGCGCACGGCTGACCGGGACCATCGGTGCATGGTGGCACCGCTTCGCGCGGATATACTCGCCCCGTCCACTTCGCCTGGGGTCATGAATGGCTGCCACCAAGGTCCTGGTCGTCGACGACGATCTGAACATCCAGCGTGTCCTCGTCTTCACCCTCAAGCAGGAGGGGTACGAGGTGCACGTCGCCTCGGACGGCCAGGCGGGCGTCGAGATGGCGGCCAGCATCCGGCCCGACGTCATCCTCATGGACGTTGCCATGCCGAAGCTCGACGGCTATGCGGCGACGCAGCAGATCCGGGCGGCCGAGGACGGGCGCAAGGTTCCGATCATCATGCTCACCGCCGAGGCGGACGTCGAGCAGCGCGTCCGCGGGCTGCGCGCAGGCGCCGATGACGACATCGTCAAGCCCTTTCATCCGCTCGAGCTGATCGCGCGGATCAAGGCGCTCCTGGCGCGATCGGGCGGCGGCCAGCAGCGCAAGGTGGCGGAGAAGGTGACCATGGGCCGCCTCGCGTGCTTCTACGGCGCGAAGGGCGGGGTGGGCACGACGACGATCGCGATCAACACGGCCATCGCCCTCGCCACGCGCCTGAAGCGCGGCACGGCGCTGATCGACGCGAACCTCCAGTTCGGCGACGAGCGCGTCTTCCTGGATCTGGGGCTGGACACCGCGTCGATGGTCAACGCCATCACCGAGCCGGACCTCGACGCGGAGCTGCTCAAGAAGCTGGTCGTCAGCCATCACGTCGGGATCGACCTGCTGCTCGCACCACCCAACCCCGAACAGGCCGATATCGTGGTCGAGCGGCAGCGAACCGATCCCGGCACGCTGTCGAACATCCTGTCGCTGATGCGCAAGGCCTACGACTACACGCTGGTCGACATGGCCAAGTCGCTCGACGACTTCAACCTGCAGCTGTTCGACGAGGCCGATCTCATCTTCGTGGTCATGACCGCGGACCTGTCATGCCTGAAGAACGTGCGCCTGGTGCTTGAGACGATGGACTCGCTCGGCTATGAGCGCGGCAAGATCCAGCTCGTCCTCAACCGATCGAACGCGTACACCGGCATCAACGTCGACAACGCGGAGTCGGCGCTCGGCCGCAAGATCGACTACCAGATCATCAACGAGTACCGCGGTGCGATCAGCGCCCTGAACTCCGGCGAGCCGTTCATGTCGTCGCGGCCGGACGGCCCGCTCGGGCAGAGCGTGAGCAAGTTCGCGCGCGAGATCGACGCCATCTTCGCCGCCGAGGCGCTTCCCGCCCGAGTCTGACGGCCGATAAGCCGCGGCTAATCGGCCAGTAAGCGGCCATCCCTAGCCTTCTGCCTGCCGGTCGCCGCTGGTAGTAGGGAGGCGAGCAGGCTGGCGGCCGGCACCTTCCACACCCGATCATCGCCTCCCGGCGAGGCGTGCCCATGCTCGCGAACGCGGTGAGCGCATCGATCGTCGGCGTCGACGGCATCCCGGTCCGCGTCGAGGTCGACGTCTCGTTCGGGCTGCCCGGGCTGACGATCGTGGGGCTGCCCGGCAGCGCGGTGCTCGAGGCACGTGAGCGGGTCAGGTCGGCGCTCCGCAACTCCGGCTTCGAGGTCCCGGCGCGACGGATCACGGTCAATCTCGCTCCGGCTGACCTGCCGAAGGAGGGGACCGGGCACGACCTCGCCATGGCGGCCGCGATCCTCGTCGCGAGCAACCAGCTCGAGACGGAGGAGCTGGGCCGCACGGCGCTGATCGGCGAGCTGGCGCTGGACGGCTCGCTGCGCCGCGTCCCCGGCGCGATGGCCCTCGTCAGCGCGGCCACCGCGGCCGGCATGCGGGAGGTGATCGTTCCGGCCGAGAACGGCCCGGAGAGCGCAGCGGTGCGCGGCGCGCTGGTTCGCCCCGCGCGGTCATTCGGTGAGGTCATCCGTCACCTGGCCGGGCGCGAGACACTCGCGGTGCTCGCGCCGCGCGATCTCGCGAAGGAGGCGCCGGTACGCGACGATGCGCCCGACCTCGCCTCGGTCATCGGCCAGCGAGCCGCGCGCCGGGCGCTGGAGATCGCGGTGGCCGGGCGTCACAACATCGCATTCAGCGGACCGCCCGGCGTTGGCAAGACCCTCCTGGCCCGTGCGGCGGCGACCCTTCTGCCACCGCTGGACGAGGCGGAGGCGGCCGAGGTGAGCCGCATCCATTCGGTTGCCGGACTCGCCGATGCCGACGGGCCGATTGGGCGGCGCCGGCCGTTTCGTGCGCCGCACCACACCATCTCGACGCAGGCGCTCGTCGGCGGCGGTCCGCACGTGCGGCCGGGCGAGGCAAGCCTGGCGCACCACGGCGCGCTGTTCCTGGATGAGACGCTGCAGTTCCGCGCCGACGCGCTCGATGCGCTGCGCGGGCCGATCGATTCGGGCACGGTCCACATCGCGCGCGTCGACCGAGTGGTTGCCCTACCCGCCAGCTTCATGCTGCTGCTGGCCTACAACCCGTGCCCGTGCGGTTGGTGGGCGGTGGACGGGCGCGAGTGCAGCTGTGAGGACGGCGCGCGGCGCCGCTACCAGGCGCGCCTGTCCGGGCCGATGCGGGACCGCCTCGACCTGATCGTGCATCTCGAGCCGGTGGCGATGTCGGTCGCCGCCGAGGCCGAGTCGACGGCCGTGGTCGCGGCCCGCATCGAGCGCGCGTGGGCTCGGCAGGTGGAGCGGCAGAGCCTGCCCAACGCAGGACTGCCGGTGGCGAACCTCGATGCCCGTCACGGCTTCGCGGTCGCCCTGGACGGCGTGCTCGAGACGCGCGGGAGGCAGATGGGCCTGACCCTGCGGCGCGTGCATCGGGCGGCCCGGGTGGCGCGAACGATCGCCGATCTCGAAGGCAGCGAGATGGTCGAGGCGCACCACCTCGACGAGGCGCTGCTGCATCGGCCGAAGGCGCTGGCGGCGTGATCGGCGTGAGCGGTGGCTCTCGGGACGCCGCGACCGACCGGCTCAGGGCGAGCGAACGCGACTGCTGGATCGCGCTCTCGCTCGTGCCCGGGATCGGCCCGGCCAGCTTCGCGCAACTGCTGCGGCGCCACGGGTCGGCGGCCGAGGCCTGGAGGGCCGGGGCCGAAGGCCTCTCCGACCTACCGCACCTGGGTGGGGACGCGGTCGCCGCCGTCGAGCGACTCGGCAGGCAGGATCCGCGCGAGATCGCGCGCCGGATCGCACAGCGCACTGCCGCCGCCGGCGGGCGGGTCATCACCGGGCTGGACGTCGAATACCCCTATGCTCTGCGAACCATCGATCCGCGGCCACCCACGCTGTACGTCGCCGGCGACGGGGAGGCGCTCGAGGCGCGGGCCGTCGCAATCGTCGGCACGCGACGCGCGTCCGGCTACGGGCTCGCGACCGCGACCGAGATCGCCGACGAGCTGGCACGCGCCGGCATGGTGGTCGTGTCCGGCCTGGCGCTGGGGATCGACGGCGCCGCGCATCGCGCCGCGGTAGCCGCCGGCGCGCGGACGATCGCCGTCCTGCCGTCACCGCTCGACCGGATCTACCCACCCCGCCACCGGAGCCTCGCTCGTGACATCGTCCGGCTCGGCGGCGCCCTGGTCAGCGAGGTCGCCATCGGCGCCGCTGTCGGGCGTCCGGACTTCGCCCGCCGCAATCGGATCATCGCCGGGCTGTCGGAGGCGGTCGTGGTGGTTGAAGCGCCGGATCGGTCCGGCGCATTGCTGACCGCCGCGGCGGCGGCCGGCATCGGTCGCGAGACGTACGCGGTCCCCGGGCCGATCGACGCCATGGCGTCACGTGGCTGCAATCGGCTCATCGCCGATCACCAGGCGGAGGTCGTCACCTCGTCGGCGTCCTTGCTGCGCCAGATCGGCGTGGCTCGACGAGAGCCGCCCCCGGTCGCCAGCGCGCTCTCGGAGGTTGAGGGCCAACTGCTGCGGCACCTGCTCGAGCGCAGCGGATCGCTCGAAGAGCTCATCGACCGGACGGGCCAGCCGGCGGCGTCGGCGGCCAGCGGGTTGAGCCTCCTCGAGGCTCGAGGGCTCGTGAATGCGTTCGGTGGAGCCACATTTCACCCGACCCTGGCCGCCAAGCGCCTGGCACGCGTCGTATGACACGCCTGGTACCCATGGGCTATGCTTCCGCCGCCACTCGACTACGCCCCACGTGCCCACTCTCAAGGGCTAGCCGGAACACCCACTGGAGTCTGTCTATTGCGTCGATACCGAACGACATCGGCCCTGGCCGCCAAGTTCGAGTCGCTCCGCACAGTGCTGAGCAGCCACCGAGCGATTACCCGAGTCTCGCTGGCAGCCCTCTCGTTCACCTTCCTCATCGCCTTCAGTCACCAAGAGATCACCCAGGCGGGTCCCGAGCAGGCCCCGCTCATCCCGGAGTCCCTGCTTCCGCAGAGCGTCGGCATCGCCGTCGCCACCACCGACTCCGTCACGATTCCGTTCCCGGAGTCGATGGATCCCGCCTCGGTCGAGTCCGCCATCCAGGTCCTTCCGCAGCAGCGCGTCGACCTGTCGTGGAATGCGGACTACACCGCCCTCAGCATCAGCCCCGAGCGGCTCTGGCGCGCCGACGAGCGTTACCTCGTCGTCGTCGGGCAGGCATCGGAATCCGCCGATGGCTCGCCGCTGCGTGGCGGCCGTCGCTACGCCTTCACCACCCAGACCGCGCCGGCCGTCACCGACTTCCAGGTGCGCCTGGCGGGCGAGGATCTCGCGGCCGCAACGGCGGTCGCTCGCGAGGACGTTCCATCGGTGCGGTCGCTGACCGCGGCGACCGAGGCCGCGGCGGCGTCAATCGTCGAAGCGGGCTCGCAGCCACCGACGCGCATCGCCAAGGAAGTCAGCGCCACCACCGCGATCTCGGTCTCATTCAGCGCCGACATGGACCGTGCCGACGTCGAAGATCGCTTCGCGATCGCTCCGGAGGTGTCGGGCGATCTCGCCTGGAACGGCGACGACCTCGTCTTCACGCCGTCGGAGCGCCTGGAGCCGGGCGGCCGATATACCGTCAGCCTGCTCGGCGCGCACGACGCCAGCGGGAACCCGCTCGGTGGCAAGGGCAACTTCTCGTTCGTCGTCACGCTCGGCGCACAGCTCGTCAAGACCGATCCGGGCCTGGGTGCCAGCGATGTCGAACCTGCCACCGTCACGATGTGGTTCAGCCAGCCGATGGACGTCGACGCCACGAACGCTGCCTTCGGCCTGACCGACACCGCGTCCGGAGCCCTCGTCGGCGGCAACCTGATCTGGAACGAGGCAGCGACTCAGCTGACGTACACCCCGGACCGGGCCTTCGCCGGCGGACGGACGTTCGCGGTCGTCCTGGGCGATGGCGCGCTGGATGCCGACGGCAATCCGGTGACGGCCGACTGGTCCTTCTCGACCGCCGCCGCGCCGGCCCCGGTGGCCGCGACGGCAACGCGGTCGACCACCAGCACGCGCAGCGCGCCGGTGGTACCGCCGCCGGCGCCCTCGGGCGACGCCGCCGCGTACGCGGTCGCGCAGATCAACGCCTCGCGAGCGGCGTACGGGTTCGGGCCGGTCGTGCTCGACGGCGCCATCTCGGCGGTGGCCTACGCCCACGCCTACGACCAGGCTGCCAACGGCTACTTCAGCCATACCGGGCTGAACGGCAGCACCCGCGACAGCCGGCTGCAGGCGGGTGGGATCAGCTACTCGTGGTCGGGCGAGAACGCGTGCTACCTGGTGGGACGCAGCGTCATTGCGACGCTCGACTGGTGCCACGCCGCGTTCATGTCGGAGCCGTATCCGGGCCAGTTCAACCACATCGCGAACGTCCTCAACCCGAACGCCACGCGCGTCGGCGTCGGCATCGCGCAGGTGGGTTCCAAGATCGTCATCGTCTGGGACTACACGAACTGAGCCGATTCCCGGTGCGCCGCAACGGGCGGCGCACCGGGGCTCATCGGTGCATCGGGCCTCTCTCGCGCGTCGTGGTCGCGGCGTGGGCCGGTGCTACACTCGCTCACCGTGACCGCAACCACGAACGGCGCCGGCGTGGTCGTTGAGCGCCGGACCGCTCGCCGGTTTGCCGCCGGACACGTCCTCCATCGGCGCTCACGGAGCACCTGATCTCATGGCCAAGCCGCTCGTGATCGTCGAATCGCCGGCGAAGGCGCGTACGCTCGCGCGCCTGCTCGGCGACGAGTACCGCGTCGAGGCCAGCGTCGGCCATGTCCGCGACCTGCCAGAGAACGCGAGCGAAGTGCCGGCCGAGATCAAGGACAAGCCATGGGGGCGGATGGGCGTCGACGTCGAGCACGGCTTCCGGCCGTACTACGTGGTGGCCCGCGACAAGACCAGCCGCATCCGCGACCTGCGCTCGGCCGTGAAGGACGCACCGGAGGTGCTGCTGGCGACCGACCCCGACCGCGAGGGAGAGTCGATCAGCTGGCACCTGCGCGAGGTGCTCAAGCCGAAGGTGCCGATTCGCCGCATCGAATTTCACGAGATCACCGAGGAGGCGGTCCGCCGGGCCATCGCCGACGCTCGCGACATCGACCTCAAGCTGGTCGATGCGCAGGAGAGCCGACGCATCCTGGATCGGCTGTACGGCTACATGGTCTCGCCGGTCCTGTGGAAGAAGGTCCAGACCGGCCTCTCTGCGGGCCGCGTGCAGAGCGTCGCCGTGCGGCTCGTCGTCGAGCGCGAGGAGGAGCGGTCCGCCTTTCGGCGGAGCCAGTACTGGGATCTGGAGGCACGTCTGCTCGCCGAGGGCACGCGCTTCAGCGCGCGCCTCGAGCGGATCGGCGGGGCGCGCGTCGCCACCGGGCGAGACTTCGACCCGGCGACCGGGCTGCTGAAGGACACGAACGCCCGTCTGCTCGGCGAGGCCGACGCGCAGCGGCTCAGCCACGAGCTCGTGGACGTCCTGCCGTGGACGGTCACGCGCGTCGACGAGAAGCCGGCCACCCAGCGCCCGTATCCGCCGTTCACGACCTCGACGCTCCAGCAGGAGGCGAACCGCAAGCTCGGCTTCTCGGCCGATCGCACGATGAGCGCGGCGCAGCGCCTGTTCCAGGAGGGCTTCATCTCCTACCACCGCACCGACTCGACGACCCTGTCCGAGCGGGCGCTGGGCGAGGCCTCGAGCGCGATCCGCAACCTGTACGGCGCCGAGTTCTACGGCGGGCCACGCCAGTACCAGACGCGGGTGAAGAACGCACAGGAGGCGCACGAGGCGGTCCGGCCCACCGATTTCGCCCAGACGCCGCAGCGCGTCCAGCAGCGGTTCGGTGCCGACGAGCAGCGCCTGTACGACCTGATCTGGAAGCGCGCGGTGGCCTCGCAGATGGTCGACGCCCAGCTGCTGCGTACGACGCTCGAGATCACCGCCAGCGGCGCCGATGATGACGCCGTCTTCACCGCCTCTGGCAAGGCGATTCGCTTCCCGGGCTTCCTGCGCGCCTATGTCGAGGGTTCCGACGACCCCGCCGCGGAGCTCGGCGACCAGGAGACCGTCCTGCCCAAGCTCGAGGTCGGTGCCACCGTGAAGGCCGATGGCGACCTCGCCCTCGAGTCGCTGGTGCCGGCCGGCCACGAGACGCTGCCGCCGCCGCGCTACACCGATGCGTCGCTGGTCAAGCGGCTGGAGGAGGACGGTATCGGCCGCCCCTCGACATACGCATCGATCATCTCGACGATCGAGCGGCGCGGCTACGTCTGGCGCCAGGGCAAGGCGCTCGTGCCGAGCTTCACGGCCTACGCGGTGACGCACCTGCTGAAGGAGCACTTCGCCCCGTTGGTCGAGCTCGGCTTCACCGGCCTGATCGAGGAGGGCCTCGACGAGATCAGCAAGGGTGAGCGCAACCGCGACGAGTTCCTGGCCACGTTCTACGACGGCGGCGGCCGCGAATGGCCTGGCCTGCGACCGCTGGTCGAGAAGGTGACCGAGATCGACTATCCGATCATTTCGCTCGGGTCCGACGGTGAGGGGGCTCCGCCGGTGGTGGTCCGTATCGGCAAGTTCGGGCCGTACGTGCAGATCGGCGAGGGCGAGGGCGCCATGACGGCCTCGATCCCCGACGACACGCCGCCCGCCGACTTCTCGCGCGAGCAGGCGATCGCGCTGGCCGAGGCGCGCGCAAAGGGACCCAGCAGCCTCGGGACTGATGACCGGACGGGTCAGCCCGTGTACGTCATGAACGGCCGCTTCGGCCCGTACGTGCAGCTCGGCGAGACCCCGGAAAGGGGGAGCAAGGAGAAGCCTCGACGCGCATCGCTGACGCGCGACGACGACCCGTCGACCATCACGCTGGAACGGGCGCTCGAGCTCCTGGCGCTGCCGCGGCTGGTCGGCACCGATCCGTCCAGCGGGGAGGAGATCGTCGCGAACTTCGGCCGCTTCGGGCCGTACGTGAAGCGCGGCAGCGACTTCCGCTCGCTCGAGGGTGACGCCCAGGTGTTCGAGGTGACCCTCGACCAGGCCGTCGAGCTGTTCAGCCGCGAGAAGCCGTCCAGGCGCAGCGCCGGGCGCAAGGTGCTTCGTGAGCTGGGTGCGCACCCCACGTCCGGCGCGCCGATCCAGCTCCTCGAGGGACGCTACGGTCAATACGTGACCGACGGGACCACGAACGCGTCGCTGCCGAAGGATGCCAGCGGAGAGTCACTGACGCTCGAGGCGGCCGTGGAGCTGCTGCGCGCGCGCGAAGGCGCAAAGCCGTCGGGACGAACGCGCAAGGCGGGCGCGCGGCGAGGCGGGCGGAGCCCGAAGCGGAAGGCCTCCGCGCCCAAGCGCTCGGCGTGAGCGCCACGCTCCCGGCTGACGCCGCCGGTGCGCTGGACGCATTCCTGACCGGCCTCCGGGCGCGGAGCGCATCGGAACGCACCATCGTCGAATACCGCCGCCACGCCTCCGAGTTTCTGGCGTTCGTAACCGGCCGCGGCGTCGACTGGCGATCGCCCGATCGAGCCACCATCCGCGCCTACCTCGCGCATCTGGCCGATCGCGGCCTGTCGCCCAGCTCGGTCGCGGGGCGCGTGGCCGCCGCGCGCTCGCTCTACCGGCACGCGCTTCGGAACGGCACGGTCGAGGCGAATCCGATGACCGGCGTGCGGACGCCGCGGCGGGGGGCACGCCTGCCACGCGTGCTGTCGGTCGACGAGGCGGCCGACCTGGTCACCGGCCCGCGCCGCATCGCGGCACGCGACGACGCGCTGGCCAGGCGTGACGCGGCGCTGCTCGAGCTCCTCTACGCCACCGGCATGCGCATCAGCGAGCTGGCCGGGTTGGGGCTCGACCGGCTCGACGTCGAACGTCGCCGGCTGCGCGTGATTGGCAAGGGCAACAAGGAGCGCGATCTGCTCTTCGGTGCGCCCGCCGCCGCCGCCCTGGCGGCCTACCTTGCCGGTGGCCGTCCGGTGCTGGCCGCTCGCTCGGCTGCGCCGAGCGCATCGGTCTTTCTGAATGCCGCAGGCCGACCGCTCAGCGCGCGCGGCGCGCGGATGATCCTCGAGCGCTGGGTCGAGCGCACCGGCGTGCCGGATCGGACGAGCCCGCACACGCTTCGCCACTCGTTCGCGACGCACCTGCTCGAGGGAGGGGCGGACCTGCGAGTCGTGCAGGAGCTGCTGGGCCACGCCAATCTTCAGACGACGCAGGTGTACACCCACCTGTCCGACGCCGCATTGCGGAGCGCGTATCGCGATGCTCATCCGCGCGCGCGCCGGAGCCGCGGGCAGGCGGAGCGATGACGGGCGCCGAGCGCCCGACGCCACAGCCCGCGGCGAGCGATGAAGGGATCTCGACCGGTCGGGTCCTGGTCACCGCCAGCCTCATCCTCACTGCCGCGGCGCTCGCCAGCCGGCTCCTGGGCTGGATCCGACTGCTGGTCATCGGCTCGCAGTTCGGCGCCAGCCGGGAGCTTGACGCGTATTTCGCGGCCTTCCGCATTCCGGACGCCATCTTCCAGCTCGTGGTGGCCGGCGCGTTGAGCGCGGCACTCATCCCCGTCTTCCAGAGCTATCGCGCGCGAGGGCAGGACGCCGAGGCCTGGCAGCTCGCCAGCAGCGTCATCAACCTGGTGCTCATCGCGCTCGCGGCGCTGAGCCTGCTGATGGCGATCTTCGCGCCGCTGTTCGTGCCGGTCGTCGCGCCCGGGTTCGACGCGCCGACCACCGAGCTGACGGTGCGCATGACGCGGATCATGCTGCTCAGCCCGGTCCTGATCGGCATGGGCGCGGTGGTGACCGGCATCCTGAACAGCTACCAGCAGTTCACCGTGCCGGCGATCGCGCCGCTGCTCTACAACCTGGCCATCATCGGCGCGGCCATCTTCCTGGCGCCGATCATGGGCGTCGAAGGGCTGGCGGTCGGCGTCGCGATCGGCTCCATGGCGCACCTGGTGGTGCAGCTGCCGAACCTGGCGAAGGTGGGGCAGCGCTATGACCTGACCATCGGCCTGGGTCACCCCGGCGTTCGGCGCGTCGCCCTGCTGATGGGACCGCGCATGCTGGGCCTGGCAGCGGGCCAGCTGAACTTCCTGGTCAGCACGGTGCTCGCCTCGGGCCTGCCCGAAGGAAGCCTGACCGCCTACAACTACGCGTTCCAGCTGTCGCAGATCCCGGTGGGCGTCGTCGGCGTGAGCATCGCCGTGGCGTTGTTTCCGACGCTCAGCCAGGATGCGGCGCTGGGACGCATCGGCGAGATCCGGCGGCAGGTGGCGAATGCCATTCGCGTGCTCGTCTTCGTTGCCGCGCCGCTGATGGCGGTGATGATCGTGCTGCGCGAGCCGCTGACGTCGGTCTTCTACCAGTACGGCCTGTTCGGCCAGGCGGCCACCGAGCGAACGGCCAGCACGCTGCTCTTCTTCGCCATCGGCCTCGTCGGCCATATCGTGGTCCACGTGCTGACGAGGGCCTTCTATGCCATGCAGGACACGCGGACGCCGGTGGCGTGGGCCATCGTCGCGGTCGCCGTCAACGTCCCGCTGATGGTTGCGCTGGTCGGGCCGATGGGCGTCGAGGGCCTGGCACTGGCGCTCTCGATCGCCTCGGTGCTCGAGGTGATCGGCCTGATGTGGAGCCTCCACCGGCGCATCGAGTCGGTCGAGGAGGCCGCGGTGCTCCGATCGCTCGGACGAGCGGGCGTCGCCGCCTTCGCGGCCGGGCTGCTCATGCTCGGCGGGCTGACCGTCGTCGAGTCGTCGATGAGCGCCCTGCTCGAGAACAGCGTCGGCCGCCTCGCCGTGCTGCTCGCCCTGTCGGCCGCCGGCGCCGCGATCTTCCTCGTCGTCGCTGCCGCGTTGCGGTCCCCGGAGCTCGACCAGCTGCGCGGTGTGCTCCGTCGCCGGCGCGGTCGGACCGCCGCATGATGCATTTCCGCCCGGCCACCGATGCCGACGCCGATGCCTGGCAGGCCCACCTGGCGGCCACCGCCAGCGGCGACTTCCTGCACGACTGGGCGTGGGCCGAGGTCGCCGCCTTCGATGGGCAGCCGCAGCGCCAGTACGTACTCGAGGAGGATGGCCAGGTCGTGGGAATCGCCGCCGCCCAGGTGAGGCCGCTGCTGCGTGGACGCGAGTTCTGGTACGTGCCGCATGGGCCGGTGCTCGACTATCGAGACCCTCGGGCGGGGGATCGGTTGCGCGCCATGCGCATCGGCCTGCACAACGCCGCGGCGCAGCATGCGGCCATCGCCGTGAAGCTCGAGCCGCGGCTCGCCGCCGACGATCCGGGCCTCGCCGCCTTCGAGGCGCCTGGCCTGCGGCGCCGGCCCGAGACGCTCCAGGTGCGGCATACCCGGATCGTGGAGCTCGCCGACGACGACGCGTTGCTGGCAGGGTTCGACAAGGACACCCGCTACGGCGTCCGTCGCGCCGAACGCGAGGGCGTGGAGGTGAGCGCGGTCGACGACGCGGCCGATGAACGCGCCATCGACGATCTCCATCGCCTGGTCGAGGAGACACAACGCCGCGCGGGCTTCCCGATGCCGCCGCTGGCGCGCTACCGGATCGCGTGGCGCGCGCTGGCCGGTGCCGGCCGCGCGGTGATCCTCCAGGCGCGTCGGGAGGGTGAGCTGCTCGCCTCCGGCATGGTCGTCGTCGAGGGCAATCGCTCCTTCTACCTGTTCAGCGGGTCGCGACGGGAGGAGCGTGGCGAGCCGAAGCGCTATGCCAGCTACGCCCTGCAGTGGGCGATGATGCGCCTGGCCCGCGACCGTGGCGTGCGACAGCACGATCTGTGGGGCATCGCCCCGCCGGGGTCGGATGAGCGCCACCCGTGGCATGGGGTCGGGCTGTTCAAGAAGGGCTTTGGCGGCCGCGAGGTCGAATGGGCAGGCTCCTGGGACGTGGTGGTCGACCCGACGCTGTACCGGCTGCGCGCGGCGACCGGCATCGCCCGAGGCTGGCTGCGCGCGGCGCGACGGTTGGGCCGATGAGCCAGCGACGCATGGGCCTCGGCGCACTGACCGACGTCATCGCGCCCGAGCGCGTGATCGGCATCCCGGTCGGCGAGGTCACCGGCCTTGCCTACGACTCCCGCAGCGTGAAAGCCGGGACGCTGTTCTTCGCGGTGCCGGGCGTCCACGTGGACGGCCACGACTACGCCGCCGCGGCGGTGAACGAGGGCGCCATCGGCGTGGTGGTCGAGCGCGAGATGGATGGCCTCGACGCGCCGCAGCTGGTCGTCGATCGCACCCGTCGGGCGCTGGCAGACGCCGCGGACGCGTGGTACGGGCAGCCGTCGAAGGAGCTCCAGGTGATCGGCATCACGGGCACCGACGGCAAGACGACCACCTCGTTCCTCGCCGTCGAGCTGTTGCGTGCCGGCGGCCGCCGGCCGGGCCTGATCGGCACGGTCGCAGCCGACATCGGAGACGAGCGGCTGCCGAACGAGGACCGCAACACCACGCCCGAGTCGCTCGAGCTGCAGGAGCTGCTGGCCCGGATGGTCGAGGCCGGCAACGAGAGCGTGGTGATGGAGGCGACGTCGCACGGGCTGGCCCTGGAACGGACGCGCAACTGCCGTTTCGACGTCGGCGTGGTCACCAGCGTGACGAGCGAGCACCTCGACTTCCACGGCTCGCTGGAGGCGTACCGGCGTGCCAAGGCCCGCCTGGTCGAGGAGGCGCCGCTGGCCATCCTGAATACCGATGACGAGGCCTACGCCTTCTTCCGTGAGCGCGCGCGCGACCGGGTGCTGACCTACGGCATCGACGCCGATGCCGACCTGCGCGCCACCGAGCTGATCGCCGATGCCGCCGGCAGCCGCTTCACGCTCGTCGCGCCCGATTGGAGCGGTGAGGTGACCACGCCGATGCCGGGACGCTTCAACGTGAGCAACGCGCTTGCCGCGCTCGCCATCGCGCACGTCGAGGGAGTCGCGTGGCCGGTTGCCGTCGATGCGCTGGCGCGGACCGCGGGCGTGCCGGGTCGCATGGAGCGCGTCGACGCTGGTCAGCCGTTTGCGGTGGTCGTCGACTATGCGCACACCGCCGACTCGCTGGGCAAAGTCCTCCGCATGCTGAGGCCGGTGACCCGCGGACGGCTGATCGCCGTCTTCGGATCGGCAGGGGAGCGCGACCCCACGAAGCGTCCGGCCATGGGTCGCGTCAGCGCGGAGCTCGCCGATCTCACCGTCGTCACCGACGAGGACCCACGCCTCGAGGACCCACGCGCGATCAACGAGGCCATCGCGGATGGCGCGCGGGCCGCCGGCGGGGTCGATGGCGAGTCGCTGCTCGTCATCGACGATCGGCGCGAGGCGATCGCGCGGTCCATCGCGATGGCGCGCGAAGGCGACGTGGTGCTGCTTGCCGGCAAGGGCCACGAGACGAGCATCTTCTACGGCGCCGACAAGCTGCCGTGGGACGATCGAGAGGTCGCGCGGGACGCCCTTGCCGCCGCCGGGTGGACCAGCCCGTGAGCAGCGAGGACCTGCGTGCCTTCCGGGTCACCGATGCGGCCACGTGGAACGCCTTCGTGGAGTCGGCGGCGTACCACGCCTTCCCGCAGCTGTGGGAGTGGGGCGAGGTGCGCGCCATGGGCGGCTGGACCCCGGTGCGCCTCGCCATCGGGCCGTCGGTCGAGTCGCCGGTCGCCGGCGCGCAGCTCCTGCTGCGACGAGTCCCGGTGGTCGGCTGGCACCTCGCGTACGCGCCGCGCGGGCCGATCGGCCGCATGGATGACCCGCGGACCCGAGCCGCCTTCATGCACGCGCTGCGCGTCCTGGGCCGCACCGAGCGAATCGCCACGGTGCGCATCGACCCGGAGGCAGCGCCGGACACCCCGTACGGCTCGGCGCTCATGTCGCTCCCGTGGCGAGCCGCGCCGAAGGTGCAGCCGCCGACGACCCGGGTCGTCGACCTCACCGTTGGCGAGGAGGCGCTGCGCGCCAATCTCAAGCGCAAGCACCGCCAGTACGTGAACAAGGCCGAGCGCGGCGGGGTCACCATCGAACGCTTCGACGGCTCCAGCCCAGCCGAGGTCATCGGTCCGGCGCTGGTCGACTTCAACCGGATCTACCGCTACACCGCCGTGCGTGCGGGCTTCGTTGCGCGCGAGCCGTTCTACTACGAGCGAGTCTGGTCGCTCTTCGCGCCGACGGGCCGGGTCCGCCTCAGCTTCGCGCTGCACGATGGCGAGCGCGTGGCGACGCTGTTCCACTTCACCTGCGGTGAGCGGGCGGTCGAGTCCTACGGCGGCATGACCGATGCCGGCGCCGATCTGCGGGCCAACTACCTCCTGAAGTGGACGGCGATGGCCGATTTCGCACGCGACGGCTTCGCCGTGTACGACATGTGGGGCCTCGCGACCGGCGGCATACGCCAGTTCAAGGAGGGCTTCGGCGGGGAGGAGGTCGAGTACGTCGGCGCCCGCGACCTCGCCCTGCGTGGGCCGATCGATGCGGCGCTGCGCCTCGGTCTGCCGGCCTACGGGCTGGCCCAGCGGCTGCGTCACCGCCTGCTGGGACGCGAGGACCGCTCGGGAGCCGACCTTGCGTGAGCTGCTGCACCCCGCGGTGGCCGAGGCGTTGGATCGGTATGCCGTCCATGTCGATGTCATGCCGTGTGACCCGGACCTCGCCGACACAGCTGCCTTCGTCGAGGCATACGACGTTCCGCTGGATCGGAGCGCGAACACGATCCTGGTCGCCTCCAAGGGCGCCGAGCCGACCTACGTTGCCTGCGTGCTCCTGGCGACCACGTCGCTCGACGTCAACAACGTCGTGCGCCGCGAAATGGGCGTGCGCAAGGCCTCGTTCGCCCGCGCCGACCCGGTCCGCGACCTGACCCGCATGGAGATCGGCGGCGTGACCCCGTTCGGGCTCCCGGCGGACCTGCCGGTGCTGGTCGACGCGCGCGTCATGCGACCGGCCTGGATCATCCTGGGTGGCGGAAACCGATCGTCGAAGCTGCGCGTGGCGCCCGACGTCCTGCGCGCGATCCCGGCTGTACGGATCGTCGAGGGCTTGGCCACCGAGCGCAGCTAGGCCGGCACCCGAGCGCCAGTCCGGTCGCAGCCGGCCGTACACTTGCGTGGTGCGCGCCTGCCCGAGCTGCGGTGAGTCGAACCCTGACCGGTTCAAGGAGTGCGCCTTCTGCGGCACCGCCCTCGTCCAGGCGGAGGCTCCGCAGGAAGAGCGCAAGGTCCTGACGGTCGTCTTCTGCGACCTGAAGGACTCGACGCGGCTCGGCGAGCAGCTCGACCCCGAGGCCATGGGCGAGGTGCTCGACCTCTACTTCACCGCCATGACGCGGGTGCTCCAGCGCCACGGCGGCTCGATCCAAAAGTTCATCGGCGACGCGATCGTGGCGGCGTTCGGCATTCCGGTCCTCCACGAGGACGACGCCCTTCGGGCCGTGCGCGCGGCCGTCGAGATGCGGACGGCCCTCACGCGGCTCAACCGCCAGCTCGACGCCGGCTACGGCGTCCAGCTGAGCACGCGAACGGGCGTCCACACCGGCGAGGTCGTCGTCCGCATGGCGGTGAACGATCAGCAGGTCCTCACCGGCGACACGCTCAACACGGCGGCTCGACTCGAGCAGGCGGCCGGGGACGACGAGATCCTCATCGGCGAGCCGACCTTCCGGCTGGTCCGCGAGGCGATCGAGGCCGAGGCGCTCACCCCGCTCGAGCTCAAGGGAAAGTCCGCCCCCGTGGCGGCGTATCGCCTGCTTCGGGTCTTCGGCGACGAGCAGGCGGCGCGACGCCACGACGCGCCGATGGTCGGTCGCGACGAGGAGCTCGCCGTGCTGCGCCGCCTCTTCGATCGTGCCGTCGAGGAGCGGCGCTGCGTCCTCGGCACGGTGTTCGGCGACGCGGGCGTCGGCAAGAGCCGGCTGGTGCGAGCGCTGCTTGAAGCGGTCCAGACCGAGGCGAACGTGCTGCGCGGCCGATGCCTGCCGTACGGCGATGGCATCACCTTCTGGCCGCTGCTCACGATCGTCCGCGACGCCGCCCACATCGACCCGGACGATCCGACCGACGTCGCGCGCGAGCGGCTCGAGACGCTGAGCGGGAATCCAGAAGTGGCGCGCCGCGTCGCGTCGGCGCTCGGTTGGTCGAACGAGGAGCTGCCGGTCGCCGAGCTCTTCTGGGGTATTCGCGAGCTGCTCGAGCATCTCGCCAGCGTGCTCCCGCTGGTCGTGGTCATCGACGACGTGCACTGGGCGGCGCCGACGCTGCTCGAGCTGATCGGGCATCTCGTCGCGAACGTCGAGGGCGCGCGCATTCTCGTCCTCTGCACGGCGCGCCCCGATATGCTCGAGGTGAACCCAGGGTGGAGCGACGGGCCGAACGCCGGGCGGCTCGTCCTGGATCGATTGCCCGCCGGCGCATCGGCGCAGGTGCTCGAGAACATGATGGGCGGTGTGGAGCTGCCGCCCAGCGTGCGGGACACGGTGCTGCGCGGCGCGGACGGCAACCCCCTCTTCGTGGAGCAGCTCGTGTCGATGCTCGTGGACACCGGCACCCTGGTCGAGATCGACGGCAGGTGGGAGCCGGCGCGCGAGCTGTCGCAGCTCGAGATCCCGCCGAGCATCCAGGCGCTGCTGTCCGCTCGGCTCGACCTGCTCGACGCGGTCGACCGAGGCGTCGTCGAGCCGGCATCGGTCATCGGCCTCGAGTTCTCGTCGGTGGCCGTCGCCGGGCTGGCCGCGCCGACCGTTCGCGAGCAGGTTCCGGACCGCCTCGAGACGATGGTACGCAAGCGCCTGGTCCGCCCGGCGCCGATGCCGACCGAGGAGGAGGGCGCGTACCGGTTCGACCACATCCTGGTTCGCGATGCGGCGTACCGCCGGGTGCTCAAGCGAGCGCGGGCCGAGCTGCACGAGCGCTTCGCCGATTGGCTGGAGCACTCGCCCGGTGCGCGCGATCGGCCCGGTGAGTACGACGAGATCATCGGCTATCACCTGGAGCAGGCGGGCATGTACCGCGGGCAGCTGGGGCCGGCCGACGACCACATCCGCGGCCTGGTGAAGCGGGCCTTTGAGCGTCTGGCCTCGGCGGGCCGCCGCGCCTTCGTGCGCGGAGACCTGCCGGCGGCCATCGACCTGTTCGGGCGCGCCCGCGCGACGCTTTCCGTGGACGACCCGATCCGGATCACGCTCGCGCCCGATCTGGCGGAAGCCCTGATGGAGAGGGGCGAATTCGAGCGCGCCGTCGAGGTTCTCGACGATGCCGAGCGGATGGCCGGCGACCCGGCCTGCGTCACCACCGTCGAGCGCGCCCGGCTCGTACGCCTGTTGGTCGACCTCTACGCCGGCAACGAGGAAGGCTGGCTGGAGCGGACACGCTCGGCTGTGGACACGGCGATCCCGCTGTTCGACGCCGCGGGCGACCACACCGGCCTGACCACCGCCTGGCGCCTGCGCAACCTGGCCCACGTCACCGCCCTCGAGTACGACGCGGGATACGAGGCGGCGGAGCAGATCATCACGCACGCCGGCGCCGCGGGAGACATGCGGCAGCGGCGTCGCGGTGCGCTGGCGTACTCGCTGTCGGCGGTGAACAGCCCGGCGCCGGTGACCGAGGGCATTCCGCGCTGCGAGGAGCTGATCGCCACGGTCGAGGGTGACCGACGCTCGCACGCCGTCATCGAGCTCTGCCTCGGACAGCTGCTCGCCATGGACGGCCAGATCGACCGCGCGCGAGCGATGTACGTCGACGCGCGCCGCATGCTCGACGAGCTCGGACGCAGCGTGCTCTCGGCCTCGACCTCGACCGATTCAGCGCCGGTCGAGCTCCTGGCGGGCGACCTCGCCGCCGCCGAGGAACAGCTGCGTCGCGATTACGCGGAGCTCGAGGATCTCGGGGAGGCGTACCTGCGCTCCACCGTGGCGGGCATGCTCGCCCGCGTCCTGGTCCTCCGCGGCGCGGTGGACGAGGCCGAGACGATTGCCGTCGAGGTCAGCCGGCTGGCCAGCCCCGATGACGTCGACGCGCAGGTCCGCTGGCGCAGCGCCCTCGGTCGCTGCCGTTCGCTGCAGGCGCGGCACGACGACGCGATCACGCTCCTGGACGAGGCGGTGGCCATGACCGATGGCGTGGCGGCCCCGCTGCTGCGCGCCCAGGCATTGGCCGATCGCGCGGTCGTCCTCGGCGCGGGCGGCCGCACGGATGAAGCCGCTGCCGACTTCGCCGCAGCCATCGGCCTCTACGAGGCCAAGGGCAATCGAGTCGCGGCAGAGGCGGTTCGCGAGCTGGCCGCCGGGCCGGTCACGTCGCCGGGCTAGAGTCCCTTGCCGAGGCCGTTGCTCGCGAGGCGCGCCTCGACCACCAGGAGCTTGTCCTGTCCGGTTCCCTCCCACCAGGCGTTGTAGCACCCAGCGGTCAGGCATCCCTTGACCAGGACCGTGCAATCGCCGTTTGCCTCATGGACGAAGCCGACGTTGCCCGGCGAGCGGTTTCCGCGGGTTTCGGCGTCGTACGTCACCGTGACCGTGAGGAAGCCCGACACCGCCTTGCCATCCGCGAACTGCATGTCGACCGCCTGGCCGATGCCCCTTTCGCCGCAGACACGCTGGTCAGCCATGGTGAGCCTGGCCGCGTAGTCGAAGGCAACCGCGGGCACGGTGACCGCAGCGGTCTGGTGGCCGTTCGCAATGAATGCGTTCTCGTCGTTGTCGAGCGGATCGCCGGCTCCCTGCCACGCCCCGAAGAGCGTTCCGGTGGTGTCGACGGTGATGGTGCCCTCAGCCGGCTTGGCGTCCTGCGAGGGGTTGCCAGTGCCCGCATCGACCTGGAGGTCCGCTCGGATGAAGATGGTCCCTCCCGTACCGGCTCCCACCACGAAGCGCAGCGATCGGATGTCATTGGACACGAGCGTGCCGAGATCGCAGACGAGGCTCGCGTCGCACTCGGCCGGTCGGCTCTTGACGCCGTCGGCGGTGACCGTGAGCGTGGCATGCGTCAGCGAGGCATTTCCGCCGTTGGTCACCACGACGTCGAAGGCGCCGTCCATGTTCGGCGAGACCGCGGGGGTGAGCGCGTTCACCACCACCGTGAGCCCGCTGCCCTTGGGGGCGGCGCTGGCGAGTGATGGAAGCGCGACGAGAGACGCGATCGTGGCGAGCACGAGCACGATGCGAATGGGTCGGGGAACGCTCGGGTGCATCGGGTGACCTCCGTGGCGCGACGCGGGCCCGGGTCGCGGACGACGAGAGTACCACCCGGGTACCAGTCGTCGTCCAGCATCGGTGGAGCTTGGCGGTGCGCGGAGTCGCCGGCGGATCTCAGCGATGGATCGGCCGCAGCACGAGATCGGGCGAGCCAGAATCGAGCGGGGCGCGTGCTAGCATCCAAGGTCCCATGGCCCAGCTCGCGCGATTCTCCCCTGCGGCCGTCGTCCAGCGCATCACGCGGGGCGGCGAGTCGAATGGCGAGCATGGCTTCACGATCGACGAGATCGTGGAGGAGGCGCGCCAGCACCATCCGACGGTCGACGAGACGCTGATCCGGCGCGCCTACGAGACGGCGGTCACCGCCCACGAGGGCCAGCTGCGCAGCTCGGGCGAGCCGTACGTGAGCCATCCGGTGGCGGTGACGCACTACCTCGCCACGCTCCAGATGGACGCGGAGACGCTCGCTGCGGCCCTGCTTCATGACGTTCCCGAAGACACCGACTACACCCTTGCGGAGCTCGAGAAGCGCTTCGGGCGCGAGGTGGCCCGACTGGTGGACGGCGTCACCAAGCTCTCGAAGTTCGGGTCCGCCCGGACCATGGAGGAGCAGCAGGCCGAAAACATCCGGAAGATGTTCATGGCCATGGCCGAGGACGTTCGCGTCGTCATCATCAAGCTGGCCGATCGGCTCCACAACATGCGCACCCTCCAGCACCTGCCGCCGGACAAGCAGCAGCGCATCGCCCGCCAGACGATGGAGATCTATGCGCCGCTGGCGCATCGGCTCGGCATGTGGCAGATCAAGTGGGAGCTCGAGGACCTGGCGTTCAAGCACCTCGAGCCGGAGAAGTACCGCAAGCTGGTCGAGATGCTGGCCGACCGGCGGCGCTCGCGCGAGAGCTTCGTCAACAAGAGCATCGGCATCCTGCGCAAGGAGCTCGGCAAGGTCGGCATCAGCGCCGAGATCACGGGACGCCCGAAGCACCTGTACTCGATCTCTCGCAAGATGGAGCGCAAGGGCGCCGACTTCACCGAGATCTACGACCTCAACGCCATCCGAGTTCTCGTCGACGACGTCAAGGACTGTTACGCCGCGCTGGGCGTCGTCCATTCGCTGTGGCGCCCGGTGCCGGGGCAGTTCGATGACTACATCGCCATGCCCAAGGCCAACATGTACCAGTCGCTGCACACCGCGGTCATCGGTCCGGAGGCGAAGCCGCTGGAGGTCCAGATCCGGACCTACCAGATGCACGAGATCGCCGAGGCGGGCATCGCCGCGCACTGGCGCTACAAGGAGGGCTCGCGCGGCGACCGCAAGTACGACGAGAAGCTCGCGTGGGTCCGCCAGCTCATGGACTGGCAGCGCGAGGTCAGCGACCCGACCGAGTTCGTCGAGGGCCTGAAGCTCGACCTGTTCCAGGACCAGGTCTTCGTCTTCACCCCCAAGGGCGACGTCAAGGACCTCCCGCGCGACGCGACGCCGCTCGACTTCGCCTACCGCATCCACACCGATGTGGGTCACCGAACCATCGGCGCGAAGGTCAACAACCGCCTGGTTCCGCTCGACTACCGGCTGCGCAACGGCGACATCGTCGAGATCGTGACCACCAAGGCGGCGCACGGGCCGAGCCGCGACTGGTTGAACATCGTGCGCACCAGCCATGCCCGCGAGAAGATCCGGGCCTGGTTCAAGCGGCAGCAGCGCGACGAGAACATCACCCAGGGCAAGGAGCTGCTGGATCGCGAGCTGCGCCGCCTGGCGCACGAGACGCTGGCCGGCATGGACGCGGCCAAGCTGGCCGACATTGCCGCGCAGTACAAGTACCGCGAGCTCGACGACTTCTACGCCGCCATCGGCTATGGCGCCATCTCCTCGGCGAGTGTGGTCAGCAAGCTCGAGATCCACGACGACGTCGAGATCACGCTGCCCGAGGAGGCGCCGCCGGCGGCGCCATCGACGACCGGGGTCAAGGTCAAGGGCGTCGGCGACCTGCTGGTGCGCTTCGCAAAGTGCTGCTCGCCGATACCGGGCGACGACATCACCGGCTACGTGACGCGCGGCAAGGGCGTGACCGTGCACCGGGCGTCGTGCCCATCGGTGCTGTCGGAGCGCGACATCGAGCGGCTGATCGACGTGGAGTGGGAGCTGGCCGGGCAGCAGACGTACCCCATCACCGTGCGCATCAGCGCGCTCGATCGCCCGGGGCTGCTCAACGAGGTCACCAACGTCGTGGCCGAGTACAAGGTCAACATCGTCGCGGCGTCCGTCGCCACCCACGCCGATGGCACCGCCACCATCACCGCCACCTTCAAGGTCACCTCGCTGCAGCAGCTGGCTCGGGTGCTGACCAAGATCGAGCGGCTGCGGGACGTGACCAGCGTCACGCGCGAGGCTCGATAGTGAAGGGCGATCGGGTCGAGGCGGTGGTCGACACCGGCCAGGGGAGCACGCAGACGTTCGAGATCGTCGCCACCAAGGCCGGACGCCGAGTGGAGATCGCCACGGCCCGCGGCGTCGTCGAGGTCAGCGAGGTGACCCGCAGCGGGACGCCGGTTCGGACCGGCCGCTTCATGCAGAGCCGGCTCGTGGCGCTCGTGGAGCACCCCGCCAGCGAGAGCACCGAGAAGCCGGTCGAGGTATCGACGCGGAGGCGGATGGGCGCGGGCAGCGACGGCTGACCCGATAGACTCGCGTCGCATGGCCAACAAGATCAGCGCTCCGCGCGGCACGCGCGACCTGCTTCCCGAGGATGCGCCCGCCTGGGATCGCGCGGAGGCGGTCGCCCGCGACCTGGGCCGGCGCTACGCCTTCGAGCGCATCGAGATCCCGCTCTTCGAGCGCGTCGAGCTCTTCGCGCGTGGCCTGGGCGAGTCCTCCGATGCCGTCGAGAAGGAGATGTTCCGCGTCTCCGGTGCCGCCGGCAGCGAGGAGGAGCGCGCGGAATGGGCGCTCCGTCCCGAGCCCACGGCCGGGATCGTCCGCGCCTTCATCGAGCACGGGATGCACGTGCGCCCGGGGCCGCTGCGGGTGACGATGATCGGCCCGATGTTCCGGTACGACCGTCCGCAGGCTGGTCGCTATCGGCAGTTCAGCCAGTGGGACGTCGAGGTCATCGGCGACCCGGGCCCGGCGGTCGACGCGGAGCTGATCGAGCTGGCGCATCGGTTCTACGCCGACGTCGGCCTCACCGATGCCGTCGCGCACGTCAACTCCATCGGCGATGCGAAGTGCCGTCCGGTCTACCGGCAGGCCCTGGTCGATTACTTCAGCCAGCACCTCGACCGCCTGACCGAGGACTCGCGCCGCCGCCTGGAGGTCAACCCGCTGCGGGTGCTTGACGACAAGCAGCTCGTCCCGGAGCTTGCCGATGGAGCGCCGAGGAGCGCCGATCACCTGTGCGACGAGTGCCGTGCGCACTTCCGCGCTTTCCTCGACCTGCTCGACGCGCTCAAGCTGCGCTACGTCGTCGACCATCGCCTGGTGCGCGGCCTGGACTACTACACCCGCACGACGTTCGAGTTCGTGATCGCGGGACGCGAGGGCCAGCAGCAGGCGCTCGGCGGCGGCGGCCGCTACGACGGCCTGGCCGAGTTGCTCGGCGGCCGTCCGACGCCGGGCATCGGCTTCGGCATCGGCCTCGATCGCACCGTCCTGGCCATGGAAGAGCAGCACGTGACGCTACCGCCCGGCGCGCCGCTCGTCGCCGTGGTCGGGACCGGCGACGATCAGCCGGATCGGCTCGCGGTCGCCGGCCGGCTGCGCGAGGCCGGGCTGCGTGTCCGCCCGGACGGCAGCGAGCGCAAGCTCGGCAAGCAGCTCGAGGCAGCGGCCAAGGCGGGTGCCGGATGGGCGGTGATCGTCGGCGAGGAGCTCGGCGACGGCATGGTCGGCCTCAAGGACCTGGCCACCGGCGAGCAGGAGACGGTCGCGCTGGACGAGGTCCCGCCGCGGATCAGCGGATGATGGCGGCGGTGATGGCGACCGCGGCGCTGGCCAGGACGGCGATGGCGCCGACCATGAGCACGACCCCGGTCCAGTACGGATAGGCGTACCGCCGCGGCCGGTCGTCGAGGTCGACGCGCAGCGCGGCGAGTGGGCCGATCGCGTCGCCGCCGTCCACTGCGGCGCGCCTGGCGCGGGCCGCGGCGACCATGCCGCGCGCCACGAGCCGGCGTTCGCCATCGTCGATCTGCATGGCCAACGCCTCCATCGGCCCGATGAGCTCCGGACCGTCGCCCAGGAAGGCGAGCCACTCCTCCAGGGCGGCACGCTCGAAGCGCTGCCACGGGGTGTCGGTTGGCAGGCGCTCCAGGCGCTCGTAGGCTTCATCGACCTGGCCGCGCACCGCCAGCAGCTCGACGCGGAGGGGTCGGAGCCCCATGGTGTCGGGCAGGGCGTCGAGCACGCCCGGGTTGGCGCGCGGCAGCGTCGACAGCCGGCGGCCGATCTCGGTCTGCCAGCGCTCCGTCTCCCAGCCATTCAGCCAGCTCATGACCTCGTGGGCGTCGCGCACGCCGGCGCGCTGGACGAGGAGCCACACCGGAGCGGCCACCACCGCGAAGACGACGGCGTCGATCACCTGGCGCAGCGGGATATCGACGCTGCGGTAGAGGGCGGCGTCGACGGCGAACGACGCCAGGAACCCGATTCCCAGGCCGGCCGCGAGCGGAATCGAGAACGGGCCGATCGCCTGCGCGCGATACAGGGAGCGCCGGAGCGCATGCAGCCGATCGAGCCGCGCCTGGCTGGTCATCGCCGCGGAGGATGCCACGGATCGTGGCTCCGCCGCGACGAAGGCCTCGTCAGTGCGCCCTGGATCAGGTGCTGGCCGGCTGTGGCGCTTCCTGACCCTCGAACGCGCGGCGCAGCTGGGCGACGTCGAGCTTGCCCATCCGGAGCATCGCCTCCATCGCCCGGCGCGCGGCTTCGGTGTCGGGATCGTCCATCATCTCGTTCAGGGCCTTCGGCACGATCTGCCACGACACGCCGAAGCGGTCCTTGAGCCAGCCGCACGGGCCGGGCTCGCCGCCGTCGGCCGCCAGTGCGTCCCACAGCCGGTCGACCTCGGCCTGGTCCTCGCACTCGATCACGAACGAGATGGCCTCGTTGAACGTGAAGTCCGGGCCGCCGTTGAGGCCCTGGAACTGCTCGCCGGCGAGCGTGAAGTCCACGGTCAGCACCATGCCGGCCGGGCCACTCGGCGTCTCGGCGGGCGACCGCCATACCTTGTCGACGTGGCTGTCCGGCAGCAGTGACGTGTAGAAGGTCGCTGCCTCCTCCGCGTTGCCGTCGAACCAGAGACATGGGTAGATCTTCGGCCGCGCCATGGGGTTCCTCCTCGGATGTCATGTCGTGCGGGGATGGGTACGTAGAGGACGATGCGGGCTCGCCGAACTCATCGCCGGCCCGTCGATCCGCGGTCGCGGCAGGCATAGAATGCGGCCACATGCTGCGCGAGCCGCAAGAAGGCTGCCTCGCCATCGGCGACATCTCCGGCTACACCGGTCTCCTCGCCGATACCGAGCTGGACCATGCCCAGGACGCGCTTCGCGACCTCATTCGGACCGTGGTGGATCGGCTCCGGGGACCATTCCGCCTGGCCAAGCTGGAGGGCGATGCGGCCTTCGTCTATTCGCCGGTGGTGCGCATCGACGGCTCATTGCTGCTCGACACGCTCGAGAGCGCCTACTTCGCCTTTCGGCGCCGGCTGGACGCGATCTCGCGCGCGACGACGTGCGAGTGCAACGCCTGCATCCGCATCCCGAGCCTGAACCTGAAGTTCGTGGCCCATCACGGGCGGTTCGTGGTCGAGCGCCTGTACGGCACCGATGAGCTGACCGGCGCCGATGTGATCGTGGTCCATCGGCTTCTGAAGAATGGTGTGGTGGAGGAGACCGGCCTTGGCGGCTATGTCCTGCTGACCGATGCGTGCGTGGCGGCGGCCGGCATCGACCCGGACGCGCTGCAGCTGCGTGAGCACCACGAGGCGTACGACGAGCTCGGCGAGGTGCGTGCCTGGGTCCATGACCTCGACGCGCGCTGGCAGCGCGAGCGCGAGCTGAAGCGCGTCACCGTGAGCGATCGAACGGCCTTCGCGCGCATCGAAGCCGACCTTGGCGTTCCCGCGGAATCGGCGTGGACCTATCTCACGGATCCGCGGGAGCGCGCGCGGATCATTCCGGGCGTCGAGCGCATCGACGAGGTGCCCAGCGACGGCCGTCGCGGCGTCGGGACGCGCAACCACTGCGTCCACGGCGACGGCGCAACCCTCGAGGAGATCCTCGATTGGCGGCCATTCGAGTACTTCACGGTCGAGAGCACCATCCCGGGCCTGGTGCGCTTCGTGAGCATGACGCAGCTCCAGCCGGTGGATGGCGGCACGCGGGTCACCGTTCGCATCCAACGACCGCGCGGCACACGCGATCGCGCGGCGCTGGACGCCATCGGCCCGGAGTTGATGCCCAGGTACCAGGCGATGCTCGACCGCCTCAAGCAGGAGACCTCGCTGGCCGCGCCGATCGCCTCCTGACTCGGATACCATGACGGTCCCCATGGCAACCGCCTTCCGTACGCACACCTGCGGCGATCTGCGCGCCTCGCACGCCGGCGAGCGCGTGACCCTTGCCGGCTGGGTGCACCGGCGCCGCGACCACGGCCACCTGGCGTTCTTCGACCTTCGCGACCGCCACGGCATCACCCAGGTGGTGACGAACGCCGACGAGGCCGCCGATGCCCACGCCGCCGCGGAGCCGGCGCGCAACGAATGGGTCGTGCAGGTGTCGGGCGTGGTTCGCGAGCGTCCTGGCGGCACCGCCAACGCCGAGCTCGACACCGGCGAGATCGAGGTGGCGGTCGATCGCTTCGAGGTTCTGAACCCATCGAAGGTGCCGCCGTTCTACATCAACGAGGAGCAGCCCGGCCTCGACGAGTCGCTGCGCCTGAAGTACCGCTACCTCGACCTCCGTCGGCCGCCGATGCAGCAGCGCATGCTCCTGCGCTCGCGCCTGGCGAGCAGCATCCGGCGTGCGCTCGAGGACGAGGGCTTCGTCGAGATCGAGACGCCCACCCTGATCCGGTCGACGCCGGAGGGCGCGCGCGACTTCGTCGTGCCGTCTCGGCTCCGCCCCGGCGAGTTCTATGCGCTGCCGCAGTCGCCGCAGCAGCTGAAGCAGCTGCTCATGGTCGCCGGCTACGACCGCTACTTCCAGCTCGCGCACGCGTATCGCGACGAGGACCTGCGGGGCGACCGCCAGCCGGAGCACACCCAGGTCGACATCGAGATGAGCTTCGTCACCGAGGAGGACGTCATCTCGACCGTCGAGCGCGTCGTGACGCGGGTGGCCGGCGACGTGCTGCCTGACCGGCCGATCCTGCAGACGCCGTTCCCGCGCCTGACCTACGCGGAAGCGATGTCGCGCTATGGCTCGGACAAGCCCGACATTCGCTTCGGCATGGAGCTGGTCGACCTGACCGATGCGGTCCGCGAGGTCGACTTCCGCGTCTTCAGTGAGCCGATTGCCGCCGGTGGCGCGGTCTTCGCGATCGTCGCGCCCGGATGCGGCGACTACTCGCGCAAGCAGCTGGACGAGCTCATCGACCTTGCCAAGCGTCACGGGGCGAAGGGGCTGGTCCACCTGGCGGTGCAGTCCGACGGCTCGCTGCACGGACCGGCGGCGAAGTTCCTGGAGGGCCACGAGGCCGAGCTCCTCGCGGCCACGGGCGCATCCGCCGGCGACCTGATCCTCGTCGTCGCCGATGCCGACCGCATCGGCGCGTCCGAGGCGCTCGGTCACATCCGCCTGGCGATGGGGGATCGGCTCGGCCTCCGCCAGCCGGGTGTGCTCGGCTACGTGTGGGTCCACCGCTTCCCGATGTTCGCGTGGGTGCCCGAGGAGCAGCGCTGGGACGCGACCCACAACCCGTTCAGCGCGCCGGTCCCGGATGATATCCCGCTGCTGGACTCGGATCCCGGCGCGGTCCGGGCGCAGCAGTACGACCTGGCCCTGAACGGCTGGGAGTCGGGTGGCGGATCGGTCCGCATCCACCAGCGGCCGATGCTCGAGAAGGCCTTTGCGCTGATGGGTCACACGGTCGAGGGCATGCGCGACGAGTTCGGCGCGCTGCTCGACGCGCTCGAGTACGGCGCGCCCCCCCACGGCGGCATCGCCATCGGCCTCGACCGGTGGGCGGCCCTCTACGCCGAGGTCGACAACATCCGCGAGGTGATGGCCTTCCCGAAGACGCAGTCGGGGACCGATCTGATGATGGACGCGCCCTCGCCCATCAGCGACAAGCAGCTCGAGGAGCTGTCCCTGCGCATCGTCGAGGAGGATGAGCGCTAGTCCGCTGCGGGCAGGTAGCTTCCATCGGCGTCGTGGGTCTCACGCCCGGTCAACGCCGGGCTGAAGACGCACACCAGGCGCAGCGTCTCGAGCACCCTGATGGTGTGGCGGTCATGCTCGGGCGCATAGGCGCTGCCGGGACCGATGCGGTGCACGCGGCCGGTGTCACGCTCGGTGATCTCCGCCTCGCCCTCGATGACGAAGCACGCCTCGTTGTGGTGCTTGTACCAGATGTTCATCTCCGCGCCGCCGTTGACCACGGTCTCGGAGAGCGAGAAGCCGATGCCGTCGTCGCGCAGGAAGAGCCGCCTGGCGCGCCACTGCTCGGCGGCGACGTCGCGCTCCGTATCGGTGATCTCCTCGAGCGTTCGCACGATCATCAGAAACTCCTCGCGACTATCATCGGCCGATGGCGATCTACCTCGATCACGCGGCGACGTCGCCGCTCCGTCCCGAGGTGCTCGAGTCGATGATGCCGTATCTCACGACCCACCATGGCAACGCCTCGAGCATCCATGCGTCAGGGCGCCGCGCGCGGCAGGGGCTCGACGAGGCGCGCGAGACGATCGCCGGGCTGATCGGTGCCAAGCCACGCGAGATCGTCTTCACGTCGGGGGGCACCGAGGCGGACAACCTCGCGCTCAAGGGCGTCGCGTGGGCAGCCAGCGCACGTGGCCGGCACATCATCACGAGCAGCATCGAGCACAAGGCGGTCATGAACACCTGTGCCGTGCTCGAGCGCCGGGGCTTCGAGGTGACCTACCTCCCGGTGGACCGATACGGGCGCGTGGACCCATCCGAGCTTGCCTCGGCGATCACGGAGCACACCGTCCTCGTCAGCGTCATGGCCGCCAACAACGAGGTCGGCACGCTCCAGCCAATCGCCGAGATCGGTGCCGTGTGTCGAGCGCACAACGTGCCCTTCCACACCGATGCGGTGCAGGCCGCGGCCTTCGGACCGCCGACTCCCGACGCCTGGCAGGCGACCCTGATCTCGCTATCCGCACACAAGCTGGGTGGGCCGATCGGGATCGGCGCGCTCCATGTCCGGCAGGGCACCGCGCTGCTGCCGCAGATGCAGGGCGGCGCGCAGGAACGTCAGCGACGGGCGGGGACGGAGAACGTGGCGGCCGCCGTGGGCTTCGCGACTGCCATGAAGGCCAGCTACCGCGAGATGCCCAATACGGCGTTGCGTGATCGGCTGATCGGCGCGCTGACCGGCCTGACGGGCGTGCAGCTGACGGGCCACCCGACCGAGCGGCTGCCGAACAGCGCCTCGTTCGTGATCGAGGGCATCGAGGGCGGCGATCTCGTCGCGGCACTCGACCTCGAGGGCATCGAGGCCAGCACCGGATCGGCCTGCACCACCGGCAGCGTCGAGGCCTCGCACGTGCTCCTGGCGATGGGCATCGACGAGCAGTTGGCGCACGGTTCGCTGCGGCTGACGCTCGGCCCGGAGACGACGCGGACCGACGTCGAGCGCACGATCTCGGTCGTGGAGGGCTGCATCGCGCGCCTGCGCGCATCGGCTCCGCAGGTGGCGGCCAGCGCATGAGCCGCATCGTGGCCGCCATGAGCGGCGGAGTGGACTCGAGCGTCGCGGCCGCGCTGCTCGCGCGGGAGTCGACCGAGGACGAGGTCATCGGCGTCTGGATGCGCACGCACGGCGACCTGCCGGAGGGCTACGAGCTGAGCCGGTCCTGCTGCTCGCCGGACGCCGCGGATGATGCCCGTCGCGTCGCGCAGATCCTGGACATCCCGTTCTTCATCCTGAACGTCGAGCGCGAGTTCGGCGCGCGGGTGATCGACGCATTCGTCGACTCGTACCTCGAGGGCGCGACGCCGAACCCGTGCCAGGCGTGCAACCAGTACATCAAGTTCGACGAGCTGCTGAAGCGCGGATTGGCCGCCTACGGAGCCGATGCGGTCGCGACCGGCCACTACGCCCGCCTCGAGCATCGCGACGGCCGCTGGCGCCTGATGCGCGCCGCCGATGCCGACAAGGACCAGACCTACTTCCTGTGGGTGCTCTCGCAGGACCAGCTGGCCCGGACGCGCTTCCCGCTGGGTGACCTGACGAAGCCGGAGGTGCGCGCCATCGCCACCGAGCTCACGCTGCCGACGGCGCAGAAGCCGGAGAGCCAGGAAATCTGCTTCGTGCCGCTTGGCGACTATCGCGCGCTGCTGGAGGAGCGCCGCGGCTACGCCGGGGATCCGGGCCCCATCGTCGACGCTCGCGGTGAGCGAGTCGGGACGCACACCGGCTACGCGCACTACACCGTGGGTCAGCGGCACGGCCTCGGGGTGGCGCTCGGCGAGGCGGTCTACGTGCGCGAGGT
>DASVDT010000031.1:0-2093 GCA_036380955.1 Candidatus Limnocylindria bacterium | reverse complement strand
CTACGAGATCGCAGATGCCTTCACGTTGGGCGCGACACATGACTTCGACATGGTCTTCTTCGGCTTCTTCCTCTCACACGTCCCACCCAGCGACTTCGATGCCTTCTGGGGCATCGTGGAAGGGCTCCTGATGACAGGCGGTCGCGTCTTCTTCGTCGATGAGGGACGCCACTTCGAGTGGCGCGAGGACTGGATCGACGAGGCTGCGGGAGTCGTTCGGCGGCCGCTGACCGACGGGACGGTGCATCGGGCGGTCAAGGTGCTGTGGCGTCCCGCGGATCTCGAGGCCCGGCTGATCGAGCTGGGGTGGGACGCATCGGTCCACTCGGAGGGACCGTTCTACTTGGGGACTGCCAGCCACTAATTGCGAGCGCAACTATCTGGTATGATGCTGGCATGCCAGGGATGCCCGCCAACGATGCGCCTCGACGTCGTCGAGGGCCACCCGCCGGTGCGCAGGCGTTGCGACGGAGGCGCGCCTCACGCCGTACCGGCCACGGATCGCAGCTGGAGGCCACCACGGCCGTGGCGGCTCGTCGACGGAGCCGACGACGCGCCGGCCGGACGCCTCGTGCCCAGCGCAGGCCACGGCCAGGAGGGGCCGGTGAGTGACGCGATCACGGTGGACGTCTGGTCCGACGTCGCGTGCCCGTGGTGCTACATCGGCAAACGGAACCTGGAGGCCGGCATCGAGCGCTTCAGCGCCGTCAGCGGCCGACCCGCGGTCGAGGTCGAATACCACAGCTTCGAGCTTGCGCCTGACACGCCGCTCGACTTCGACGGCAGCGAGATCGACTACCTGATGCGTGTGAAGGGCATCGACCGCGCCTCCGCGCAGGCGATGCTGGAGCGGGTGACCCGGATCGCGGCCGACGCCGGCCTCGACTACGACATGGCGTCGGTCAAGCACACGCGGACGGTCAAGGCCCACCAGCTCGTCCACTTCGCCAAGGCACGCGGGCAGCAGGCCGAGATGAAGGAGCGCCTGCTCCGCGCCTACTTCGTCGAGGGCCGGCACATCGGCCGGGATGCGGATCTGGCTGACCTCGCCTCGGAGATCGGCCTCGACCGGGACGGCGTGCTGCGATCGCTCGCGATGGAGGAGCACCTCGAATCGGTGCGCGACGACCAGCGCCAGGCGCTGGCCTACGGCATCCATGGGGTGCCGTTCTTCGTGTTCGATCGCCGATACGGTCTGTCGGGGGCGCAGCCACCGGACGCCTTCGCCGCGGCGCTCGAGCGCGTCGCGCGGGAGCGCAACGCGGCCCAGCCGGCGTAAGGAGCACAGCCAGCGCCGTCAAGGGTCGACGCTCGCCGCATGGTTCGGCCACAATGGCGCAGCATCGGGGCCGCAGCGGCCTCCGGCGCGCAGCGGAGGACCGATCGCCATTCCCGAGCCTCGGAAGAGTCAGGGTCGGACGGACTCGGCCAGCGAGCAGCTGGACGAGCTCGCCGCCGCGCGCGCCCGCATCGCCGAGCTCGAGGCGCAGCAGTCGGAACACGAGCGCGCCGAGAAGGTCCAGGACGCGTTGTATCGCATTGCCGATACGGCAAGCGCCGCGCACGACATGCCCACCTTCTACGCGCGGATCCACGAGATCGTCGGCGAGCTCATGTCGGCGTCGAACTTCTACATCGCCCTGTACGACGACAAACGGAAGGCGATCAACTTCCCGTACTACGTCGATGAGGTCGACCTGGACATTCCGGATCCGACCGTTTGGGAGCCGATCGGCATCGGCAACGCCAAGGGTCTGACGGCCTACGTTCTTCGAACCGGCCGCGTCCAGCATCTCGGTCGCGATGCATGGCCCGACCTGATTGCCCGTGGCGAGATCGAGGCCGTCGGCGTCCCCGGCGTCGATTGGCTCGGCGTCCCACTGCGCTTCGAGGACGAGACGCTCGGGGCGCTGGTGGTCCAGACCTACCGCGAGGGCGAGGTCTACACCGATGGCGACGTCGAACTCATCACCTTCGTCGGCCAGCATGTCGCGCAGGCCCTGACGCGTGCCCGGGCCATCGACGAGACGCGCGCCCGGAACGAAGAGCTGGCGCTCGTCAACGAGGTGGGTGCGGCCATCGCCAGCCAGCTC
>DASVDT010000030.1:0-11859 GCA_036380955.1 Candidatus Limnocylindria bacterium | reverse complement strand
ACCAGCGGCAAGATCAACCATCGGCTGCTGATCTGGTCGCTCCTGAGCCTGGAGTGGTGGGTGAGGACGTTCCTCGACCGCTCCGATCCGACGCCGATCGAGCGCTCGATGGAGCCTGCCGCGGCTGATTCGAGGACCGGCGCGGCGTAGTGGGCTCCATGGCCGGCGCCCTCAAGTTCGCCGCCCGGGCGGCGCGGCAGCTCGCACGATGGGTCCGAACGCCCTTCGCCTTGGCCTTTCTCGTCGTGGCCGCGCTGTTGAACAGGCGGAATACTCGTCGCCGGCGGATGGCACGACAACGACCCCGGCTCGTCTATGGCCCGGTGCCGATCATCAGCATCAAGTACATGAGCGGATCCATGCGGGCGCTCGGCTACGAGACCCTGACGCTCGTGGACGAGCGGTACCACATCCACGGGCCCGCAGACTTCGACGCGGATACCGCCACCTACCTCGCCGACTCCACTGCGTGGCGGGTGCTCCGCCGCACTCTTGGCGACTACGCAGTCCTCGCGCGTCTCCTGCGGCGGTACGACATCTTCCACTACTTCTTCGATGGGGGGTATCTCAGGCGGACGCCTCTGCGATGGCTGGAAGTCCCACTCCTGCATCTGGCCGGCAAGGTGGTCGTCGCGATGCCGTACGGCAGCGACGTCGCCGTCCCGAGCAGGATCAGGTCATTTGAGTGGCGAAACGGGCTGATGCGCAACTACCCCTCCCTAGCCCGTGATGAAGCGGGGCGCGTACGGGCAATCGAGCATCTGGCGCAGCGCGCGGATTACGTGGTGGCGGGCCTCGTTCATCTGGAGACGCTGCCGCGGTGGGACCTACTGACGATTCTTTACTACCCGATCGACACCGATGCGTGGCGATCCGAGCGCCCGGACTCCGGCCACGATGGTCGCACGGGGCCCGTACGGATCGTTCACGCTCCGAATCACCGGGCGATGAAGGGGACGGAATTTCTCGTTCGCGCGTGCGAGGAGCTTGCTCGAGAAGGGATCGCGGTTGAGCTGCGTCTGCTCGAGGGCCTACCGAACGCATCGGTACGGGAGGAGATGGAAGGCGCGGACATCGTGGCCGAACAATTCCTGCTTGGATATGCCATGACCGCGATGGAAGCGATGAGTCTTTCCAAGCCGGTGCTGTCCAACCTCTCGGTGCCCGGTTACTACGAGGTATTCCGGCAGCAGACACGCTTCGCCGACTGCCCGATCGTGTCGGTCACTTCCGAAACGCTCACGGACGAGCTCAGGCGCCTCGTCGTCGACCCTGATCTCCGACGGCAAATCGGTCGCGCAGGCAGGGAGTACGTCCTTCGCGAGCACTCGTATGAGGCGATGGGACGCCTGTGGACGGCGGTCTACGCCCGCATTTGGGCGAGTGAGTCGACGGACCCGGCCGATCTGCTCGCACCGACCGACACCGCAACCCGTGCCGCGATGCAAGACCCGAGTGATATGGCGGCTCCGCTATGATCCCGTCGCCTTTCCGCACCAGGTCCCCCTTCTGAATCATGGCAACCTCCAGGCGCCTGCCCATCACCAAGCCATTCATCGGCACCGAAGAGATCGAGGCGGTCCAGGAGACGCTCCGGACCGGCTGGCTCGTCCAGGGCCCGAAGGTAGGCGAATTCGAGGAGAAGTTTCGCGGATTCACCGGTGCGAAGCACGCGCTCGCCACCACCTCATGCACGACGGCCCTGCACCTCGCCGTCGCTGCGCTCGGCCTGAAGAGCGGCGACGAGGTCATCGTCCCGGCGTTCACGTGGGTCGCGACCGCCAACGTGGTCGAGTACATGGGCGCGCGCCCGGTGTTCTGCGACGTGGATCTCGAGACGTTCAACATCGACGTCGGGCAGGTGGAATCGAAGATCACCGCTCGAACCGTCGGCATCATCCCGGTCCATCTGTTTGGATTGGCCGCCGAGCTTGACGCGGTCAGCGATATCGCGCGACGCCGAAACCTGTGGGTCGTGGAGGATGCCGCCTGTGGGTTCGGCAGCCTCTACCACGGCCGCCATGTGGGTACGTTCGGCGACATCGGCTGCTTCAGCTTCCATCCGCGGAAGTCGATCACGACGGGCGAAGGCGGGATGGCGACCACCGAGGACGACCAGCTCGCCTCGACCATGGCCTCGCTGCGCGATCACGGCGCTTCGCGTTCGGACTACGACCGGGAGCTGGGCGAAGGGTCGTTCCTGCTGGCCGACTACAACCTGCTCGGCTACAACTATCGACTCACCGACCTCCAGGCGGCGGTCGGATCGGTTCAGATGGATCGCGCCGACTGGTTACTCGGCGAGCGGATCCGCGTGGCTGGCCGATACGACGGGCTCCTCGGCGGCCTCGATTGGCTCAGCACGCCGATGGTTCCCGACGGGCTTCTGCATGCATACCAGGCGTACGTGTGCCTGTATCGGCCGCAGACTCCGACGATGGCCAACGTGGAGACGCTGCATCAACAGCGGAATCGGATGATGGCGTCTCTGGAGGCCGACGGGATCGCGACGCGGCCGGGAACGCACGCCGCCTTCGCGCAGGGTTACTACACGCAGAAGTATGGCCTGCGTCCCAGCGACTTCCCGAACGCATTCATGGCCGAGCGACTATCACTCGCTCTGCCGCTGTACGCGACGATGACGGATGACGACGTGGCGTATGTCGGCGAGCGGCTGGTCGCGCTTGGAGATGGCCTGTGAGCGAGCTCCACGAGGAGCTACGCGCCCTCTACGACGAGCTGCGGGGAAAGATGCGCAGCGACTGGTCGCGCGACCTTCCGCTCGAGGAACTCCTGTTCGACCGCTGGGAACGGGCCAAGAGCCTCGGCTTCGGGGATGGGTCGAGCATCTACCACAACAGCTACGTATTTGGTGACGTGCAGGTCGGGCGGAACACGTGGATCGGCCCGTTCACGATGCTTGACGGGAGCGGCGGCCTGTCGATCGGTGAGGGCTGCAGCATCAGTACCGGGGTGCAGATCTACTCTCACGACACGGTGCGGTGGGCGGTCAGCGGCGGAAAGCTGCCCGCCGAGCGAGCCCCGGTGGCGATCGGTGACTTCACCTACATCGGCAGTCAAACGGTCGTTTCAAAGGGGGTGACGATCGGCGATCACGTGGTCGTCGGCGCGTGTTCCTTCGTGAATCGCGACATCCCGCCGTACACCATCGCGGTCGGCGTTCCCTGCCGCGCAATCGGAACTGTCGAAGTGGGGCAGGACGCAGACGTGAGGCTCGTCTACGGCGGCCGCGGCTAGCGGGGTGCAGCCGCGCCTGTCGCGCGATCTGCTCGTCTATGGCCTGGGCGAGCTCCTGGTCAAGGCGTTCAGCCTCATCACCCTGCCGATCTACACCCGCATCTTCACAGCTCCAGAGTTCGGCGCGCTCAGCATCTTCATGACGGTCTCGGGCTTCGCCCTTGCGATCATCGCCCTCGGCGGAGACAGCGCGTTCGTCCGCTACTTCCTGTCCGCGCGGACACTGGATGAGCGGCGCACGATCACGTCCACCTGGATCGCGTTCCTTGGCGTCTGGAGCGTCGTTGCCACCGCGCTCATCGTGCCGGCCTCGCCATTCCTGACGGACATCGCCGTAGGAGGCGATGCAGACAGCCTGCTCATGGTTCTCGCGCTCGTCATCATCCCGATCCGGCTGACGAACGTCATGTGCGCTCAGGCGCTGCGAAACGAATTCCGGGCCGTGGCCTATACGGTCATGAACGTTGCGACCCTGGCGCTGACCGTCGTTGGTGCGCTCGTTGGTGCTATCGCCCTGGATCTCGGGATTGCCGGCGTCCTCGTCGGAACCCTGGGCGCCGAAGTCGTGATGTTGCCCACCAGGCTGTGGACGATTCGCCACCTCTTGCGGCCGGTCTTCTCGAGCCGCTACCTCGTCCGCCTCATCGGTTACGGCTTGCCGCTGGTGCCAACCTCGATCGCATACTGGGTCTTCACGACGTCGGACCGCGTTCTCATCGGAAATCTGTCGACGCTCGAGCAGGTTGGCCTTTACAGCGTGGCGGTATCCGTCGCCAACATCGCGAACATCGCCATCGTCGCGCTTGGCCAGGCATGGACTCCGCATGCCGTCCAAAGGTACGAGTCCGACCCCGACGAGGCCGGCGTCCTCTTCGGACGCATGTTCATCTACATTCTCTTCGCCTTCGGCACCCTTGCGGTTGGCCTCACCGCATTGGCGAACATCATCGTTGGCGTGTTGGCCAGCGACGAGTTCTCGGGCGCAGCGGCGGGCGTCGCGCCGTTGGCCATCGGCATGGTTGCGTACGCGACCACGCAGATCACCGCCGCGGGCATCACGCTGCGCAACAGAACGGCGTACTTCGCGCTGTACTCGTGGCTAGCGGCTGGCGTGAACATCGTGCTCAACATCCTGCTCATTCCAAGCATGGGTATGGTCGGGGCGGGCCTGGCGACCGCCGCCGCATACATCGCGTTGACCGTCAGCTACGGATTGACATCGCATCGACTCTGGCGGATGGACTACCAATGGAGGCGAGCGGCGGCGATGATCGGGCTCATCGTGCTCGGAGTGGCCGGCGCTGCAGCCCTGACGACAGTGAAGGGCCTGGACGGCGGATTCGCCACAGCGATCGCCGGAGGCGCCTATACGGCGGCGTTCGCGGTGCTTCTGGTGCTCGTGGCTGGACGTCAGGCGATCATGCAAACCATTCCATGGCCACGATGGACGCGATAGCGTTGTGAGTTCTGCCTCAACTCGCCGGGCCGGACGCCGTTCGGAGAAGCCACTTCGTGTGTTCGTCGGGCCGATCGAGATCGCCGGCCACTACAGCGGGCTTGCCGCCGCCCTGAGAACCGCGGGCGTGGATGCCGTTGCGGTCGACATCGGGAACCATCCGTTCGCGTATGAAGACGCGACATCGGCGCCCCGGGCCGTCCGGCTCGCGGCTCGGGTCATACGGTCTCGGGAGCGAGCTCGCTGGTGGCCGTCGCGCGTTGCCTGGCTCGCGGCGGAGTTCATCAGCCGATCAACCCTCCTGCTGTGGAGCCTCGGCCGGTTCGACGCATTCATCTTTTCGCACGGCCATACCATCTGGTTCGGACGCGAGCTGCCGCTCCTCCGACTGCTCCGACGGCCGATGGTGTTCGTGTTCAACGGTTCGGACGCGCGTCCGCCGTACGTCGACGGCGCGATCATGGCCAAGAACGCCGGCCGCACGATCCAGGACTGCATCCGGCTGACAGCGCGCGCGAAGTCACGGATCAAGCGAATCGAGCGGCACGCCTCCGCGATCGTGAGCCAGCCGGCATTCAGCCATTTCTTCGAGCGGCCCGTTGCCGACTTCTTCCGCATGGGGGTGCCGTGGAGTGCCGGGCCGGCGCCGACACGAGGAAAGTCGGACGCAGAGATCCGGGTACTTCACTCCCCTTCGCGACCCGACGTCAAGGGCACGGATCGCATCCGCGAAGCGGTTGCCCATGTCCGCGCCAGAGGTGTGAACCTGCGCCTGATCGAGCTCCAGGGAGTGAGGAACAGCGAGGTTCGCGCGGAGATCGCGCGCGCCGATTTCGTCATCGATCAGGTCTATTCGGATGCACCGATGGTGTCGTTTGCGACCGAGGCCGCGACCATCGGCGTGCCCGCGATCGTCGGCGGCTACGCGTGGCCGGAACTGAATCGGATCTATTCGGGCGACGCGATGCCGCCCGTGGAGCAATGCCATCCGGATGACCTCGAGGCTGCCATCGAGCGCCTCGCGACGGACCGCGCCTACCGCCGCGCGCTCGGGCACCGGGCGCAGCAGTTCATCTCACGAGAGTGGTCATCGCTGCAGATTGCCAGCCGCTATCTCGGCCTCCTTCGCGGGGAGAAGCCTCCCTCACTGATGTACGACCCGGCGTCCGTGCGGTACCTGTGCGGCGTGGGACTCGCCCAGGATGACGTCCGCGCGCTGGTGGCTGAAACCATCGAGGTCGGTGGATTGCACGCGCTCCAACTGCACGACAAGCCTCGACTTGCCGCCGCATTCGCCTCGTTCGCGCGCGGGGAATCGGGCTGCGAAGCGGAGGATCGGACCACCGCGGGAGCTTCTGGTACGAGTGCCTCCTCCCGCGGCGAGGGCCGATAGACGCCAGAGGGTAGAATGGCGCGGGCCGCCGCTGGCGATGACTCCGTCGGCGCGCGGCACTTGGGGAGGCCACACTGAGTTGATTCGCCGCCACGCTACCGAGCTGCGCCTGCTGCTGGCCCTGTTCGATGCATTTGCCGCAGTCAGCGTTCTCGGGCTGGCGAGCCTCGTCCGGTTCGGCCCATCCGACACCCTTGACCCGTTCGTCAAGGTCATTCCGAATCCGGCCGCCGCGCTGGCGATCTTCGCGATCGCGTGGCCCGTCGCGCTGTGGACGCAAGGGCTGTATCGCTCGCGCGTGCGCCTCACGTTGCGCGGAGAGGTGCTCGACGTCTTGCGCGCGTCGGCACTCTTTGCGGCCGGAATCCTGAGTCTGCTCTTCATCTTCAAGCTGCCCGATGTCAGCCGCGGCGTCCTCGTCCTGCTGTTCCCCGGCCTCGCACTGAGTGCGTTGGTCACGCGCCTCGCCCTGCGCATGCTCCTCGTGAAGCTGCGGGAGAACGGGCGAAACACGCGGTTCATCCTCGTTCTCGGCTCAAACGGGCGAGCGCAGGCCTTCGCCGACATGGTCGAGTCCCACGAAGAGCTCGGGCTCAGAGTCGTCGGCCATCTCGCGCCAGTTGGCGAGCCGCGAACCGTGACGCGCCCGATCCTCGGTCGCGTCGAGGACATCGAGGAGGTCCTGCACACGAACGTCGTCGACGAGGTCGCAATCTGCCTGCCGATCACGCAGGTGGAGCACATCGACGAGATCGCCCGCCTGTGTGAGGAGGAGGGCAAGATCGTGCGAATCCCGATGTACGTCCTCGAGCACACGCTGTCGAATGGGCGCGTCGAGGAGGTTGACGGGATCCCGATCTATTCGATCGTCACGGGTCCGGACCGCGTGCTCGGCCTCATCGCGAAGCGACTCCTCGACATCGCGGGAGCTGCGGCCCTGATCGTCATTCTGTCGCCAGTGATGCTTGCGATCGGAGCCGCGATTCGCCTCAACTCGGCCGGGGGTGTGCTCTTCCGGCAACGTCGGGTCGGCCTGCACGGACGAACCTTCGAGGTGCTCAAGTTCCGCACGATGCATGAGGGCGCGGAGGAGCGCCTCACGGAGCTCATGGAACTCAACGAGATCCGTGGGCACGCGTTCAAGCTGACCGCCGATCCGCGCGTGACGCGCGTCGGTCGCTGGCTGCGTCGAACGTCGCTCGATGAGCTCCCCCAGCTCTGGAACGTGCTGCGCGGCGAGATGAGCCTGGTTGGTCCGCGGCCCCCGCTGGTGTCCGAGGTGCAGGGCTATGACGTCTGGCACCGGCGCCGGCTGTCGATGAAGCCCGGCATGACCGGCCTGTGGCAGGTGCGCGCACGGACGGAGCAGGACTTCGACCGCTGGGTCGAGACCGACCTCGAGTACATCGACAGTTGGTCGCTGTGGCTGGACCTGCGCATCATCCTACGCACGATTCCCGCCGTGCTGAATCGCGAAGGCCGCTGATCCGGACCGGACGCTATCCTTCCCAGATGATGTTGCCCACGCCCGTCTCGGCCGCATGAGCCGCCGAGCGCTCATCACCGGTATCACCGGTCAGGACGGCTCCTATCTCGCGGAGCTGCTGCTCGGCAAGGGATACGAGGTCCACGGCCTCATCCGGCGCTCGAGCAGCTTCTCGACCGGTCGCATCGACCATCTCTACCGCGATCCGCATGAAGGATCGGTGCCGCTGCACCTGTACTACGCCGACCTCGCCGATCCTTCCTCACTGATCAACACCCTCAACCGGGTCAAGCCCGACGAGGTCTACAACCTCGGCGCGCAGAGCCACGTGAAGGTGAGCTTCGAGATGCCGGAATTCACCGCCGATACGACCGGCATGGGCACCCTTCGCCTGCTCGAGGCCATCCGGCACGCCGACTACCCGGTTCGCTTCTATCAGGCCGGCAGCAGCGAGATGTTCGGCATGGTGCGCGAGACGCCGCAGTCCGAGACGACGCCGTTCTACCCGCGCAGCCCGTACGCCGTCAGCAAGCTCTTCTCGCACTGGATGACGGTCCAGTACCGCGAGGCGTACAACCTGTTCGCCGCGAACGGCATCCTGTTCAACCACGAGTCACCTCGGCGCGGCGAGACCTTCGTGACCCGCAAGATCACGCGCGGGATCGCAGCGATCGTCGCCGGCACCGAGGACAAGCTGTACCTCGGCAACCTCGACGCCAAGCGCGACTGGGGCTACGCTCGCGAGTACGTCGAGGCGATGTGGATGATGCTCCAGCAGCCGGAGCCGGACGACTACGTCGTGGCGACCGGAGAGATGCACTCGGTTCGCGAGTTCGTCGAGCTGGCGTTCGCGCTTGTCGGTCGCGAATGGTCCGAGTTCGTCGAGGTCGACCCAAGATACTTCCGCCCCACCGAAGTGGATCAACTGTGCGGCGACGCCACGAAGGCACGGAAGGTTCTCGGATGGGAGCCACGCACGACATTGCCGCAGCTCGTTCGCCTGATGCTCGAGTCCGACCTGCGCGAGGCCGGGCTCGACCCGCAGGAGCACATGCTCGCCGACGAGACGGCCGCCGCGACCGCGACATGACGCCAACCTTCTGGTCCGAGCGCCGGGTGATGGTGACCGGTGGCGGCGGCTTCCTGGGCAAGGCCGTCGTCGCGCGCCTCGAGGGCGCGGGCGCGTCCGACATCTTCGTCCCGCGCAGCCGGGAGTACGACCTGCGCACGCACGACGGGATCCGCGCCGCACTCGACCAGGGACACCCGGACATCGTGATCCACCTTGCCGCCGTCGTCGGTGGCATCGGCGCCAATCGGGACAATCCGGGCAGGTTCTTCTACGAGAACGCGATCATGGGCATCGAGCTCATGGAGCAGGCACGCCTGGCCGGTGTCGACAAGTTCGTGCAGATCGGCACCGTTTGCTCGTATCCCAAGTTCACGCCCGTCCCGTTTCACGAGGACGACATCTGGAACGGGTACCCCGAGGAGACCAACGCGCCGTACGGCGTCGCCAAGAAGATGCTCCTCGTCCAGGGCCAGGCGTACCGCCAGCAATACGGCTTCGACGTCATCCACCTCATCCCGGTGAACCTCTACGGGCCGGGCGACAACTTCGATCCGGCGTCCTCGCACGTCATCCCGGCCCTGATCAAGAAGGCAGTCGATGCGCGGGAAGCCGGCGAGCCCCACATCGAGGTCTGGGGCACGGGTTCCGCCTCCCGCGAGTTCCTCTACGTCGACGACGCGGCCCAGGGCATCGTGCTCGGCGCCGAGCGGTACGACGGTGCCGAGCCGGTCAACCTCGGCGTCGGCCGCGAGATCAGGATCCGTGACCTGGTCGAGCTGATCGTGCGCCTGACGGGGTACGACGGCGAAGTCCGCTGGGATACCTCCAAGCCGGATGGACAGCCGCGTCGGGCACTCGACACCTCGAGGGCACGCGAGCTGTTCAGCTTCGAGGCGAGGACATCCTTCGAGGAGGGCCTGCGCCGGACGATCGAGTGGTACGAGCGGCATCGAAGCGCGTCGTGAAGCGGCGCATCAAGATCGCGTGCCTCGCCCACGGCATCGGCGGCCGCGGATCCGGCGTGCGGCGACTCGTGCTCGACCAGGCCAGCGCGTGGGGCCGGCCGGAATCCGGCGTCAGCGTGGGGGTCTTCGTCCGCTGCGAGGCCGGGACCGAGGCCGACTGGCGCGGCCAGCCGCACGTCGTCGCGGTGACCTCGTCCCGCCTCGGCATGGTCGGCCGCTTCGTGGCGCGTGAGCTCCTGTCCCTCCGGGTCGCGCTGTGGCGACCGGATGTGATCTACCTCCGCCATACGACCGTCTCGCCCAGCCTGCTGATGCTGGCCGCCCTGTTTCCAACGGTCGTCGGCGGCGATCTGGACGACCTCGACGAATACCGCATCCGCTCGCCGCTTCGCTACTGGTACGCGCGTCTCACCCGTGATCGCCTGCTGCGACGCGCGCGCCGCATCATCGTCGTGACTGGAGAGCTCGCCCGCCATCCCGAGCTGCGGCGGCTCGACCGACCCACGAGCGTGCTGCCGAACAGCATCGACGTGACTGACTATCCAGACCTCCCCGCGCCCGACAACGCCGAGCCGCGCCTCGTCTTCATCGCATCGCCACGCATGGCGTGGTCCGGAATCGATAAGGTCGCGCGCCTGGCGGAACTCTTCCCGACCTGGCGTATCGACGTCGTCGGTCCGGACCGCGACGAGTTCGCCGATCCGCCAGCCAACCTGCACATCCACGGGTTCCTCCAGCGAGACGATTACCTGCCCCTCATGGCCGCCGCAGATGTCGCGATCGGGCCGCTGGCGCTCCATCGCAAGGGCTTATCCGAGGCGTCGGCCCTGAAGATCGCCGAGTACCTGGCGTATGGCATCCCGGTCATCATGGCCCACCGTGAGACCGCCTTCCCGGACGGAGCACCCTTCCTCCTCGAGCTCCCCAATCGCGAGGATGGGGTCGAAGCGTCGGTCGCGCAGATCGAGGCATTCGTCACACGGTGGAAGGGGCGCCGCATCGAACGCGCCGCGGTCGCGCCGGTCGACGCCCGGATGGTCGAGGCAAAACGCCTTCAGATGGTCGTCGCTGAAGCGTCCGTCCGGAAGGCGTACTCGCTGCGCGAGCCGATGGCCTGAGCCCAGGTCCCGAGCGAGGAGCTCAGCTCGTCTCGCCACGCACGACCGGGCGACGTCCGCTGACGTGCTCGACGATGCTCATGAGTCGCTCTTCGTCGCGTTCCCACGAGAAACGGCGTGCCGCGTCCTCGAGCTGTTCCTCGGTGATCTCGCGAAGGTCGTCCTCCACGAACCTCCGCAGACCTGCGGCCGTGGACTCAGGCGACGAGAAATCGACGAAGCGCGCGCTCCGCGTCTGGCTGACGATGCGCGCGATCTCCGGGAGATCGGTCGTGGCGATCGGGATGCGCGCCTGGAAGTACTCGAAGAGCTTGTTCGGCGTGGCGATCCGGAGGTTGTACGACTCCGGTAGGTACGGCAGGAGCCCGACGTGCGCCGATGCAGCGAGTGGCACTAGGTCGTCTTGTGCCGCCCGCCTACCCAGAAACACCGTCTCCTGCAGGTGTTCATCGGCAACAAGCCGGTCGAGCCGCTCTCGCAGTGGACCGTCCCCCACGATCGCGAGGACCCAGCCATCGAGGCGCGCCATCCCAAATCCACGAACGAGCGTTTCTAGATTGGTCTGCGCCCGCAGCGTCCCAGCCCAGACCATCGTCCGGGCGTCAGGCGGGATTCCGAAGAAGTCGGTCAGCTTTGGGCCGTTTCGAACGACATCCGCGGGCAAGTACGGCAGCGAGTTGTGGACGACCACGACGGGAGCGGCGGGCGAGTACCGCTCCTCGACGTAGTCGGCCACGCCCTGGTTGACGGCGAGGATTCCATCCACGCTTCGCAGGCGAGCTTCGACGGACCGCCAGTACCGGCGGCCGGTCTCCGACAAGATCCATGCTGTCTGTTCGGCGAAGAGTTCGTGCAGGTCACACACGACGCCGCACTGCCACGCGTCCCTCAGCTCCAGGGCGAGCGGCAGGACCGGGATATCGTGCGCGAATATGAGGTCGTAACCGTCCCCAGCCAGGAGTCCTGCACGGTTCGCTGCGGTGATCTCTCCCGCGATGTCGCGCGTGCGATATTGCCCCGCCTCGATGAGGCTGGCCAAGCCGGGTTGCCAGCGCCGAAGCGCTCGCTTGACCAGTTGGAGCGGGGCCCGGATGCGCCGCGGATGGCGGAC
>DASVDT010000029.1:0-25771 GCA_036380955.1 Candidatus Limnocylindria bacterium | reverse complement strand
CTGAAGCGCGAGGAGGTCCAGCCCACCGGCGCCTTCAAGACGCGCGGCGCGCACAACAAGGTCGCCGTCATCGCCGAGGGCAGGCCCGAGGCGGCACTCGTCACCGCCAGCAGCGGCAACCACGGCATCGCGACCGCCACGGCCGCCATCCGGCACGGCATGCGGCTCACGGTCCTCGTCGGGCGCAGCGTCTCCCCTGCCAAGCTGGAGCGGCTGCGCGCGCTGGAGACGAATCGCATCACCGTCGAGCTGACTGGCAACGACACCGACGACGCCGAAGCCGAGGCCAGGCGCCGTGACGACGCCGGCCATGCGATCTACATCCCGCCCTACAACGATCCCGAGGTCATCGCCGGTCAGGCGACGGTCGCGGTCGAGATCCTCGAGGACTGGCCCGACGTCGACACCATCGTCGTGCCGATCGGAGGTGGAGGGCTCATCGCCGGCATCGGCCTGTGGGCCAAGGCGGTCAAGCCGGGCCTGCGCCTCATCGGCGTGCAGCCAGCTGCCAGTCCGCCGATGTATGCCTACTTCGAGACCGGCTCGACCGAGCCGATGCCGATCGCGCCAACGATGGCCGATGGCGTGGCCGGCAACATCGAGCGAACCAGCATCACCTGGAAGCTCAACCGTCAGCTGGTGGACGAGGTCGTGCTGATCGAGGAGGACGAGATCGCCGACTCGATGCGCTGGGCGATCGAGGTGCCGCACATCCTCCTCGAGGGCAGCGCAGCCCTCGGGATCGCGGCGCTGCGCACGGGGCGGGTCGAGGTGGCGGGTCGCAACGTCGCCGTGGTGACGACCGGCCGCAACGTCAGTCCCGAGGTCCTCCGCGGCCTGTTCAGCTGACGCCCGCGCGGTTTGGAACCAGCGGTCGCCGATGCGGACCTTGGGCGCGTCCAAGGTGGCCGCGCGGCTCGCAGCGGGCTCCCGCTACGCTCAAGCGCCGCACCGACTCGGCGCGCGACGCGCCTAACGTCCCCCTCGCGACACATGGCACCAGCGACGCTCCCGAACCGCCACATGTCGTCAAGACACCGGGCCCCAAAGACGACGGGTGGTATCGGTCTTGCGGCCCCGGGGGAGGTACCCATCCCAAGGAGAACCCGTGCTTCAGATCACCCACGACGCAGCAGAGCTGATCACCGCCCTCCGACGCGGGCAGGACGTCCCCGACGACCATGGCCTGCGCATTTACGCAGAGGCGTCGGAGCCCGGAGAGATCACCGTCGCGCTTGGCTTCACCGATTCGCCCGCCGCGGGCGACCAGGTGACCGAGCGGGACGGTCTCAAGGTCTTCGTCGCGCCCGAGGTCGCGGAGCCGCTTCAGGACGCAGCCATCGACGTCACGCCGGCCGATGACGGCGCCCAGCGCCTCGTCTTCCGGCCGCAGGACGAGGTCACGCCCACCTAGCTCAGCGGTGCGATCCGGCCCATCCGAGCTCGTCGCCAGACCCCTCCACCGGTTCGATGGCGGCGAGCTCTTCCTCTGCCCGCCGCATCGCGTCACGCGCCGCCCGGAGTGAAACCGATACCAGCGTGAGCTGATCCCCGGGCTTCAGCTGGGCTACCCGGCCGATGTCGGCGCCGATGACGCAGGCGGGCACCCGGTAGCCGCCGGTCACCGGGCGGTCGGCGAGCATCACGATCGGACGTCCGTCCGGCGGCACCTGGACGGCGCCGAGCGGAAGCCCCATCGACGGCACTTCGCCTCCGGTCAACCGCCGCCCGTCGAGACGCACGCCGATGCGGTCGGCCTCCACGCCGACGATCCACTCGCCGACGATCTCGCCCGGGTCACCGTGCGGGCCGGGCACGACGCGCATGGGCCCGTCGTCCCGCTTCCCCGTCCATCGCCCGGATGGGCCGCTCGCGGGACCGATCCTGAGCCGGTCGCCGCGGCGCAGCGCGCGGCCCTCGTGTCCCCCGAAGCCGCTGCGCAGGTCCGTCGACCGCGAGCCGAGGACCTCGTCGACCTCGATGCCTCCACCCACCGCCAGGTACCCGCGCGCACCGTCGCCGCCGCTGACGCTCAGCTGCGAGCCGGCGCGCATCGCGACGGCCGTGGCGGTGGGCAGGTCGATGCCAGCCATCGTGGCACGCGTGCCCCCGGTCATGGCGATCACCGCCGCCTCTTCGAAGCGCAGCAGCGCGCCGCCGAGCGTGATCTCGAGCAGCGGCGCTTCGTCGTCGTTGCCGGCCAGCCGGTTCGCGAGCCGCGCGCTCCAGGCATCGGCAGCTCCGCCGACGGGCACTCCGGCGTGGCGCCACGCCGGACGTCCCGACGCCGTCTGGACGGATGTCAGCGGCCCGGCCTCCATCACCTCGATCACGAGCCCACCCGCTCGAAGCGGACGCGGTCGCCGGGCGCGAGCAGCGCGGGCGGATCGCGATGCGGATCGAACATCGCCAGGTCGGTGTGGCCGATGATCCACCACCCGCCCGGCAGGTCGGCCGGGTAGATGCCGCTCATCGAATCGGCGATGGCCACCGACCCGGCGGGCGTCCGCGTTCGAGGCGTGGCGAGTCGCGGCACGTGCAACCCTTCGTCGAGCCTGCCGAGGTACGCAAAGCCCGGCGCGAAGCCAAGGAACAGCACACGCAGCTCGCTCCCGAGGTGGCGCTCGATGACCTCGGCCTCGGAGAGCCGGCACATCCTCGCCACGTCGGCGAGGTCCGGGCCACCGGGGCCGCCGTACGTGACGGGGATGGTGATGTCCCGACCGGCCGGTGCCACGGCCGCCGTGCCGGCCGCCACCTGCTCGAGCCGTCGCGCGGCGCCCTCGAGGTCGGTGGACGCGTCCAGCTCGACGAGCAGCGATTCGAGCGCGGGGACGACGGCGACCGCGTCTGGCATCGAGTCTCGGACGGCACGTGCAAGGGCCTGCGCTCGATTGGCATCGCCGGTTTCGACCAGCAGGGCCGACTCGCCAAAGGGACGAATCATCGATGCGCGGGCGGCTCGACCCTCACCCCGCCGGCCTCGAGAGCGGCGCGCGCCGCCGCGGCGATGCCGACCGCCCCCGGCGTGTCGCCGTGGCAGCAGATCGACTCCGCCCGCAATGCCACGCGCGAGCCGTCGACGGCGATCACGCCACCCTCGGTGGCGATCATCAATGCCTGGGCCGCGGCGTCGGCGGCGTCTTCGATGACGGCGCCGGCCTGGGCACGCGGCTGGAGCGACCCGTCCGGCAGATAGCGGCGGTCAGCGAAGGCCTCGGGCACGAAGCGAAGGCCGGCATCGGCTGCCGCGGCCGCCATCGGTTCGGAGGACGCCAGCCCGAACAGCGCGAGCTCACGGCTGAATCGAGCCACCGCCCTGGCGATGGCCCCTGCCAGCATCGGATCGGCAGCCGCCTGGTTGTAGAGGGCGCCGTGCGGCTTGACGTGCTGCATCTCGACGCCGGCGGCGCGGCAGAACGCCTCGAGCGCGCCGATCTGGTAGCGCACCAGCGACTCGACCTCGTCCGGCTCGAAGGGAAGCGGACGCCGGCCGAATCCGAGCAGGTCGGGATATCCCGGTTGTGCACCGACGGCGACGCCCGCATCGCGGCAGAGCGCGACGGTGGCCTCCATGACGCGGAAGTCGCCGGCGTGGAAGCCACAGGCCAGGTTCGCGCTGGTCAGGTGCTCGACCAGCCGGGCATCGTCGCCCATCGTCCAGGCGCCGAAGCTCTCGCCGAGATCGGCGTTGAGATCCATGGCGATCATCCTACGGCGGACAGTCGCCAACGAGCGCTACCATTCAGGCGTGACCGACATGCCGTCCAACAGCGGCGAACGCTCGCCGGCCATCGCGCTCGGGCTCGTGCTCGTGGTCATCGGCGCGCTGCTGTTCGTCGGACAGCTCGCCGACATCGGCATCGGCGACATCGGCTGGCCATTCATCATCGTCGCCATCGGCGCGGTGCTCCTGTTCCTTGGGCTGTTCGTCAACCTCGAGCAGGGCATGGTCATCGGCGGCGCGGTGGTCACCACCGTCGGGCTTGTGCTGGCCTACCAGAACGCCACGGGCCTGTGGGCAACGTGGGCGTACGCGTGGGCGCTGGTCGGCCCCGCGGCAAGCGGCCTGGGCATGGCGATCTGGGGCGTCCGCAGCGGCGACGGCGGCGCGATCCGAAACGGCTTCTGGGGCTTCCTGGGCGGGCTGGCACTGTTCGCGGTCGGCTTCCTGTTCTTCGAGGGAGTCATCGGCCTCAGCGGCGAGCGGCTGCCGCTCGCCGAGTGGGTCCTGCCCGCGGCCGTGATCGCCATCGGCGTGGTGCTGCTGGCGCGAGGGCTCCTGTCGCGCGGCGATACGGCGGGCTGACAGTCGCGGCGGCGCAGGTTGCGCCAGATTCACACCTGGACGACACGCGGCGCGGTGTTGGGGTAGGGCGTCGCCGGAATGTCGGCCCCGCCGTGAATCACGGTGGGCAAGGGGGGACCTACGGCGAAACCGGGGCCGGGCGAGGCTCCGCGCGCACACCGCGCAGTGAGTCTGGCGACAGCGGTCGCGTGCCAGGCACGCGCCGAGCGGACCGCCGCAGCCACCTCGCGTATCCTTGAGGTGACATGGCCGCCTCGCGATCGGATGCACTCGACACGCTCAATCTCGTCAACGCCGGGTATGTAGCCGACCTCTACGAGCAGTACCGGGCGGATCCGTCGAGCGTGGGCGACCAGTGGCGCGAGCTCTTCGACTCCGGCGCCGGCGGCTTCGAGCCGGTGCAGGCTCGTCCGACCGCGCAGAACGGAAACCAGCAGCCGATGGCGGCGGCGCAGCAAGCCGCGCCGAAGGACGCCACGACGGCGCCCGCAACGCCGGCAATCCCCGACGGCGCCACCCCGATCAAGGGACCGGCAGCCCGCCTGGCGCAGAACATGGTCGCCAGCCTGGGCGTACCGACCGCGACGAGCTTCCGCGACATCGATGTCGCGACGCTCGAGGCGAGGCGCAAGGAGCTCAACGGCCGGATCGCGCCGCGCAAGGTGAGCTTCACCCACCTCATCGGCTGGGCGATCGTCCTGGCGGCCAAGGAGCAGCGCTCCATGAGCCACTACTTCACCACCATCGAGGACCAGGCATACCGGGTCGATCCAGGCCGGATCAACCTGGGCCTGGCGGTCGACGTGGAGCGCAAGGACGGCTCGCGCTTCCTCGTCGTCCCCGTCATCAAGGGCGCCGACGGGATGGACTTTGCGGACTTCCACGCTCGTTACGAGGAGCTCGTCGAGAAGGCGCGGACCAACAAGCTCGGACCGGACGATTACGTCGGCGCGACCATCACCCTCACCAATCCCGGCACGCTGGGAACCACCATGAGCGTGCCGCGCCTGATGCCGAACCAGGGCACGATCGTGGCGACCGGCACCATTCGCACGGTCGGCGGCGACCGGCGGATGACGCTCACCAGCACGTACGACCACCGCATCATCCAGGGCGCCGAGTCGGGCATCTTCCTGCGTCACATGGACGGGCTGCTGAGCGGGGAGGAAGGCTTCTATGCCGATGCCTTCGCCTCCATGGGCGCGCGCGCGGCCGACGTCGCGACGGCTGCGCCGATGCCGGCGCCGGCCGAGTCGGCGGGGGCTCCGCCACCGGCCGCCAGCGGCACCGATACCTACGAGCAGCTCAAGGCGGTTGCCGCGGCGATGGCACTCGTCAAGGCCTATCGCCACTTCGGCCACCTTGCCGCGCGGCTCGACCCGCTCGGCTCGGAGCCGGTGGGCGATCCGGCGCTGGATCCCGGACCACTTGGCCTGACCGATGCCGCCATGGCCGCAATCCCCGCGGAGCTGCTGCGCATCTACGTCCCCGGCGCGACGCTGGCCGAGGCACTGCCGCACCTCAAGGAGACGTACACGGGCACGATCGCCTACGAGGTCGAGCACATCGGCTCGCACACCGAACGCGTCTGGCTGCGCCAGGTCATCGAGTCAGGCGAGCACCGGGCGCCGATGGAGAACGAGGACCGCGTCGCGCTGCTCGAGCGGCTCATCAGCGTCGAGGGGCTCGAGCGCTTCCTGCACCGGGCCTACCTGGGCCAGAAGCGGTTCAGCATCGAGGGGCTGGACACCATGGTGCCGATGCTGGACGTCATCCTGGGTGATGCCGCCGATCACGGCGCGCGCAAGGTCGTCATCGGCATGGCGCACCGCGGCCGGCTGAACGTGCTCGCTCACGTCGTCGGTGTCAGCTACGAAGCCATCCTGTCCGAGTTCGAGGCGGGTCGCGCCGGCGGCGAGGCACCGACGGCGCCGAAGGGCGGCTCCGACGACGTCAAGTACCACCTGGGCGCCGAGGGCTCGTTCCTGGCGGAGGACGACGCCGAGGTCCGGGTCATCCTCTCCCCCAACCCCAGCCACCTGGAGGCGGTCGACCCGGTCATCGAGGGCCGCACGCGCGCCGACCAGACCGACCGCAGCGGGCCGGTGGCCAAGGTCGACCACTCCAAGACGCTCCCCCTCCTCATTCACGGCGACGCCGCCTTCGCGGCGCAGGGCGTCGTGGCAGAGACGCTCAACCTGGCGCGCCTGGACGGGTACGCCACTGGCGGGACCGTCCACCTGATCGCCAACAACCAGGTCGGCTTCACCACGGGACCGCGCGAGGGACGGTCGACCGACTACAGCTCCGACCTGGCCAAGGGCTTCGACGCGCCGATCATCCACGTCAACGCCGACGATCCGGAGGCGTGCCTGGCCGCCGCGCGCCTGGCGATGATGTATCGCGAGCAGTTCGGACACGACGTCGTGATCGACCTCGTCGGCTACCGGCGCTACGGCCACAACGAGGGTGACGAGCCGGCGTACTCGCAGCCGGCGATGTACGCGCGCATCGACGACCACCCGAGTGTGCGCGAGCTGTACCAGGGGCAGCTCGTCGAGCTCGGGGTGATCGGTCGCGACGACGCCGAGGCGATGGCGAAGCAGGTGCAGCGCGACCTGGCCAAGCGCCAGGCGGCCCTGCGCACCGGGCCCGAGGAGGGTGAGCGCGAGCTCGATCGCGGCTCGGAGGCGATCGCCCCCGAGGAGATCGCGGAGCCCAGGACGGCGGTGAAGCTCGACGTGCTGCGGGAGGTCAACGCCGGCATCGGTGCCGTTCCCGATGGCTTCACCGTGCATCCCAAGCTGGTCAGGCAGCTCGAACGTCGAGCGGTGGCGCTCGACTCCGAGGAGCCGCACATCGACTGGGCGCACGCCGAGCTCCTCGCCTTCGGCACGCTGCTGCGCCAGGGAACGCCGATCCGGCTCAGCGGCCAGGACACGGTGCGCGGCACGTTCAGCCAGCGCCACGCCGGATTGTGGGACGCAACGACGGGCGAGCGGCACGTGCCGCTCGAGCACCTGCCCGGCAGCAAGGCGAGCTTCGAGCTGCACAACTCTCCGCTCAGCGAGTACGCGTCCCTTGGATTCGAGTACGGCTACGCCGTCACCGCCCCCGAGGCGCTGGTTCTGTGGGAGGCGCAGTACGGGGACTTCGTCAACGGCGCCGAGATCATCATCGACCAGTTCCTGGTCAGCGGCCTCGCCAAGTGGCGACAGACGTCGCGCCTGACGTTGCTCCTGCCGCACGGCTACGAAGGGTCGGGGCCGGAACATTCGTCCGCGCGCCTCGAGCGCTTCCTGGCGTTGGGCGCCGAGGGCAACATTCGCGTCGTCAACCCGACCACGCCCGGCCAGTACTTCCACCTGCTGCGGCGCCAGGCGCGTCACCACGACGCCCGGCCGCTGGTGGTGATGACGCCCAAGTCGCTGCTGCGTCTGCCCGCCGCCGCGTCCCGTCCGTCGGAGCTGACGACCGGCACCTTCCGCCCGGTCCTGGACGACCCGCGCTTCGCCGATGCCAAGTCGGCCGCCACCGTTCGCCGGCTGCTGCTGTGCAGCGGCAAGGTGTACTACGACCTCATCGGCGCCGATGCCTTCGCGGCTGCCACCGACGTGGCCATCGTCCGCGTCGAGCGCCTGTATCCGTTCCCGACCGACGAGCTCCAGCCCGTCATCGACCGATACTCGAAGATCGAATCGTTCGCCTGGGTCCAGGAGGAGCCGCGCAACATGGGCGCGCGCAAGTTCGTGCTCCCGCGCATCCGGCACCTGGTGCCGTACAAGATCCCGCTCGGCGACATCAGCCGTCCCGAGCGGTCACGCCCCGCCGAGGGCTATCCCGCAGTGCACCAGGTGGAGCAGGAGCGCATCGTGCGCGAGGCCCTGACCGGCCGCTAGGGCGCTCGGATCCGCCACGCAAGCGCCAGCGCGTCGCCGGTCGTCGCATCGGCAATGCGCAGCGGGGGTCCAATGGCGACGCTCTGGACGGCCGCCGAGATCGGCGCGGTCAGATCGATCTCGTCGGGATCGCCGAAGATGACCGCCCAGCGGTCCGCGGCCTCGAGGTTGGCGCCGGGTGGGGTGCGCAGCACGTTGGTCTCGCAGCCGGAATACCACGCCAGGATCGGATAGCCGCCGCCGACGATGCCGCAGTCGGGGTCCCCCTCGGCCGCGATGGCGCGGGCGGCCACCTCGAAGCGGTGGTAGTAGCGCGCGATGTCCTCCGTCCGTGTCCGCGCGTCGTCGATCGCGGCTGGCAGCGCAAGCACCAGCGCAACGCCGATGGCGGCCACCAGCGGCCACCGCAGGATCGCGGGCAACACGCGCAGCACCGCCGCGACCAGCGCCACGCCGCAGATGACGAGGCACGCGGTCGAGTAGATGAAGAAGCGTGGCTCGGCGTGGCCGACCCCGCGCGTGACGAGGACGATCTGCGCGAAGGCGGGCAGCAGCAGGAAGAGGGCGCCGCGCAGCTCGCGCGTCCATCGCGGCCACAGGGCGGCCGCCAGGGCAGCCACCGCAAGGCTGTCGACGCCGAGGCGCATCACCGTCGCGCCGATCGATCCGGCCAGCCTGAAGCCGATGTAGCCGCGGTAGTCGCGGATCGGGAGGTCGCGCGGGTCGCCGGAGACGACGTTCTGGGCGTCGATCAGGATGCCGAGCGGTGCGCCGGTCTGGATCATCGACCACGCGACGTGGCCGGCCGCAAGCACCGCGGCGACGGCCAGCGCGGCGAGCGAGGCCCGGCGGTGTGCCCAAACCTGGCGCCACCACAGCACGAGGGTCACGAACGCCATCGGCGCGAGCACCACGACCGATCCGTACCGCATCAGGAAGGCGAGCCCGCCGACCGCGGCGGCGAGCGCGAGCCCTCGACCCGGTCGCGGCCGCTCCTCGAGGCTCCACCACACCAGCGCCGATGCCGCCAGCAGGAGGGCCGCGGCGGGGACATCGGTCAGCAGCGTGCCGCTCTCCTTGATGAGCGTCGGGCTGCCCGCAAGGACGGCCGCGGCGAGCACGCCCGCAACCGGGCCGACCAGCATGCGCGCCGTCCACCACGCCGCGACGAGGAGGCCGATGCCGGCGACCAGCCCGATCGCGCGCAACTGCCATTCGGCGCCACCGGCCAGCACCGGCACGCCGGCGACCATCGGCAGGAGCGGCGGACGGATGTGCGACCAGCCACTGAGGACCGCGTCCGGGTCCACCCAGGATCGAGCACGCACGGCATACACCGCCTCGTCCCAGTGCAGCGGTGAGCCGATCGAGATGACGCCGATCACGAGCGCGGCGAAGGCCGCCAGCACGACACCGAGTGCAGACAGCTCGATCGCGATCGCCCAATGCGCCCAGGGCGCCGCGCGCTGAGCGCAGGGCGCGGCTCGCTTCATCGCCGGGATGATAGGTGCCGGTTCCTATACTCGGGCTCGTGAGCCCCGCACCGATCCCGCTTCTGGAGCGCTATCGCGACATCCTGGCACGCGATGGCGAACGATTCGCCATCACGCTCGGGGAGGGCGGCACGCCGCTGATCCACGCCCGTCGGCTTGGCGAAGAGATCGGGCTGGCGAACCTGCATCTCAAGTTCGAGGGCACCAATCCGACGGGCAGCTTCAAGGACCGCGGCATGGTCCTGGCCGTCAACCGCGCCCTCGCGACCGGCGCGCGCGCGGTCGTGTGCGCCTCGACCGGCAATACCTCGGCATCGGCGGCCGCCTACGCGGCCGCCGCTGCGCTCCCCTGCTACGTGATCCTCCCGGCCGGAAAGGTGGCGCGCGGCAAGCTGGCCCAGGCGCTGGCGGCGGGGGCGAGGATGATCATGGTCGACGGAAACTTCGACGCAGCGCTGGACGCCGTGCGACGCATCGGCGAGGACGGCTCGGCCGTGGTGGTCAACTCGATCAACCCGGACCGCCTGGAGGGCCAGCAGACGGGCGCGTTCGAGATCGTCGACGCCCTCGGGCGCGCGCCCGACGCGCTCGCCCTGCCGGTCGGGAATGCCGGCAACATCACCGCCTACTGGCGCGGCTTCCGGCGGTATGCGGCGGACGGTCATCGCCTGCCCCGCATGCTCGGCTTTCAGGCCGAGGGCGCCGCACCGATCGTGCGCGGCGAGCCGGTGGCCGAGCCGGAGACGGTCGCGACGGCAATCCGGATCGGCAATCCCGCCTCGTGGGACGGGGCGGTCGCCGCGCGCGACGAGTCCGGCGGCCTGATCGAAGCGGTCAGCGATGACGAGATCCTCGACACGCAGCGTCGGATCGTCGAGCTCGAGGGCATCTTCTGCGAGCCCGCCTCGGCGGCGGGCGTGGCCGGTGTGCGCCGGCTGGCGCGCGAGGGGCGCATCGGCTCGCAGGAAGTGGTCGTGTGCGTGCTGACCGGGCATGGCCTCAAGGATCCCGACGCGATCCAGGGGGAGGAAGGCACCCTGACGCCGATCCCGGCAGAGCTCGGCGCGATCCGCACGGCGATGGGCCTCTAGCGGCCGTCGATCAGGCGCTGCAGCAGGCGACGAGGGTAGAGACGAAGTCCTCGGGCGAGCCCGACTTGCTGACGTAGCGGCACTGCCGGCCGCTCAGGGCCGCGTGCCCCTCGGTGTCGCTCCAGCCGGTGAGCACGATCCGGAGCTCGGGCCACGCGGTCTCCAGCCCACGAATCAGGGCGACCCCGGCGTCCACGTCGGGCAGGCGCGGATCGACGAGGATAGCGTCCGGTCGAGTCTCCTCGACCATCTCGAGAGCGGCGCGCACGTCACTGGCGCGGCCGACGACCCGGACCTCGCCGCCGATGCCAAGCAGGTCGGCGAGGCTCTGCTGCACCCTGCGATCCGCGTCGACGATCACCACCCTGGGTGCGGAGGGTGTGACGGATCGCGGGCTGGGTGACATGCAACCAGCCTATCGCCACGGCGGGTGAAGCGACCAGTGGGCACTTGGCCCAGCGGCCCCTACGTCATTCGGCCGACGTGTCTCCGACCGGCACGGACGCCTCGATCCTCGTCCCGCGCCCGGCCTTGCTCTCGATGCGCAGCTCGCCCCCAACCAGGTCGACGCGCTGACGCATGCCGATCAGGCCCAGGTGCTGTCCGCGCGGCACCGCGTCCGGCGCGAAGCCGACGCCGTCGTCACTGACCGCGAGGAGCACCGAGTCGCGCTCGCGCGCGATGCGGATGGCGGCATTCGACGCATTGGCGTGCTTGACGACGTTGTGCAACGCCTCCTGGCCGATGCGGTAGAGCGCCTCCTCGGCCGCCAGCGGCAGCCGATCGATCGGCTCGGCGTCGACCACGATGGTCAGCCCGGTCCGGCGCTGGACGGCCGTGGCGTGGGTGCGCAGCGCCTGGACCAGGCCATCGGACTCGAGCGACGAAGGACGCAGCTCGAAGATCAGCGTCCGCATCTCCGCCAGGGCGTCCTTCTGGAGCTCGCGCAGCTCGGCGAGCTTGTCGCGTGCCGCCTCCGTGTCGGTCCCGAGCAGGATCTCGAGCGTCCGCAGCGTGAGGCCCATGCTGAACAGGGCCTGCGTGACCGAGTCGTGCAGCTCGCGCGCGAGGTGCGCTCGCTCCTGGCTGGCAGCGAGCTCCGCGGCCTGCGTGCGCAGGTCACCCTCCAACCGTTCGCGCTCGCTGATGTCGCGCAGCGAGCCGTGCGCACCCGCGAACTTGCCGTCGACGATGATGCCGGTGGCCGCGATCTCGCTCTGGCTGATCCGACCGTCGGGGAGCGGCAGCGAAAGCCGGATGCGCTGCTCGCTGGCCGGATCGTTGCTCAACGCCTCCCACGCCGCCGTGACGCCCGGGAACGTCTCCTCGCCACCGAGCGTGCTGAAGGGCTTGCCGAGGAGGTCCTCGGGCTTGATGCCGGTCCGCGCCTCCAGCGACTCGCTGAAGAAGGTGAAGCGGCCCTCGGCGTCGATGCTCCACACGATGTCGGGCGAGTAGTCGACCAGGTGACGGTAGCGCCGCTCGGATTCCTCCAGCTCGGCGTAGAGGCGGGCGTTGGTGAGCGTGATCGCCGCCTGGTCGGCAAGGAGCTTGAGGAGCTCGGCGTCGTCACTTCCGAAGGCGCTCCGTGCGGTCGACTGGATGGTGATCGTGCCGATCAGCCCGTTCGGGCCGACGAGGGGTGCCGCCATCATCGAGTGGATCTGCTGGCGCTCGATCCAGGCGTCGCCCTCGTCGTGCGGGAATGCCTGGTCGCCGAGATAGTTGCCGGTCCAGCGCACGCGCCTCTCAGCCGCCGCCATGCCGGCGATGCCGGAACCGATCGGGACGACGACGTCGTCGTCCGACGGCGGGATGGGCGCGGCCGTGATCGGCGGGTCGAGGTGACGTCCATCGTCGCTGAGCAGGTTGATCTGGGCGCGGTCGGCGCCCAGCAGCCGCGCCGCGTCCGCGACCGCGCGGTCGAGAACGGTCTGCGGCTCGTGCAGCGAGGCGATCTGCGCGGCGATCTCGGCCAGTGAGCGCTGCGCGTCGGCCCGCTCGCGGAGCTGCTCGTACAGTCGAGAGTTGGTGATGGCGACGGCCGCCTGCGCGGCGAAGAGCTGCACCAGCTCGAAGTCGGCATCGGTGAAGGCGACCTCGGCGCCCCCGGTGCGGCTGATGTTCATGGCGCCGATGACCTCGTCGCCGGAGATCAGCGGCACCACGATGATCGCCTCGTCCTCGACAGGCGTGTTCGGGATCTGCACGATGCGCTCGTCGCGCAGCGCCGAGTTCAGCAGCACCGGCTCGCGGTGGTCGATGGTCCACCAGGTCAGCCCCTGGCCGCGCGGGATGACGAAGTCGAGCACCGCGGTCGCGTTGCGGTCGCGCGCCAGGACCGGCCGCAGGACGCTGTCATCGGCATCCTCGACGCGGTAGACGGCCAGGTTGTCGTACCACACCACGCTCTTGAGGCCATCGGCGATGAGCTCGAGCACGCTGGCCGGCTCGAGCGTCGACAGCAGGCGCTGGTTGATCTGGAGCAGCCGTCGCTGCGAGTCGGTCTGGCGGGCCAGCGCGGCCGACTCGTTGCCCAGCTCGTCGTACAGCCGGGCGTTGGTGATGGCGATGGCGGCCTGGTCGGCCAGCAGTCGCAGCAGGTCCTCGTCGTTCTCGTCGAAGGCGTTGCGTCGCGCGGACTGCACCGTCAAGGCACCGAGTCCGCCGGCACTGCTGATGAGTGGCGCCGTCATGACCGACACCATCTGGCGCCTGCGGATGTAGGCATCCAGCTCCTCGGTGTGCTCGAAGGCTTGGTCGGCAAGGTAATCGCCGGTGCGCAGGACGCGCCGCTGGGCCATGGCGCCGCCGCTGATGCCGTCGCCCACGCGGACCGGGAGGTCGTCGGCGGGGCCATCCGCAGGCGCGTATGCGATCGGCCAGCCGAGCAGCCTGTCGTCGTTCTCGAGTGGGTTGATGATCGCGCTCTCCGCATTCAGCAGGCGCAGTGCCTCCTCGGCGGTGCGCTGCAGGACGGCGACGGGGTCGTGCAACTCGGCGATCTCGGCGGTGATGGCCGCCAGTGCGCGCTGTGCGTCCACCCGCTCTCGGAGCTGCTCGTACAGACGCGCGTTGGTCACGGCGATCGCGGCCTGGCTGGCGAGCACCTCCAGCAGCTCGGCATCGGCGAGGTCGAACGCCTCGCGCGTCTGCGAATGGACCGTCAGCGAGCCGATCGCGTCCTCCTCCCCGATGAGCGGCGCGCTCATCACCGACCGGATGCCGTGCTGGCGGATGTAGCGGTCCGGCGCCTCGGCATGGACGAAGCTCTCGTCGGCGAGATAGTCGCCCGTCAGCACGACGCGTCGCTCGGCCACCGCCCGTCCGGAGACGCCCTCGTCCGCCACGACCGGCTTCTCGCCGACCTCCCGCTCGATCGGCAGGTCGATGGCGGAGTGGCCGAACGCCCAATGGAGCTCGCCGCGTTCGTGGACGAGCTCGATCCGCCCGCCGTCGGCATCGAGCAGCCGCACCGCCTCGTCGAGCGTCCGCTGCAGGACGTCCCCAGGCTCACGGAGGGCGGTGATGCGCGTCGCGATCTCGCCCAGCGAGCGTTGCGCCTCGACGCGGCGCTCGAGCTCCTCGTACAGCCGCGCGTTGCCGAGCACGATGGCGGCCTGGCTGGCGAGCGCGCCAAGCAGCGCCGCATCGTCCGGACCGAAGGCATCTGCCCGGCTCGAGTAGGCGCTGATCGCGCCAAGCGCGCCGCCCTCCTCGCCGATCAGCGGCGCCGACATCTGGGAGCGGTAGCCGAAGCGTCGGATCCACTCGTCCGCCTTGTCGGTGTGTGGGAACGACGCGTCCTCGAGGTAGTCGCCGGTCCAGCTCACCGCGCCCTCGCTGATGGCGCGGCCCGCGATGCCCTGGCCGATGCTGACCGTGACCTCGTCCACGGGCGGCGTGTCCGGGCCGGCGTTGAACACCTCGCGATAGTCGGCCAGCTCGCGGCTGCCCGGCCGGACCTGGTGGATGACGACGTTGTCCGCCTCCAGCAGGCGGGTCGCCTCCTTGATGGTGCGCATCAGCACGGCCGACGGGTCGCGCAGCGAGGTGATCGCGGCGGCGATCTCGCCCAGGGTGCGTTGCGCCTCCACCCGTCGAGCCAGGCGATCGGCCGACACCTCGGCCTCGCGGTTGAGCCTGGCGTTGGTCAGCACGATGGCGGCCTGGTCCGCCAGGAGGCCGAGCAGCTCGCCGTCGTCGGCGTCGAATGCGCCGGGCCGCTCGGAATAGACGCCGATGGCGCCGATCGGCCCGCCCTGCGCGATCAGGGGCGCGGCAATGACGGCGCGGATGCCCAGGCGCCGCGCGATGCGGTCGGACCGCTCGTCGTGCGGGAACGACGGATCAGCGATGTAGTCGTCCGTCCACGACACGCGGCCCTCCAGCAATGCCCTGCCCGAGACGCCGTCGTCGACCGTGGTGTGGTCGTCCTTGGTGAACGACGTGAGCTCGCCGTGGACCAGCGAGTGGCCGTCGCCCCAGCGCAGCTTGCCGCCTTCGTCGGTGGCGACCATGCCGATCTGGCCGCCGTCGCCCTTCAGCAGGCGCACGGCCTCGCGGAGGGTCTGCACCAGGACCTCGGAAGGGTCGCGCAACGAGGTCAGCTGCGTCGCCATCTCGGCCAGCGTCCGCTGGGCCTCGACCCGATGCGCCAGCTCATCGCCGTGGCTCCGAAGGTCATCGGTCAGACGGGCCAGCTCCTCCTGCGATCGGGCCAGGCGTTCGATCAGCCGCTGGTTGGCGATGGTCGTCGCCGCGTGGTCTGCCAGGGCTCGGAGCAGGGCGATGCCCGACTCGTCGAACCCATCGATCCGAGACGAATAGGCGCCGAGGGCGCCGAGCACCTCGCCGTCGGCGATGAGCGGCGCGGCAGCCATGGACCGCATGTTGGCGATGTTGACGATGCGGTCGGCGACCTGGGAGTGCGGGAATCGCTGGTCGCGCCGGTAGTCGCCCGAGACGACGACCTCGCCGCTGGCGGCCGCATGACCGAACAGGCCCACCCCGACCGGCAGCGACAGGTCGCGAATCAGCTGCTGCGCCTCGGCATTGCGGATGCCGGCGTCGACCTCGAACCGCATCCGATCGCCGTCGACCAGGTAGACCATGGCGCCATCGGCCTGGAGCAGGCGCGCGGCCTCGTCCACCGCGCGGGCGAGCAGCGCGTGGCTATCGGGCTGGGGTGGGGCCGCCGATGGCGTGGACGCCGGCTCGGGACGGGTGGGTGCGCGGGTCATGGCCGCCGAGAGGATACGCCATCCCCGACGCGGGTCATCCAGCGCATTCATGGGCACGAGCTACGTCATTCGGCCGACGATCGATGGCACGCATGTCCGAGCTTCTCGTCACCCAACTGCCCGATTCGGTGGGTGCCCGGCGCCGTGAGACTCATGGCATCGAAGTCAACCGATGTCGATATCGGCGTCGACCACTGCACTACCCGGAGGAACACCGCTCGTGACCCAGTTCCTGCGCAGCCGCACCGCCGGCGCCATGCTCACCGCCGCCATCGTCGCCCTCACCGCTGCGACGGCCTACATCCACCTCGGCCTGGGTGGCCTGCTCTTCACGCTCAACGGCCTCGGCTACATCGGCCTCGCCGGACTGATCGTGATCGGCGCCGCCGCTCCATTCGAGCTGGTCGAGCGGTTCAGCTGGTTCCCGCGCGTCGCCCTGATCGGCTACGCCGCCATGACCATCACCGGCTACCTCATCATGGGCCCGTACTTCCTGCTCGGCTTCATCGCCAAGGGCATCGAAGTCGCTCTCATCACCCTGCTGGTGGTCGACATCTTCCGCGTCTACGGCAGCCCGAAGGGCCTGGTCCGGACCGCGATCGACTCGGTCGCACCGCTCCTCCCCGCTCGCTTCCGCCCGACCGTCACCGCGTAGGCAACCCTTATCGAGGGGTGGGCCGGTTCGCCGGCCCACCCCTTCGTCATTTCATCGGCGCCCCGTCCGGGTCCGCGGACGGGGCGCTTCTCGTTGCCCCTGGCCACGTTCGCGCTCGAACGCTCTCCCCGGCGTTCCCCGGCACGCGTCGCGTGGCGGCTGGCGCTCGGTTGCTCTCCTGCGCGCGTTCGGGCTGGTTGTCTGGAGCGCTCTCCGGCGCCGCCTGCCGATATTCTCCGGCGCCGCCTGCCGATATATCGGGTGCTTCTGCACACGGAGGGGCCTTCGTGAGCTTCCCTGCCCTATCTATCAGGCCCAGATGCGCAAGAGAGGCACCTCGCGTGCTGGATTGCCCGATCTATCGGCGGCACCTCTCTACCTGACGGCGGCACCTCTCTACCTGACGGCGGCACTCTGAGCGGCGACCGGCGCGAAGAAAGGGCTCAGACCAGCTTGTGCTCCACCGCGTAGAGGGCGGCCTGCGTGCGCGACGCCAGGCCGAGCTTGCCCAGGATGTTGGAGACGTGGGTGCGCGCGGTCCGCTCGGTGATGCCGAGCTCGTACGCGATCTCCTTGTTGGAGGCACCCTTGGCCAGCTGCGAGAGGACCTCCTTCTCGCGGCCGGTCAGCGGCTCGACGGGCTCGGCTTCCTTGCGCTGGCGGAGGCGCTGGGCGAGCAGCCGCGACACCGCCGGATCCAGGTGGACCTCGCCGTTGTAGGCGGCGCGGATGGCCTGGGCCACCTCCTCGGCCTCGGCGTCCTTGAGCAGGTAGCCCGAGGCGCCGGCCTCGAGGGCAGAGGTGACCTTCTCCTCCTCGATGAACGAGGTGACGGCGACGATCTCGATCTCGGGATGCGCCTGCTTGATGGCGGCGATCGCCTCCAGTCCGCCCATCTCGGGCATGAGCAGGTCCATCAGGACCACGTCCGGAACGAGCCGATCGGCCGCGGCGACGCCCTCGCGGCCGTTCTCGGCCTCGCCGACGACGTCGAAATCCTTCAGCAGCTCCAGGAATCCGCGGAGGCCGCGTCGCACGACGGCATGGTCGTCGACCAGCAGCACCCGGATCGGCCCTTCTTCATCAATCACGCTCTGGTCCCCTGCGTACTCGGATTCGTCAGGACGCGACTCATCGGCTGAGCGCGCGCGCGAAGTATGCACCAGCGCGAACACGCGTTCGGGCTCTGCCATGTCGCGCAGCCTCTGCTCGCCGAGGTCCCGCAGGACCGCGCCGTCAGGCACGGCGCCACCGAGCGCCTCGATCGTCGAGCCGGAGATCAGCGTCTCGCCACCCGCGGCGAGCGACTGCAGCCGCGACGCGCGGAACAGCGGCCGCCCGTAGAAGCGATCGTCGTGCGTCTCGACCTCGCCGCTGGCCAGCGAAATCCGAACGCGGACGCGCCCGACATCGCCCCAGTCCTCATCGCCGATGGCGGTCTGCAGCTCATCCGCGGCGGCAACCGCGGCACGGGCATCGCTGAAGCACGCGTACGCGCCGTCGCCGATGCGCTCGAAGATCCGGCCGCCGTGGCGCTCGGTCGATTCGGCGACCAGCCGGTGGTAGCGCGCCAGCGCGACGCCGGCGGCCGCGCCATGCAGCTCGGCCAGCCGCGTGCTGCCCTCGACGTCGGCGAAGAGGAACGTCAGATCGGTGGTGGCGGGCACGGAGGGACGCATCCGCAACAGGATAGAAGCCGTTGCGAGCGGCAGCCGCAGACGAATGACGTAGCGTCCGCTCGGCCGAAGCGCTGCAAGGCTTCCCGGCCCTCCGCCGCTACCTACGGACGGCACGGGCCCGGCGGCCCGCTATCCTCGTGCACGGTGGCCGCCAACCAAGGGTCTTTGCCGCGCTGCGGATGGGCCGGTACCGACCCGCTCTACATCGCCTATCACGACCTCGAGTGGGGTGTGCCGATGCGCGACTCGCATCGGCTGTTCGAATTGCTGTGCCTGGAGGGCGCCCAGGCCGGCCTCTCCTGGATCACGATCCTGCGCCGGCGCGACGGGTACCGCGACGCGTTCGACGGATTCGACCCGCAGCGCATGGCCGCCTATGGCGATGCCGACCGCACGACGCTCCTGGCGGACGCGCGCATCATCCGCAACCGCGCGAAGGTCGACGCATTCATCGGCAACGCCAGGGCCTTCCTCGACATCGGCGACTTCAGCGCGTTGGTGTGGTCCTTCGTCGGAGGCAGGCCGGTCCAGAACCGGTGGCGAACCGTCGATGCGGTGCCGGCAGTCACCGAACAATCGGTCGCGATGTCGCGGGACCTTCGGAGGCTGGGATTTCGCTTCGTCGGCCCGACAATCTGCTATGCCTTCATGCAGTCCGCTGGACTCGTCAACGATCATGTGGTCGACTGCTTCCGCTATGCCGAGTTGCGAGGGGAGGACCGGTGACCAGGCGCTCGGCTGCTGGCATGGAGCGTGCTGGTCGGTCACCAACTTCGTGCCCGTGACCGCATGACAGCGACCGAGCTCATCAACCTCGTTACCCAGGCGCTCTTCGTCGGGCTGTTTCTCACCACCCTCTGGCAGTTCCTGCGACGGCCGTCCCGCTCGAACCTCGACACGCTGCTGCTCTTCGGCTCGATCGCCGGCGTGCTCGTCGCGAACCGGATCGTGGGGTGGCTCGGCCTGGACGAGGCGTGGCAGGTCGGGCTGAACATCGTTCTCATCAACATGGCACCGCTGGCCATGATCCGGCTCGTCGACGACTTCAGCGGCACCGCGCGTTGGATACCCTGGCTCGGGGTTGCGGTCTTCGTCGCCGTTTCGACGATCTCGGTCGTGGCCTACAGCTCGTCCCCGCGGGCGATCGAGCTCGTGCTGATCGCATGGTTCCTGCTCGTGGGCGGCTACGCGGCCGGCTCATTCGCCAGGGCGGCGGCCCGATCGCGCGGAATCACGCGGCGACGCATGACGGCGGTGGCAATCGGCGCCGTGACCTTCATCGCCGCGATCGTCCTCGTGCTGGTCGGCGCCCTGGTGGAGAGCGAGGTGACCTCGGTTGGCGGCCAGCTGCTCGCCCTGGCCTCCGCCATCGCCTTCTTCCTGGGCTTCGCTCCACCGGGGTGGATCCGACGCGCATGGCGCGAGCCGGACCTCCGAGAGTTCCTCCAGCGCTCCATTCACCTCGCGTCGCTGACCGATGAGCGCAAGGCGATCATGGATCTCCAGGCCGCTGTCGCCGATACCTTCGGAGCGACGGGCGCGGCCGTCGGCGTCGCCGATCCGCAGCGCCGGGTCCTGCGCTATGCCCGCACGACGGGCGAGTGGCTGGAGTCGCCGTCGGACGCGTTCATCGGTGGTCGCGCCTTCACCCAGCAGCGCCGCATCGTGACGCACGACGCCCCGGGCGCGGACCCCGAGAACGCATCGACGTACCAGGAGGTCGCAGCCCACACCGTCATCGCGGCGCCGATCACGCTGGAGGATCGGCGCATCGGCGTGCTGACGGTGTTCGCCAGCCGGGCGCCGATCTTCATCGAGGACGACATGTGGCTGCTCGACCTGATCGCCGATCAGACGGGCGTGCTGCTCGAGGCGCGAGCGCTCAACGCCGAGGAGGCGAGCCTCCAGTCGCGCGAAGAGGCGGCCCGCCTCAAGGAGGAGTTCCTCTCGGCCGCGGCGCACGACCTGCGCACGCCGCTGACGGTGGTGCTCGGCCAGGCCGAGCTGCTCGAACGGCGGGCGGCGCGCAACCCGACGGCGCCGCTCGATGCAGCCGGCATCGCCCGCATCGCGAGGGAGGCGCGCCGGCTGCGCGACCTGGTGAGCCAGTTGCTCGATGTCCAGCGCCTCGAGAAGGGTGCCGCGCCGATGGAGCTCGCCGACCACGACCTGTGGGAGGTCGTCTCCGCCGTCCAGGAGCGCTTCGGCGAGCACGGGCTCGACCTGCGCGCCGTTCCTCCGGCGGCGCCGCTGGTGGCGACGATGGATCGCATGCGGATCGAGCAGGTGCTCGACAACCTGATCGAGAACGCCATCAAGTACACGACCAGCGGCCGGCTGCCGGAGATCAGCGTCGACTGGGAGGGCGACCAGGCGCGCATCGCCGTGATCGACCAGGGCGTCGGCGTTCCGGAGGCGGAGCGGGAGCGCATCTTCGAGCGCTTCTACCGGGGATCGAACGCCGAGAACGTCACCGATACGGGCATGGGCCTGGGCCTCTATATCTGTCGCCGCATCGTCGAGGGCCACGGCGGACGTATCTGGGCTCAGCCCACCGCCGGCGGAGGGACGACCTTCGTGGTGACGCTCCCGGCGCGGCCGGCCGTCGATGCCGTCGCCGAGCCGGCAGCGCCGTCGTGGCCGATCAGCCCGGCAGGAAGCGAGGCTGCCGCCGATGCCTGACGTCCACGTCCTGGTCGTCGACGACGAGCCCGACATCCGGGCCACGGTCTCGGCGATGCTCGAGATCGAGGGCTACGCGGTCACCGAGGCGGCGAACGGAGCCGATGCGCTGCACCGCGTCGAAGAGCGTGCGCCCGACGTCATCCTGCTCGACATGCGCATGCCCGTGCTCGACGGCTGGGGCTTTGCGGCCGAGCTGCGACGGCGCGGGCATCGCATGCCGATCGTGGTGATGACCGCCGCGCGTGACGCCGCCCACTGGGCCGGCGAGATCGCGGCATCGGCCTTCGTCGCGAAGCCCTTCGGCTTTGACGACCTCATCACCGCGGTCGAGGAGGTTCGGCCCGGCAGCTGAGCGGAAGGGCGCTTCGCTCAGGTCGCCAGCGAGCCCGCTGCGTCCCAGCCGCGGCCGCCGTAGCCGAGGAACCGCGTCGGGCGCAGCACGATCGGCTGCGAGTACACCTCGGCGAAGCGCTGCACGGTCAGGTTCGCGCGACGCAGCAGCTCGCGGTACTTCGCGCCGAAGCCTTCGGGCATGACCTCGGCCGCATCGGCTTCGGGGATCTCCGCGGTCGCCTCGATCAGCTCGACCTGGAAGTCCGGCCCGGGCGTGCCGACCGCGAGCATCACGCTCGGCTGGTCGCGAAGGTTGTCGACCTTGCGGGCGTTCGGCTTGCTGAATGCCACGATGCGCTCGCCGTCCCAATGGAACCAGACCGGAACCACGTGCGGGCGACCGTCTCGCTGCACCGAGCTGAGCCACACGACGGGATCGTCGCGGAGCGCCGCTTCGACCGACGGACGACGCGGTGCGGGCTGGTGGGCCGTGGCCCGAGGGGCCTGGGCGATCGCTGGCATGACCGAAGTGTCGCCCCCGCCCGGCGCCGCTCACAGGGTGAGACGTCGTGCTCGATGCTCGGACGTTGGCCGAGCGCCGCCGCGGCCGGATGACGTAGGCGCGATCCTATACTCGGCCCGCATGCCGCCCATCGCCAGCGTCGACGTTCCCGCCTCGACCGCCAACCTCGGCAGCGGGTTCGACTCGTTTGCCGCGGCGCTGTCGCTGAAGCTGCGCGCGGAGCTGTGGCACGGCGACGAGGCCGGCATCGTCCTCAACGCGCGCGGCGAGGGTGCTCCCCGCGCCGGCGAACCCGCCGACGAGAACCTCCTCATCCGAGCCTTCCGCGAGGGCCTGCGCGTATCGGCCGCGCCGGGGGCCGCGTCGTGGCGGCTGGAGGTGTCGAGCATGATCCCCGCTGCCCGCGGCCTCGGCTCGAGCGCGGCGGCGATCGTGGCCGGGGTCGTGCTCGGCGCGGCGGTCGGCCGGCGGACGGTCGAGGCCGATGAGCTTCTCGCCCTGGCGGCGCGCCTGGAGGGTCATCCGGACAACGTCGCAGCGGCGCTCTACGGGGGCTTCACCATCGCGCTGGCCGAGATCGACGAGCGGATCGTGCTGCGCCGATTCCGCGTTCCCGAGGCGTGGATCCCGATCGCCTTCATCGCGCAACGCGAGAGCCGGACACGTGAGATGCGCGAGGCGCTGCCGGCAGCGATCAGCCATGCCGCGGCGGCACGCCAGGCCGGCCGCAGCGCGCTGCTGGCGACAGCGATCATGACCTCCGACGCCGGCCTGCTTCGGGCCGCCATGACCGATGAGCTGCACCAGCCGTTCCGCCTTCCGCTGCTGGCCGGCAGCCGCCAGCTGATCGAGCTCGCCTACGATCGAGGCGCAGCCGGCGCCTGCCTGTCCGGGGCGGGGCCGACAGTGCTGGCCATCTGCGACTCGGCGCCGTCGGCCCACGCCGTGGAGAAGGCCTGGAACACCTCCGGCGTGCCCGGCATGGCGACTCGGTTGCGCTTCGACACCGCCGGGGCCCGCCTCATCGCGGACTGATCCAACATCGCCCGCGACTGGAAAAGTGCACGCCGTACCGCACATTAGCTGACCAAACGCGCCGGGTCGGGCCCCAGCCGAGCGTGGGATAGGACCCAAACGGATCGTGCGGCCAGATAACGCACGCTCGGAGGCGCAGCTTTCAAGCCGCGGCATCGCGACTGGCAGTAATGCACCGTCAGCGCGCAGCCTTCAAGTCGCACCGCGCGCAAGGCTCTCAGTGCGTAAGCAGAGGCGAAGGCGGCTCGCGCTACCATGCTTCCGCCCCCATGAGCCTCGTGACGATCAGCGGCGTGTCCAAGAGCCACGGCGCGCAGCATCTCTTCAGCGACGTCGGCCTGCTGATCAGCGCCGGCCGCCGCATCGCCGTCATCGGCCCCAACGGCGCCGGCAAGACGACACTCCTCGAGCTCATCACCGAGGACCAGCAACCCGACGCCGGGACGATCACCCGCGCCAAGGACACCGTCATCGGCTACCTCCGCCAGGAGGTTGCACAGAGCCGCGGCCGAACGGCGCTGGCGGAGGTGCTGGCCGGGGCGGGCGAGGTGAGTGGCATCGAGCGCCGCATGCACCACATCGAGTCCGAGCTCGAGGACGCGTCCGACGACGATGAGCTGGCCGAGCTCATGGAGGAGTACGGCCGGCTGCAGCATCGGTTCGAGGCATTGGGCGGCTACGGGCTGGAGGCCGACGCGCGACGCATCCTCGCTGGCCTCGGCTTCGCCGACGCGGACATGACGCGCGACATCGGCGAGTTCAGCGGCGGCTGGATGATGCGCGTGGCGCTCGCCAGGCTGCTGCTGCAGAACCCCGACGTGCTGCTCCTCGACGAGCCAACCAACCACCTGGATCTCGCCAGCGTGGAGTGGCTCCAGGGCTTTCTGGCCCAGTACGCCGGGGCGATCGTGCTCGTGAGCCACGATCGCGACTTCGTCAACGACGTCGCCAATCGCATCGTCGAGCTCCACGACGGCCAGGCGACCGAGTACGTCGGTGACTACGCCGACTTCGTCGACCAGCGCGAGGAGCGAATCGCGTATCTGCAGCGCCAGGCGCGCGTGCAGGGCCGCAAGGTCGCTCAGCTGGAGCGCTTCATCGAGCGCTTCCGCTACAAGAAGACCAAGGCGCGCCAGGTGCAGAGCCGGATCAAGCAGCTCGACCGAATGGAGCGCATCGAGGTGCGCGACACGCGGGTCAAGTCGGTGAAGTTCCGATTCCCACAGCCGCCGCGCTCCGGCCGCGTCGTCATCACCCTCAACGACATCGCCAAGAGCTACGGCGACAACGTCGTCTACGACGGCGACCTCGACCTCCAGTTGGAGCGCGGCCAGCGCGTGGCGCTCATCGGCCCGAACGGTGCCGGGAAGTCGACCCTGCTGAAGATCCTGGCCGGCGTGCTGCCGTTCGAGGCAGGCACCCGCGAGCTGGGCACGAACGTGCGCGTCGCCTACTTCGCGCAGCACCAGATCGAGGCGCTCGACCCGACCAAGACCGTCTTCGAGGAGCTCAACGACGCCGCGCCGATGCTCTCGACCTCGGAGGTCCGCAAGCTGCTTGGCGCGTTTCTGTTCAGCGGCGATGCCGTCGAGAAGAAGGTTCGCGTGCTCTCCGGTGGCGAGCAGACCCGCCTTGCCATGGCCAAGCTGCTGGCCGATCCGGCCAACCTGCTGTGCCTCGACGAGCCGACGAACCACCTGGACATCCAGTCGCGCGACGTGCTCGAGGATGCACTGAATGCCTTCACCGGCACGATCGTGCTCATCACCCACGACCGATACCTCATCCGCAGCGTCGCGAACACCATCGTCGAGGTCAACGACGGCCAAGCCACGCTCTATGCCGGCGACTTCGAGTACTACGCCGCCAAGCGCGGGGTGGACATCGAGACGCGCGGCGCGGTCGAGGGCGCCCAGGCAACGCCACGCGGCGTCCTCGCCGCGGCCCCGAAGCCACGCGAGTCCGCGCGCGCGGCCGCCGAACGCAAGCGTCGCGAGGCGGAGGCGCGCAACCAGCGTCATCGACGCACCCGCGACCTGCGCACCGCCCTCGCCGACGCGGAGGCCACTGCCGCCGCCACCGAGCGCGAGCTCGACGAGATCACGCAGCGGCTGGCCGATCCGTCCATCTACGCCGATGCGAGCGTCGTCCGCACGCTGGTCGAGCGCCACAACCACCTGCGAGACAGGACCGATGCGCTCGCGGCCGACCGCGAGCGGCTCGCCGCCGACCTGGCGGCGGCGGAGGCCGAGGCCGGGCCGGTCGCGGCCCGATGACGGCTCCCGACCCATCCCGCCGTGCGGACGCCACCGGCGCGGCCTTCATCGCGCTGGCCGCCATCTGCTTCGGCACGCTCGGACCACTGAGCCGGTTCGCGGCCGACGCCGGCGTCTCGTCGCTCACGCTCGTCACCTGGCGCGCGGCACTCGGTGCCGTCGTCGTGGCGATCTTCATCTCGGCCCGGATGGCGGCCGGTAGCGGTCGACCGAAGCCGCTGCGAGCCATCCCTTCGCGCGACCGCTGGTTCATGGCCGCTGCCGCCGTTGCCAACACGCTGCTGAACCTCAGCGTCTTCGTCGCCTTCGGGCGGATCAGCATCGCCCTCGCGCTGCTGGTCTTCTACCTGTACCCCGCGCTCGTCGCGCTGGTATCGGTCATCTGGTTCGATGAGCGGCTGGACGGCGTGCGCTGGACGGCGCTGGCCATCTCGTTCGCCGGTCTGGTGCTCGTCCTGGCGGGCGCGGAGGGCGGCATCGGCCGGCTCGATCCCCTCGGCGTCGGCCTGGCATTCGCCGCCGGCCTGGCGCAGGTCTTCTACGTCCTCGC
>DASVDT010000028.1:0-15316 GCA_036380955.1 Candidatus Limnocylindria bacterium | reverse complement strand
GCGGCGATGACCCGGCGCGCCTCTTCGACGCGGTCGAGCCCGCCGAAGGCGTCGCGCACCACGCCCTCGCGGATCGCCTCCTCCACCCGCGCACCGACGCCCGCCGCCAGCCGCCGCCCGATCCAGCCGGCATGCAGCCCCAGGATCCAGCCGAGCAACGCGCTGATCAGGACCGATGCGGTGAGCAGCGCCAACGGCATCGGGATCGGACCCAGCAGCGGCACCGATACGGTCGCCACCGGCACGCTACCGCCGGCGACGAACAGGACGACCATCCACGCGACCGCGAACAGCAGCACCGCGCCGACCACCACCTGCAACGCGCCGATGACCGGCCACAGCGGCGATCGTGGGATGTCGAGCGGGCCTGCCTCCGCCACCGCGCGGTCGATCACCCGGGCGACGTCGGCCTCCGCGGATGGCGCTCCCAGCGCGTTGAGCACACGTCCGCGGCTCGAAGCCGGCAGGCCGCCCGCCGCCTCGACCATCGCCGCGCGCAGCGGGTTCAGCACCCGACCCATCGCACCGCGTGACCGCCACGCCCGCAGATAGGTGCCGGGATCGGCCTGGCGCCCGCGGCGGCCGGTGAACGACGATGCCAGCGCGATCAGCCGTCCCAGGAACGAGCCACCGCCGACGCGCGCGCGGTGCATGACCGCTCCGCGGACCTGGCGCGCCAACCCATCGAGATCCACGAGCTCCAGCGCCCCATCGATCGCCTCTCGCGTCCGCCGCTCGCGGTCCTCCGGAGCCAACAGCGGCCGGTATCCCTCATCGGCGTCCAGCCCGACCGAGCGACCCAGGCGCTCCGCGGCCGCGGCGCGATCGGTCTCGAGCTTCGTCGCGATGATGACCTTGGCATGGCCCGCATCGGCCAGTGCCTCTCGCAGACCGTCGATCCCGGTGCCCCGAACGGCCGACACGACATGCACCTCCGGCCGGGGGATGCCCGAGGCGATGAGGCGAGCGCGCAGGTCATCGGCGACGACCTTGACGTCCGCATCGGTCAATCGGTCCGCCTTGTTGAGGACGAAGCGCAGGCGGTCGGCGTGCGGGACGAGCGACCGCCAATAGGCGTGCTCGCGGTGGTCGTCGTACTTCTCCGGGTCGACGACCCAGGTCACGGCGTCGATCCGCGGCAGCAGCGCGTCGACCGTGGCGCGGTGCTCGACGCGCACCGAGTCGATGTCCGGCAGGTCGAGGATGGCGACGTCGTCCAGCTCGCGGCCCTCGTGGGTGACGATCGAGCCGACCTTCAGCCAGTCCAGCAGGGCGTCCAGCGCATCGCGCTTGTCGGCCGGGACCCAGGCCACCGGGGCGTCCGTCGTGGGTCGGACCGACTTGGCCGGGCTGACCTCCTCGCCGGCCAGCGCATTGAGGACCGATGACTTCCCCACCCCCGTCCCGCCGGCCAGGGCCATGACGTACACCGCGCCGCCGAAGCCGGCCCGGCGCGCCACCCGTCGGGCCACCGTCCGCGTGCGAGCGCCCTCCGCCTCCAGCCCGATGGATGCCGCCGCATCCACCGCCGCCCGCAGCCGCGCCAGTCGCTCGTCGAGCGGCCCGCCCTCGCCGTTCATGCGGGCACCATGGCGGCGACCTCGTGCGCCAGGCGGCGCAGCTCCGCGGCGAGCTTCGGATCGCCGGTCGCGCCGAGCTTCTCGGACCAGCGGGCACGCTCGTCGTCGAAGGCTTGGTCGAGCAGCTGCCTGAGGTCGTCGCGCGCGCCATTGACGAAGGCGACGACGTTCGCCTCGCCGAAGATGGCCTCCAGCAGCTTCTGGTTGACCACCGCCGTCGCCGCGGTGATGCCGACCTCGGCCCCGGTCAGCCCGCCGGTGTGGACGAAGACCGCCAGCACCGCGCTCGTGCCGACGACGTTGACGCCCAGGCTGGCGACCTGCGCCCAACCCTTCCGCCGCGCGCCCAACGTCCGGATTCGGTCGCCGATGCCTCGCGCCCAGTCCTCGAGATCCGTCGTGAGCCGTTCAGCCAGCTCCGGCGATGCGCGCCACAGCGCCTCATCCGCGGCGACCGCCAGCGCGCCGTATCGGTCGCCGGACCAGGCGGTCGCGGTCCGCTGTGCGGCGGTGTCGGCGTGCTGCACGGCCAGCGCGGTGAGGTCGGCGAAGGCGGCCTCGCGCACCTCGGTGGCAGGCGCAACCGGCGCCGGCTCGATCAGGCTCCGCACGGTCGCCACCAGCTTGCCGATGCCCTCGGCCAGGAACCGCGCGATCTGCCCCGCCCCGATGAACTCCTGCCACTGCCGCAGCACCTCGGCCCGCATGAACGTGCCGCGCTTGATCTCGTCGTCGAGCGCCTGGCGTGCGGCGCCGTACGCGCGATCCGCCGATGCCCGCAGCTCCGCCACCGAGCGCTGCTCCTCGTCGACCTGGCCGGCGATCGCCTCGACCGCCTCGGGGATGCCCTTCAGCGCGGCGGCGAGCCCGCGCCGGGCAAGGGACCGCCGCTCGTCGTGCGAGGCGACCAGCCGATCGAGCGCTTCGCGGATCGGCGCAATGGCGTCCGCCGCCAGCGCATCGCGCTCCACGTCCAGGGCGCCCTCCGGCACGGCAACGACCTCGAGGCTCCCGGCCGCGCCGGAGTCGACGAGCTTGCCGCGCTCCAGGAGGGCGCGGTAGTCGGCCAGCACCGCATCGGCGTCTTCGGCGTCCTCGGGCAGGCGGTTCACCACGGCCAGCAGCGGCACGCCGCGGGTCCGGGCTCGGCCGAGCACGTGCCACGGCACCTGGTCGGCGTAGCGCGTGGCCGTCGTCACGAAGATCGCGAGATCGGCGACTTCGAGGAGCTCCATGGCCTTGTCGCGGTTCTCGAGCTCGACGCTGTCGAAGTCCGGTGCGTCAACGAGGACGAGGCCACGCCGCGCGCCCTCGCCGGTGCGCATGTCGAGGCCGGTTCGCTGCGCGAGGCTGCCCATCCGTCCGCCCAGGTCGTCGCGGTCGCCGATCGCAACGGGCTTGCGCGTCGTTGGCCGCAGCACACCGCTCGGGCTCAGGGCGCGGCCGGCCAGGGCGTTGAGCAGGCTGGACTTGCCGCTGCCCGTGGAGCCGAGGATGACGACGAGCAGCGGCGCATCGAGGTCAGCGGCGCGCGGCTGGAGGTAGTCCTGGACGTGCCGCCGCAGGCTCTCCGCCTTCGCCTCGCGGTCCGGCCCGGGCGCGCTAGCCGCGCGGCGCTTCAGCGCATCGGCCAGGCGCCCCAGCGCATCGGCCGGTCCGGGTCGTCCACTGTCACGCTCACGCTCCACGCCACCGCGATTCTGCACGAGTCACGCCCGTCTCCGGGGACGTGCGTGGCGTCGCTGCTCCCCGACTTGAAAATTGCGCAGCTCGCGGCACGTTATACGGCCACACCGCCCACGCGTCGGCCGCGTTGAGCGTGAATCGAGCCCGTATCGGTCACATCGGCGGGATAACGTGTCGCCACGAGCGCAAATTTCCAGTCGCTGCCCCGCGACTGGAACAATCGGCGGTTATCGGCTCAGATTTCAGGTGACTCAGCCGACGACCACGGAATCACCCAGCGCGACCCGTCCCGGCGTCACGACCTCGGCGTAGATGCCGAAGTCCAGGGCGTGGCCGTCGCGAAGGCCGCGGTAGGCCTTGATGACGTGCAGCGTCGGGAAGTCGCGGGCGCCGGTGTCGGGATCCTGGGTGGTGATCACGCAGCGCGGATCCAGCTTCGTGACCCGCACCACCGCCTCGCCGATGACAACCTCTCGCCCCAGCCACTCGTCCTCCTGGTGCGGCCGATCCGCCCCGGCGAGCTCGATCAGCATCCGGAAGCGCCGCGCGTCCACCGGTCGACCGTCGTTTCCCTGGCGCGCCAGCTCCTCGACCGATGCCTGCGACACGACCGACACCGCGTTCCGATCCCGCTCACCCTCGAGCCGCTCGGATCGCACCAGCTCCAGCCGCCGCCCGGCGTACGCCGACAGTGCCTCGTTCCAGGGGCCGAGCACCGGTCGCGCCGTGAATCGGCGCCCGTAGATCTCCACCTGCCGCGCCGGCCCGAGCGCCACGACCTCACTGACGACCTCGCCCGAGGGAAGCACAACCGTGAGACGCTCCGCGCCGTCAACCTCGGCCACCTCGGCTCGCAGCTGAACCAAGGATCCGAGCTTGGTGCCGTCGAAGATTCGGCCGCCCTCGCTCAGCATCGTGTAGCGCCGGTCACCGATGACGCCGTGCGGGCCGAGCTCCACCTCCGACGGATGATGCAGCGCGAAGCCGCGAATCGGCGTTGTCGAGAGGCGCGCCACCGTCAGCATCCCGCGACGATAGCGCGTCGCGGACGCTCAGGAGCCGAGCGCGGCCGCGACGTCGGCCGCCGTATCGCGATCATCGGTCCTGACGTAGACGAACCGATCATCGAGGGCGAAGGCCCAGGCTCGCGTGCCGTCCGGCCCGCTGCCGACGAGGGCCGGCGTGCCGTCCAGGCTGTCGTCGTTCCATGAGCCGGGGGCTGCGGCCGCCCAGGCCGCCAGGATCTCAGCGGCCGATGAGCCCGGCAGCGACCAATCGCTGATCGCCGGATCGCCACCGGGCGCCACCGCCACGCTCAGCTCGACGTCGTCGGATGAGACATCAAGGTCATCCAGCATCGCGCCGATGGCGTCGCCGCCTTCCGCGGCCAGCGCCTCGTCCACGGAGAACACCGTGACCTGCAGATCCTGCCCGCCGATGGACCCGAGCGCCGCTGATCGAGCGGGCACCCCGGACGCTGCGGGCTGCGGGGTGAAGACGCCGCCCCGCGCCGATGCATCGGCGGACGGCTGCGCGGAACCCTCCGGCCCACCGCACGCCACGAGCGCCGTGAGCGCGGCCAGGAGGAGAGACGCGCGGAGCGAGGCCCGAAGGCCCCGCCCCGCACTGCGATGGAGGGTCAAGCCGAGAGGTTCGCCACCAGCAGATCCAGCAGCGCGCGGATCTGCACCTGCGCCGTGCAGTCGACGATCCAGTCGGTGTTGTCGGCCGAGGTTCCACACCCGTCCATCTTCTCGCGAAGGTGGGCGAGCTCGGTCAGGCCCTGGTCGACCTTGCCCTGTGACACCCGCTTCTCGACGTTGTCGAGCTGCGCGAGGATGGCGGTCTGGTGGCCGTTGCCCTTGAAGGCATCGGCGCCCAGCGCGGCGACGGCAGTCTGGAGGAACTCCGAATCGGAGCCGTCCGGGATGCCGTCGTCATCGGAATCCGGATCCAGCGGATCCAGGCCAAGCGAGACCTCGAGCCCGTCGTTGAGGCCGTCGTCATCGGAGTCCGGATCCAGTGGATCGGTTCCGTACACGTTGACCTCGTCGCCGTCGGTCAGGCCGTCGTCATCGGTGTCGGTGTCGAACGGATCGGTCCCGAGGGCGATCTCGTCGCCATCGGACAACCCGTCGTCATCGGTGTCCGGATCCAGTGGATCGGTTCCGTACAGGTTGACCTCATCGCCGTCCGAGAGTCCGTCGTCATCGGTGTCGGCGTCGAACGGATCCGTCCCCAGCCCGATCTCCTCGCCGTCTGACAAGCCGTCGTCATCCGAATCGGAGTCGAAGCTGAACGTGATGGAGCCGATGGACGGCACCGGCGGCACATTCGCCACCTCGGGCGAGGTGAGCGGGAACGGCAGGTTGCCGGCCGCGATGTTGGCGCCCACGCCCGGATCGAATCCGATCAGGTCGCTGATCGCCTGGCTGACCAGCGTGTCCACGCCATTCGAGCTCAGCAGTGAGCCGATGCTGCCCGAGAACACGCCGATGCTGAAGTCGTCGAAGAAGACGTTCAGGAAGTCCGACAGGTTGACGTCGATCACCGCGTTGGCTGACACGGACAGCCATTGCATGATCGGCGACAGGGTCGTCGTCACGGTGGTGTTCGGCGTCGCCGGAAGCGTCACCGACACGGTGTTCGTCTGGCCGGCGGCGTCCCACTCGGTGACGCCGAAGCCGGGGACGATGAGCGGGCTCGTGAGGGTCGCGCCGGTCACGCCGACCACGGCTGCGGCACCACCAAGGCCAGCCACGGCGCCGGGAGCGACCGCGCCCAGGCTGAGGCTGCCGTTCATCTCGGCGCGTGCGATCTCGCCGGTGATGGTGCTGAGGATGATCTGGTCGCTGTCGAGCGGCACGTTCGCCGCTGACGCGCCCCCCAAGGGAGCCGTGAAGCTCGCCGCTCCCTGGGCGAGCGTGACGTCGTTGAGCGTGCCACCGTCGCAGATGACCTCGACCACGCAGCCCTCGAAGCTCAGCGTATCGGCTTCGATGTTGATGCTGACCTCGTTGCCGGGATCATCGGTCGGCGTGTAGGTGACGCTGATCGGCACGTTGCCACCGGGAATCACCGCTGCCGGGTCGTAGCTGAATGTCACGTCCACGCCGAGCGCGACACGGATGTGCGCGGTTCCGACCGCGTGCACCGAGTACGACGCGACGTCCACGCAGAACGGCAGGCATACCTCCTCGCTGTCGCTGTCGCTCTCGTCGAACGGCACGTTTGCCTCGAAGCCGAGCTGCCGATGCACGGTCTGCGTCACCGGAGCGGCCATGGTTGCGGCCGGAGCGACGATCGTCGCGGCGGCCACCAGGATGAGAACGACGACGATGCCGGCGGCCCGCCGTCTCGCTCGGGATTGCATGGAATGCCCTCCTGCAATGCGCCAGCGTGCGACGGGCGATCAACGGGCGGAGGGGCAGCGTTCCGCGGCGCGGGTCGGGCTGGCGAGTGTGAGCCGAGGATGCGACCGCGGAGGGCGAATGGCGCACGAAGGTCGTACTGGGGGTGGGCGTATTTTCGGCGGCGCTCGCCCGGCTCGGCGGCATCGGTTAGTCCGCTGCTGGGCATATCGGCCACTTCCTGGCCGATCTAGCTCGCACCTGGGAAGCACAGCCAGGCAACGCCGCCGATCTTGGCCATCGTTCACGGGGCCGGACCAACAACAGCCACTTCTTGGCCGATACGCCCGTGGACGAGCTAACCCGGCATCTCGACGTCCGGGCAGCAGTCGCCGGTCCCCTCACGGACGACGTTGCCGGCGGCGTCCCGCATCTGCCATGACACCGATTGCGGGGTGCTCATTCCCGGATCGTCGATGTCGCCGAGTATCAGCACATAGGCACCGGACGGTGCCACCCGGAGGATGCTCCCCGCCACCTCGCGCGGCTCGACGCTCGTGACGCCGGGTGGCAGGAACCCGTACATGTAGGCCACCTGCCAGCTGGTGTCCATCGCGCCGCCCATGATCACCGCATCGGCGAGCGGTCCAATGCGCGTCGTGGTCGTCCCGGCGAGATCCGTCCACCCGCGCTGCCCGAAACCCCACGCCGTGACCGACACGGTGGCGTCCGCCCCCCGATGCACCAGCGCGGCGTGCTCGCCGAACTCGAGCACCTCGGCCGGATTCAACCCGGCGGCGCGGACGGCCTCGCCCAACGTTGCCCAGGCGGGCGGCTCATCGGCATCGTCGTAGGCGCAGGCCGTCGTCAGGATCGCCGCGAGCGCGAGCGACGCCAGTGTCCTCATCGGCCGAATCATGGCTGCCGCTGTCAATGCGCCCGAAGCGGACGTAAAGGCACCAGCGCGAAGGGCTAGTTCGCCTTTAGTTCCGTGCTCGGATTTACGCCTCTTTGCCCTGTCCGAACGTGCGACACATGGCCGATGGCTACGCCCGGCGGAGCTTCGACCATGTCACCAAGGCGGCCAACCGAGCGCCGCCACCTACCAGGACACAACCCAGCGATGACTCTTCGAATCCGATCCATCCTCGCCATCTCGATCATCGCGATCGTGCTGGCGGCCTGCAGCACCGCGGTCGGCGACGCCGCGTCGCCGAGCCAGCCGGCCGCACCGAGCCAGCCGGCAAGCCCGTCGACCGATCCGTCGGTCGAGCCCTCCGAAGCGCCGGAAGAGCCGGCCGATGAGGAGCGCGATGTCGCCGGCACCATCACCATCTACCCGGGCACCGTCTCGGGGCCGGGCGGCACCATCCAGGAAGCGCTGGACAACGGCCCAACCGGCGCCGATATGCCGACGCTCGTCAACGGCGTGCTGTTCAAGGACCTCGACGGCCGGATCTACCTGGCCACCGCGGTCAGCGATGAGTCGGCGCCGACCTTCGATGAGCCGATGCTCGAGGTCCTCGGAATGGCCAGCGACGGGCCGGACCTCGATATGGCCAATGCCGAGATCCTTAACCTCCAGGAGGCCAACGGCATCGTCTTCAAGGCCGACGCGCAGATCCTCGGCACGCTCGAGATCAACTAGGAGCTCTCAGTACCAAAAGGCGGCCGCCGGTCATCCGGCGGCCGTCCGACTATGCAGTGACGTCTTGACAGATGTACGTTCAGACGTACTCTTGACGCACCATGAAGACGATCGGCATCACAGAGCTCCGCCAGCGCGCCGCGGACGTCATCGACGAGGCCAGCTCTGACGACGAGCCAACCGTGGTTCTGCAGCGCTCGAAGAAGGCCGCGTACATCGTCAGTCCCGAGCGATTCGAACGTGATCAGCGGGAGCTCGGTGTGCTGCGGCGGGCGCTCTTCGTCGCAGAAGTGCGCGAGGCGGAGGCCGAGTACGACGCACGCGAAGGCCACGAATTCGACGACGTGGAGGGGCTGCTCGACGAGCTGCGTGTCTAGTCGTGCGCCTTCGGACGTCGAGCCGATTCATGCGCCGTGCCCGTAAGCTGCGCGAACCTCAAGCCGTCATGCTCCGAGCGGCGTTGCGGCGCTTCGCATTGGATCCGCGTGATCCGATCCTGCGAACTCACAAGCTCAAGGGCGAGCTCGCCGGCTACTGGGCATTCAGCGTCCAGGACGATCTCCGCGTCCTGTTTCGCTGGGACGGCGACGTGGCATTTCTCGTCAACCTTGGCGGTCACGACGAGGTGTACTAGATGGACGATCCGTCGCTCTTCGAGGCCGCGGGCGGCATGGACGGCCTGCGGCGCCTGGCCGCGGCCTGGCACGAGCGCGTCCTGGCCGATGCGGTCGTGAGTCACGCCTTCAGCCATGGCTTTCACCCCCACCATACCGAGCGCCTCGCCGCCTACTGGGCCGAGGCATTGGGCGGCCCGACGGCCTACTCGGATGCGTACGGCGACGAGACCGCGGTGGTCCGCATGCACAGCGGAAATGGCGTCCACGAGGAGATGGATCGGCGCGCAATCGCCTGCTTCGATCAGGCACTGGCCGATGGCGGCCTCGCCAGTGACGATCGCCTGCGCACGGCGCTGCACGACTACTTCGCCTGGGCGACCACCACCTCCATGGCCGCCTATCACGCGTCGGCTGACGACGTCCCCGAGGGACTCGCCATCCCGCGCTGGTCGTGGGACGGGCTCACGTAGCCATGAAGCGCACGGCGCTTCTCCTCGCCGGCACATCGGTCGCGGTGGTGGCGCTCTTCGTGGCGATCACCACCCTGCTGCGCGGGGAGCCCGCAAGCTTCGACATCACGCTCGACCGGCCGGCTCCGGGCGAAGCACGAGCCGACTACCTGCCCGACGGCACGCCCGTGTGGGCCATCGGCCACGACGACGGCAGCGTGAGCGTGCTATCCGCCTTCGACACGCATACGCCGCTCAAGCTCGGCAAGCTGAACTGGTGGTGCCCGCAGGCGGATGGCATCGAGAATCCCGCCCATGGCTCGCGGTGGGACGAGTACGGCGTGAAGATCGGCGGCCCCGCGCCGCTCGGGCTGCCGTCGTGGGAGGTGCGCGTCATCGGCGACACCGTCGCCGTGGGCCAACCACTCCCGGGTCCGCCGCTCGGCACGCCGTTCTTCGGCGACGATGAGCCCGACCGCACGTGGTGCACTCCGCCAGCCGCTCCGGTGGTGGTTCACACCTTCGACGGCTGGCCGATCTGGGACTCGCCGACCGAGGCAGTTGCCGCCGCCCCCGAGGAATGGATCCTCCTTGACGGCAGGCTGATCGCTGTCGGCGCGGATGTCCGCTTGTGCGCGCTCGACGGCTGCGACGACTCGGTCATCGCCGCAGGCATCGAAGTCCCCAGCCCGGAGGTCGTCGCCCTTGGCGACCCCTTCGCCGCCACCCGATGGCTCGCTCGTGTTGGTGATGGCCGGCTCGTCGACCTCACCGGGCTCGCGTTCGATCCCGCTACCTAGAAACGCGCCGCCTCACGGGCCATCTGGCACTTGGCGTGCATGGCGAGGCGACGGAAATTCGAGGTCGCGCCATTGTTTGCTTGCCGAGCAGGAGGAGATGGTGGCTGGGGACGAAGCGCAATTCGACGTCGACATCGGACAGTTCCGGGTCGTGGTCGCCGACAACGACACGGGCGTCTCGGAGCTCGTCGAGGCGATCCTGACCGACGAAGGCTACGAGGTTGCCGTGCTGACGCAGACCGACCACGAGTCGATCGCCGCGGCGATCGGCCGGTTGGAGCCGGACTGCATCCTCCTGGACGGCGCCCACGGGTCCGGCTTCGACGATAGCTGGACGGAGGCCGCCTACCTCGCGTCGCGATCGCGCCCGGTCCCCGCGATCATGTTCACCGCGCACGCCGATGCCGTCCAGGAGGCGCGGGAGAAGTCAACGGATCGAGCCGGCGCCGCCAAGTTCGCCGCCGTCATTGGCAAGCCGTTCAGCCTGGACGAGGTCATCGATGCGGTGGCCCAGGCGACCGGTCGCTCACAGCGCTGGGACCGTTCGGAAGCGGCCGATGGCCGACGCACCGCCGAGCTCGCGGAGGAGCTTCGCGAATCGGGCGCGATCGACGTCCGCACCAGCAACCGTCGTGAGTGGGCGACGTTCACGTCGCCGGCCGACAACCGGATCTACCAGCTGTACTGGTGGCAGAAGCTCGGCCGCTACGTCGTCGGCCGGTACGACGACGGCGCGCGGCTCGAGATCGTTGGCCAGTTCTTCGAGCGCAGCACCGCCATCGCCGAAGCCTTGGGGGCAGTCACCACCCATTAGCGGCGGTGCCCTCAGACTCCGCGGTCCGTATCGCGTTGGGGTCGTCGGAGCGGCACGTCACGCCCGGGGGTTGATGAGCGAGTCCGGCGCACGCGACGAGGCCGCAGACGAATCGCTCGATCCCCTACGCCGTCGCCCGGCGGGGTGCATCATGCTGCCGCACCCGATGTGGGGACGGAGGCTCGGATGACGCAGGAATCGGTGGACCAGCGGCAGGCGGTGATCGACGCTGCCACGGCGAACGATTGGCCGCAGGTGTACGGGCTGCTGTCGGCAGCCGGCGCAGCCGTCGACGGCGACGGTCACCAGTTGCTTGCGACCGCCGCGCTGCTCACCGGACGTGCATCCGAGGCGCTGACCAGCTTCGAAGCCGCGTACCGCGCGCATCTCGACGCCGGCAACCAGGAGGCCGCCGCTGAAGCCGCGGCACGAGTGGCCGGCCTGCAGCTCGAGGGCGGCTCGTCCAGCCGCGCGCTCGCGTGGCTCGATCGGGGCGATCGGCTCGTGGAAGGCAAGCCCGAATCGCTCGTGCACGGCTGGCTGGCAATCATGCGATCGCTCTCGGGCCTCTTGAGCGGCGATCCAACGACCACGCGCGAATACGGCAAGCGGGCCGAGGAGATCGGTCGTCGCTTCGGCCATCCGGGTCTCGAGGCGCTCGGCATCAACGGCGTGGCGCGGGCGATGATCCTCGAGGGCGATGCCACCACCGGGCTGCGCATGATGGACGATTGCGCGGTAGCGGCGGCAGGCGGCAAGCTCGATCCGGTCAGCGCGGGCTACATCTTCTGCAGCGTGGTGTGTGCCTCGCAGAGCGTCGGCGACTACCGCATGTCGGAGCAGTGGACGGAGGAGATGCGCCGGTGGACCGCGAGCACTCCCCTGCCCTACTTCCCCGGCCGCTGCCGCGTCCACCGCGCCGAGCTCTCGCGGCTGCACGGGGACTGGCGCGAGGCCGAGCGCGAGGCGCAGCAGGCCTGCGACGAGCTGCGGAGCTGTGGGCCCGTCGACATCGGCTGGGCGCTGGCCGAGCTCGGACTCATCCGCCTGCGCCTGGGCGACGTCGAAGGCGCGGAGGAGGCATTCCGCGAGTCGAACGAGCGCGGCCGCGTGCCTCACCCCGGGCTCGCGCTCCTGCACCTGGCTCGTGGGGAGGTCGACCGTGCGGCCCGAACGATTGCCGAGGCGCTCGACGATCCGCCGGAGTGGCCGTCGTGGGAGGCGCCACTGAACACCCGCGTCGGGCGAGCCCAGCTGCTCCCCGTCCAGGTCGAGGTCGCCATTGCCGCCGGCGACATCGACCGAGCCCGCTCGGCGGCCGCTGAGCTCGCCGGGCTTGCGGAGGACTATCCGACCGTCGGGATGCAGGCGGTCGCGACCGAGAGCCAAGGGCGCGTCCAGCTCGCCCGCGGCGAGGCACGCGAGGCAGTGCGCACGCTGAAATCCGCTCTGCGACGATGGGCCGAGGCGAACGCGCCATACGAGCTGGCCCGCGTACGACTCGCCCTGGGCGAGGCATACCGCGCCACGGGCGATGAGTCCGCGGCGGTCGAAGAGCTCAATACTGCGCGGGATGCGCTCGCTCGGCTCGGCGCCCGCCTCGCGCTGCAGCGAGCCGAGGAGCTCGGAGCGACCGGCCGCGATACCAGCGCGGCGGTGTCACGAACGTTCGTCTTCACCGACATCGTGCGTTCCACCGACCTTGCCGAGCTGATGGGCGACGACGCTTGGCGGCACCTGAAGCGATGGCACGACGGGCTCATCCGCTCCGTCGTCGAGGAGCACCACGGCGACGTCGTCAAGGACACCGGCGACGGATTCTTCCTGTCCTTCCCGGACAGCGTGAGTGCGCTCTCGGCAAGCGTGGCCATCCAGCGGGCGCTGGCGGATCATCGTGCGACGGCCGGATTCGCGCCCAGTGTTCGCATCGGCCTCCACGCCGCGGAGGCCATTCCTGCCGGCGCCGACTTCACGGGCATCGGCGTCCACGCGGCGGCACGCATAGCGGCCGTGGCCGGAGCCGACGAGATCCTGGCGAGCGTCATCACGCTCGAGGGAGCCGACGGCAGCTTCAAGCACGACGAGTCTCGCTCGGTCGAGCTGAAGGGCATCTCCGGACTCATGGAGGTGGCCCGTGTCCGCTGGCGGTGACGCCCACGTCCATCGACGCTGCACTGCTGCTTGACGGACGCCGATGCGCACGCAATTCATCGGCGCCGTCTGGCACCACGACCGATCACATCCGCCCAGCTCCGCAGTCTCAATGCCGAAACGGGCAGGAAGGGGAACTCGATGGGAATCGTCGGAGCTGGCATCACGACATCGGTGGATGGCTATATCACCGGGCCGAACGACGGCCCCGAGAAGGGACTGGGTGAAGGCGGCGAACGGCTGCACTGGTGGGTCTTCGGCGGTCCGTGGACCTACGACGACCATCCCACCGGCGAGCCGACCGGCGAGGACAAGGAGATGCTCGACGAGGTGATGGCCAGCTCCGGGGCAATCGTCATCGGCCGCGGCATGTACGACGCCGCTGACGCATGGGGCGGCGCAAACCCGTTCGGCATGCCGCTGTTCGTCGTGACGCATCGGCTCGAGGATCAGCCGCCGCAGGAGGCTGGATTCACCTTCGTCGGGAGCCTGGAGGAAGCCATGGACCGGGCGCGCGAGGCAGCCGGCGATCGCAACGTCGGCATCGGCGGCGGCGCCGACGTCATCCGCCAGGCCCTGGCGGCCGGCATTCTCGACGAGCTGACCATCACCGTGGCTCCGGTGATCCTGGGTGGCGGCAAGCGCCTGTTCGAGGGCTTCGACAAGGACGTGACGTTGGAGCACATCGGCCGCGTTCGGCAGTCGCCGTTCGCGACGCACGTCCGTTACCGAGTGGTGCGCTGATGGCGGAGGTCCTGCTGGCCGGATTCGGCATGGGCGAATCACCGCGCTGGCACGACGGGCGCCTCTGGTTCGCGAGCTGGGGCAGCGACGAGATCGTCGCGGTCGATGCCGACGGCACGAGCCAGGTGATCGGACGAGGTGGCGGCGGAGCGGGCTGGGCGTTCGGATGGCTGCCGGACGGCCGCATGCTCGTCACCGGCCGCGAGCTCATGCAGGTTGAGCCGGATGGCACGCGCGTGCGCCATGCCGACCTGGGGGACATCACGCCATACGGGGTCAGCGAGATGACCATCGATGGCCGCGGCAACATCTACGTCAACTCGATCAACTTCGATTTCGCGCACTTCAACGAGGTCATGGGGAGCGGACAGGCGCCCGGCAAGATCGCCGTCATCACCCCGGATGGCGAAGCGCGTGAGGTCGCCGACGGGCTTGCCTTCCCGAACGGCATGGTCGTGACGCCCGACAACGGAACGCTGATCGTGGCCGAGTCCTTCGCGCGCCAGCTGACCGCCTTCGACATCGGCGCGGATGGCAGCTTGTCGAACCGCCGCGTCTGGGCCGATGTCACCGGCGACGGCATCTGCCTGGATGCCGAGGGCGCGATCTGGACGACCGATGTGGCCGAGCGCGACTCGGGCGTGTGCCAGCGCGTACGCGAGGGCGGCGAGATCCTCGAGCGAATCGAGCTGGACCGCCCGCCCTACGCCTGCATGCTCGGTGGCGACGATGGCCGAACGCTGTTCATGGTGGCGCAGCGCTGGTTCGGCCCGGACAACATGGACGAGCTCATCGCCGCGCGGACCGGCCAGATCGTCACCGCCCGAGTCTCCGTCCCGCATGCCGGCTGGCCCTGAGGCCGCCAACGCGTCAGGCAACGCCGGAAGCCGGATGAACCGAATCGGCCGCTGGGCAGTAATGGCGAGTGATGCGTCGAATCGTCGGACTGACCAGCACGCTCGCGCTTGCGGCATGCCAGGCGACAGCCACCCCGAGCGCGTCGCCGATTCCATCGGCTCCTGAAGCGATGGAGCTCACGATCACCGCCGATCCCCTGCCACCCGGCACCTACACCCAGAGCGCCTTCGAGCCGCCGATCACGCTGGAGCTCGACGAGGGCTGGCGCGCGGTGCAAGTGCTCAGCGGCTTCTTCGACGTCGAGCGCGAGGTCGGCACGCCCGACGTCATTGCGGTGCAGTTCGCGCGACCGATGCGCATCTGGAGCGCCAGCACCACCGAGGCGATCGATGTCGCCAGCGCCCAGGAGGCCGCCGATGCGCTGGCCGCGAACGATCGGCTGGTCGTCCACGACGCGAGCGAGTCGCAGCTGGGCGGGGTCACCGGCGCGGTGGTCGACGTCGAGAACGCCGGCAGCGGCCACGAGCACATCATGGGGCTGGCAGCCGGCGAGCTCGGGATCGACCGCGGACGCCGCCTGTGGGTCGGCTTCTACGACACCCATGCGGGCCTGCTGGCG
>DASVDT010000027.1:0-12147 GCA_036380955.1 Candidatus Limnocylindria bacterium | reverse complement strand
TACTTCAATGAACCACATCCTGGCGCATCTCAGAACATCCAGATTGTCGTTTGCGGCGATGCGTTGTTCGAGTCCGATGAGACGTTCACCGTCCAACTGACGGGCGTCTTTACGGAGCCCGGAAGCGTTCCGAACGGCCAGCTTGGGCGGCTGTCCAATGACGTCGTGGGCTTGAGCACAATTCAGAATGACGACGTCGCCAACAGCGCGCCGACCGCCACCGTCAGTATCAACGAGGCCGATCCGAAGACCGGCGACACGCTGACCACGACGGTCACCACCGATGACGACGACGGAGACGCCGTCAACGTCACCTACGCCTGGTTCGTGAACGATGTGCTCATCACCGACGAGACCGGCAGCTCGCTCGACCTGGGCGCGGCCGGCAACGGCGACAAGGGTGACGAGATCACGGTCGTCGTCACACCCAACGACGGCACCGTCGATGGTGCCACCGCCGATGACAGTGTCACCGTCGCCAACAGCGCGCCCGTGGTGACCATTTCAGGTGCCTCGTCCACGCTCGAAGGCGAGTCCGAGCAATACGCGATCAGTGTTCAGGATGCGGATGACGAGGGGCACACAATCTCGGCGTACTCATGCGGTGTGGGCCAGATTGTCGCCTTCAATCCGATTGAGGAGGTGCTGACTTGCCTTTTCGGTGATGGCGATGCACTGACCTCGGTCAGTGCGACGGCCACAGATGGGAGTGCGTCTGATGCCGGCACGCTGGATGTGACCGTCGACAACGTGGCGCCCACCATCGCCCTGAGCGGTGACGCCACCGTCGACGAGGGTTCGACCTACACGCTGACCCTGGGCGACATCACCGATCCGGGCACCGACACGGTGACCGCCTGGGTGGTCGACTGGGGTGACGGCACGGTCGAGAGCTTCTCCGCCGGCGGCGAGGTGACCCACGTCTATGCCGACGGCCCGAACGACTACAGCATCGCCGTCGACCTCACCGACGAGGACGGCACCTTCGAGGATGCCGGCACGCTGGATGTGACCGTCGACAACGTGGCGCCCACCATCGACTCTTCATCAGTCGCCTTCAACGAAGGTAGCGGGAATATTGTCTCAACGCTGGACTTCAGTGACCCGGGTGTGGATGACGACCCCTGGGATGTCACCTTCACCTACACGATTAACGGGACAGAATCTTCGACCGTCGTTGAAGTCCCCGGACAAGGGGCCGCGTCGAATACGAAGCACCTGGATCCAGGTTGCTACAGCATCGAAGTCGCAATGTTTGTCACTGATAAGGATGGCGGTGTCTCCGAACCGGCCACCTGGAACCTCGGAACAGCGCTCGATTTCTACACTGCCTCGTTCGATGCGCCGATCAAGCTGAACTACCGGAACGTGGCGAAGTGGGGGAACGTCGTCCCGGTGAAGGTCACGCTTGCGAGTATGTGCGTGCCGGGCACGACTCTGACGACCGCGAATCTTCATATCACGATCGTGAGCGGCAACCAGGTCGAGGACCTTTCGGATTCAGCCCCTGATGCCTTGATTGCGACCAGCCAAGGAAATCCAAGCACTGGCACGCAGATGACTGTGCAGGCCGGTGGCTACCACTACAACCTGAACACGAAGACGATGGACAAGAATACTCGCGAGTACACGATCCGCGTTCGTGATGGAAGCGCCTCAGCCGCCTCTCCCGTGATCCTCCGAGCGCTCCTCGAACTCAAAAAGTAGCGGCAACACTGGTAGGGCACGAAGGGCGGGCCGTATGGCCCGCCCTTCGGCGTTGGCACGGCTGCTGCGATGCATCGGCGCATGAGTGGCAGCCGGCAGAGTCCGATTCCACAGGACCGAGTGAACGCGAACGTCAGCACCGGGGAGCTGGCAGCGATCGACAAGACCCAGATGGACGAGCAGGAGCGCCATCTGAATGACCAGGGCGTCGACGAGCGGCCGGGGACGAACCCGGAGCAGCAGCCCGGGATTCCGAACGAGCCAACCGGCCCTGCCGACGGCGGCGACTGAACACCAACCGCAACCGACGAGCAACAACCAACGAAAGAGCCCGGACCGCGTGGTCCGGGCTCTTCGCCATCGGAGAGGCGTTTCGTCAGTGGCCGTGGCCCTTGCCGTGGCCACCTCCATGGGTGCGAGCTGACTTGGCGGCGGCGCGCTCGGCCTTGCGCTCCTCGCGCGCGGCGGCCTTATCGGCCTTGCGCTGGTCCTTGGCCGACAGCTCATCGGAGTCGGCATCGGCTTCGGCGACGTCCGCATCGGCCTCGTCGATCGAATCCTCGGTGGCCTCTTCCTCGGTGTCCTCACCGGGAACATCGAGGCCCCAGCAGGTGTAGCGAGCGTTCTGGCTGACCCACTCGCCGTGGTTCTTCGTGTCGGACTCGGCCTCGAGACCCTCGTCGTCGTGGGCGGCGGCCGAGACGCACTCGCCGTGGTTGGCGAATTCTTCGGGGACCTCGCGAGTCGAGCTTTCGGTGTCCTCGGTCTCGTCCTCTTCGGTGGTCTCGGGATCGGTGATCTCGCCACCGGAGTCGATCACCTCGGACTCGTCCTCGGTGGACTCGTCCTCGTCGGTGTCGGTATCGGTGTCGTCGTCCTCGGTGACCTCGTCATCGGCCTGGTCGTTGTCGCCGAAGACGAGCTCGTGGACGAAGGCGGCGACGCTCTGGCCCCGGTTGCCCTCGGAATCGACCGGATCGGCGCCGAAGGCGGCCGATATGGACAGCGTGACGAGGAGTGCTCCTCCCGCCAGCGCTACCCAGACGTTACGGAATCGCTGCATGATCGATGGATGCCTCCCACTTGGCGACGCCGCGGGCAGCGCGGGCGCCGGGATCGGACTGGTGGACGCATGCGCGCCCGACAAATACCGATCGAGGATGCCAGCCGCGGACGGCTTTGCGGGCATTACATGGGTGGCAGGACCCCCCGGACCTTGGTCCGGCGGGCCGTGCGGGTGGGATTCCCGTAGGGCGGGCAAACGCGCCATCGGAGGGGCCGAGTCTGCCCGATATCGGCAGCTCCCTGGCCGAACGGCTCGTACTGCGGGCAGACGGCCATCGAAGCACGGCTCGTTCGCGAGTTCACCCGCAGGACGGGAAACTCGACGCCCCACCTCGCCCGATTCCTACTTGCGCGGGTACTTGCGCAGCAGGATGTCGATCGCGTCGCGGTAGCGTGCGCCGGACGCGTGCCGGCGCAGCCACGAGAGGTACTCCGGGTCGCGCCGCGCGACCTCGGAGAGGGTCCAGCCCTCATAGCGGCCGAAGTCGAGGCGGGTGGCGCCGCCATCGGCCTCCAGGGGTCCGCGCGGGGCTCCGTGCGTCGCCGCCTCCGCCGGCGTCGGCGGGGGAACGCGGCGTCGCTCGGTCTCCCACAGTGCGCGCTTGCCGGGATCACGCACGATCGCGTACGCCCAGTTGAGGTCGGTCATGCGTCGCTCGGCCACCTCGTCGAACGGAGCGGAAGCGTCCGGATGGAGCTTGCGGGCCAGCACGCGATAGGCGGCGCGCACGACGTCGGGATCGGCGTCGGGTTGGACCTGGAGGATCCGATACGGATCGCGCCGCTCCACCACGGCTCAGGCCAGTGCGCGCTCGACGACCTGGCGCAGGACGGGCAGCGGCAAGGCTCCTTCGCTTAGGACGGCGTCGTGGAAGCGACGGATGTCGAACCGATCGCCCTGCCGCTCCCGTGCCTGGCTACGCAGCGCCAGGATCTCGAGCTGGCCGAGCTTGTAGGCCAGCGCCTGGCCGGCGTAGGCGATGTATCGGTCCACCTCGTTGGCGACGTTGTTCTCGCCGAGGGCCGAGTGCTCGACCATGAAGTCGATCGCCCGCTGACGGCTCCAGCCGAGCGCGTGCATCCCGGTGTCGACCACGAGGCGCAGGGCGCGCCACGCGTCGAAGCTCAGCACGCCGAAGCCCGCCACCTCGTTGGATAGCAGTCCCATCTCCTCCGACAGCCGCTCCGTGTACAGGCCCCAGCCCTCGACGAAGGCCGTGGTGCCGTTGAACCGGCGAAACGCAGGCAGCCCGTCCAGCTCCTGGGCGATGGCGATCTGGAGATGGTGCCCGGGGACGGACTCGTGGAAGGCAAGCGTCTCCGCCTCGTAGCGCGGCCGCGTCTCGGGGGCGTAGGTGTTGACGAAGTATTGGCCCGGCCGTGAGCCATCGGCGGCCGGGTCGCGGTAGTAGGCGATGGTCGAGTGCTTCTCCTCGTGGGCGGGCATCACGACGACCTCGCAGCGGGCCTTCGGCAGCCGGCCGAACCAGTCGCCGATGGCGGCGTTCGCCCGCGCCAGCGACGCCTCCGCGACCTGCCTGATCTCCTCGCGCGTCTCGAAGTGCAGCGCCCGGTCCTCGCGCAGCGCTGTCAGCGTTGGCTGGAGCCCGTTCGTGCCCAGCAGCCGCGCGCCGAGCTCGGTGAACTCGGCGTCGATGCGCCGGATCTCCCGCAGGCCGATCTCGTGGATCTCCTCCGGGCTCAGCGCCAGCGAGGTATGGGCGCGCACCAGCAGCCGATACGCCTCCCCTCCGCCCGGCAGGTGCATGAGGCCCGGCTTGTCGTCGGAGCGCGCCCTCGGCGCGATCTCATCGGCGATGACCGCGCGGTAGCGCTCGAATGCCAGCCGGATCTCCTCGCCGATGACCGCCAGCAGCCCTTCCCGAAGGTCAGGCCACTCCTTCGCCGGGTCGAGCAGCGGCCAATCGGTATCCGGACGCGCGAGCAGCTCGTCGAGCTCATCGATGACCTTGGTGCACAGGGTCCCGACGCCGATGCGTCCGTCGGCCGCGCCACGTCGCAGGTTCTCACCCGCCTGGTCGAGGTAGCGCGGCATGTCGCGCCATCGCGCGAGCAGCGCATCGGCTTCTTCCGTCGACCTGATCGGCTGGAAGGACGGGATGTTGAGGAGGTCGACCTGCGGGCCATCCATGGGGTCGACGTTGAAGGCCTCGAGGTCGGCGTCGAGATGGCCACGGTCGGCGACCATCGACTCCGTCAACGCCGCTGCGGTGACCGAGTCGTCGCCGATCTCGGCGAGCCGCCGCTCGAAGCTGTCGAGCTGCGTTCGCCACGCATCGCGGCCGGCGGGGGAGTTGTCCTCCAGCCGGTCGTCGAACCTTCGGTCGCCGATGGCCGTGGCGAAGGTCGGGTGCTGGGCCAGCCAGGCGTCCCAGTAGTCGGCGGCGAGCTGGTCCAGGGCGTCGGTCGTCACCCGCGCATGCTATTCCTGCGGCGACCCGCGGTGCGTCTCAGCGCGGCATCTGGGACGCGTGCGGCGCAGGTCCCTCGGCCTCGTCCTTGTCCATCTCGGGAGCCTCGCCCTGCGGCCGCATCGCGTCGCCGGCCTCGCCGAGGCTGGCGTCGTCATCGGTGATCGGGTTCGGCAGGTCCTGGTGCTCGTCCAGCTGCTCGATGCTGTCACGGGTGCGATCGGTAGCCATCGGTCCACCTCCTTGCTCGCCGGGCCTGCAAGAGGTGCGCCCGAAATAGGGAGTTCTCCCGATGTGCCGGCGCGCGGCGACCGTCATGCTCCGATGTCGATGGGGAGTGCGGGGCAGGATGTCGAAGGGGGCGTCCTGCCCCGCATAATCGCGCCGTGAGCGAGCCGCTGGTTCCTGGATCGGCTTCGGACGAGCCTGCTTCGCCGCCGATCCAGCCCGATCCGCATCGGCTGATGCGCACCTGCGCCAACTGTGGCTCCGAGATGGAAGAGCGCAAATGCAAGCTCATCTGCCACGGCTGCGGCTACTTCCTGAGCTGCTCGGACTACTACTAGGCCTGTCCACGAGGCCGCGACTGGAAATTCGTGCGCTTGTCGGCACCGTAGACGGCCGATCCGCTGGCGGGATGCGATTGGCGCGCTTGGAATCGCGTCCGACCTGAACGGACGCCCGCCTAACGTGCGCCTGGGGGACCGATGTTCCAGTCGAGCGAGCGCGACTCGAAATTTGTGCACATGGCTGCACGTTATCCGGGTCGCCCCGGCGTACCGTCTACTGGATCGTTCCGAGGAACTCGATGGTGGCCATGATGCGGTCGAGGACCGCCTTGTTGAGCTCGTAGTCGCCGCCCATGGCACTGTTGGTGCTGGCGATCAGGTTTGGGCCGCTGTTCGGGTCTGGCCCCAGCTGAACGACGTAGACGTAGGCCGTGACCTCGCCGTCCGCCGTGGCCTCGTGCTCGGTCTCGGTGCGGGTGGCGTCTTGCGTAGCTCCGACAGTGACGCGCTCGCTGCTGATGGCGCTGCCGGTGAACCCGAAACCGCCAGGCACGACATCGATGGTGATCGCTATCTCATCGGGGATGGCACCGGAGGCGTCAGCCTCGTAGAAGGTCGGGCTGAACCAGCTGCACGGCGGCACGTCGCCGATCTCGGTGTTCGTGTACCACGCCTCGGGGAACTGGAGCCGATAGCCGTCCTCCGAGTTCTCGCACTCGTCGCGGTCCAGGAACAGCGTGTCGGCGTCGGGGTTCGGCGTGACCGTGAAGCCAACGGGGCCGCCAGGTTCCTCGGTGGCTGACGGCTCCGTGGCCGGCGCGCTTGCGCTGACTTCGGCACTGGCTGATGCCGACGGCGTGGGTTCGAACGTGGGCTTCTCGCTCGGCGTCTCGCTGGACGGGGCAACTGCCTGCGGCGTGCAGGCGGCCACGATCAGGACGAGTACGGCGAGCGTGGGGCGGGTGGTTCGGGTCATCGGTCCTCGACGGTTTCGGTGGTCGCTGCAGCGTACTGAGGTGCGGTCCGTTCGGCGCTAGTACGAAAGGCATTCGGTCCCGGCCGCGTCGGTCAGTTGCTGAACTCCATGCTGGCGATGATGCGGTCGAGCACCGCCTCATTGAGGGTATGGGTCGCCGCATCGCCATCCAGCTCCCAGGCGAGGGCGGGCGCCGATCTATCGGGCAGTAGTGCACATGGATGGGCGCTCACGTGCATATCAGACCGAAATGTGCGGCACCGAGACGCGTAAAGCCGAACTCGTGTGCCTGACTGCCCGATATATCGGCGGTGAGCAACCCGCCTACCGCATGCCGCGCAGGCGCAGGAACGCCTCGTTGGAGGGCTCGCGTCCGAGGAAGGCGCGGACCAGGTCGTCGGCGTCGCGCGAGCCGTTGGGCTCGAGGATCTCGCGCCGGTAGTCGGCGCCCACAATGGGTGACGTCACGCCTTCGGCGGCGAACCGGCTGAACATGTCGTCGCCGATGACCTCCGCCCACAGGTAGCCGTAATAGCCCGCGTCGTACCCGCCGACCAGGTGCCCGAAGCCGGCCAGCATGAACGTGCCTTCGGGGTAGGGCATGCCGGTGATCTGGTGCGTGCGGCGCAGGGCCTCGTCGAGATCCGGCGCGACCGGCTCAGCATGCAGCGCGAGGTCGATCTGACCGTAGAACGCCTGGATGGAGCTCTTGATGCCCTCGTCGACGAATCGGGCAGCGCGCAGGCGATCGATCAAGTCCTCGGACATTGACTCGTCGGTGGCGAAGTGGCGCGCGAAGCGCCCCAGCACCGATGGCTCCCACGTCCAGTGCTCCATGATCTGGGACGGTGCCTCCACGAAGTCCCACTCGGTCTCGGCGCCGGAGAATCGAGCGAACTCGGCACGGGTGAGGCTCATGTGCAGCACGTGGCCGAACTCGTGGAACAGCGTCTCGACCTCGGTGTGCTTCAGCAGCGACGGCCGATCCGCCGATGGCGGCGTCATGTTCGCGACAATCGCGGTGACCGGAGCGACGTAGGTGCCGTCGGCCGCGCGATGGCCGACGACCAGCGGAAACGCCGCCGCGTGGCCGAACTTCCCGTCACGCGGGAAGAGATCGGCGTAGAAGTGGGCGATGTGCCGGCCGGTCTGCCGGTCGAGGATCTCGTACAGCCGCACGCTGTCGTGCCACGCCCTCGCGTCGTTGACCGCACGGTAGTCGAGGCCGAGGACGTCGCCAGTCAGGGCGAACATGCCCTCAATCACGCGTTCCAGGCTGAAGTACTCGCTGATCTGATCCTGGTCGACGCCGTACTCGGTTCGACGCAGCTGGTCGTCGTAGTAGCGCCAGTCCCAGTTGGTGATCGGTCCGGCGTGGCCATCGGCGTGCATGCGATCGGCGAGCCGATCGAGCTCGGCGCGTACCTTCTCAGCCAGCGCAGGGAGCAGCTCGTCGTAGAAGTCGCGAACGCGCTCCGGCGACTTCGCCATCTTGAGCTCCATGGCGTGGTGGGCCCACGTCGGCTCTCCCATGACCTCGGCGATCCGCCGGCGCAGCTCGAGTGCCTCCTCGAGCAACGGCCGGTTCGCGTCCAGCGAGCGCCGCCATGACTTCTCGAACAGCTCCTGCCGCAGCGCACGGTCGTGGGCCTGCTGGAGGAACGGATTCAGCTGCGGGTAATCGAGCGTGACGCGGTAGGTCGCCTCCCCATTGCCGGGCTCGAGGCGCTCGATGTACTCGTCCGGCAGGCCGGCGAGCTGCTCGCGCGTGACGTCGATCCAGTCGCGGTACTCGTTGATGTTGCGCTGGAAGGCGACCTCGACCTCGACCAGCCGCGTGCGCAGCCGCTCCAGCTCGGAGCGAGCTTCGGCGTCGAGCTCGTGGCCGGCGCGTCGGAAGTCGCGCAGCCAGTGCTCCACCAGACGGCCCCGCTCGCCGTCGAGGGCGCGACCCTCGGCGGTGTCGGCGAAGGCGCGGACCGCCTCGTACAGGTCGGTGCGGAAGACGAGCGCCACGCGCCACTTGTAGATCCGCTCCTCGGCCTGGGTGCCGGCGTCGCGAACCGCTTCATCGGTGTGCACCTGGCCGATGAAACCCGTCTGACCGTACGCCCGCACCAGCTCGGCGCCCGCCAGCTCCAACAGAAGCATGGTGCCCTCGAAGGACGGGGGAGCGACGACCGCCCTCGCGACCAGTTCCTCGGCGGTGGCGAGGGCGGCATCGGTCTCCCGCTGGACCGATTCGGTGGTGATGGCGGTGTAGTCGTGGAGCATCGGCGGCATGGTACGCGCCCCTTCGCTTGTTGCGATGTGTCGAGCCAGATGGGCGTGACGGTGGTGCCCCGCTCGATTCCCGCGACAGATCGAGCGTCAGGGAGCGTGAGCGGTGCGGCTGCGCGCTCTTCCTGCGCACCACCACTCGATCTGTTGCGGAAACGCAGCGCGAGTGGCGCTTCCCGTGGATGGGGTTCGATCTATCGAGGCACGCGCCGAAATATCGGGCCGACGAGCACTCAGAGCCCTCGTCACGTGCGACGCAGCCCGATAGATCGGGCATTGGGTCGCAGGAAGGGCCAGTCACGTGCACGGCGACCCGAAATATCGGCATCGGTAAGGGACGGGCGGCGCCCCAGAGGAGCCTACGAAGCGGCCGCGGCCCCGAAGGGTGCGCCTGAGGCCAGCAGGCGGGAGGCGGCGATGGCGTCCATCGGCCTGGCCAGCAGGTAGCCCTGCGCGTAGGTGACGCCCATCTCACGCAGGAGCGCGAGCTGGGCTTCGGTCTCGACCCCCTCGGCCACCGTGTACAGGTCCATGGACGACCCGAGCTGGACCACCGAGTGCACCAGCGGCGGCACCTCGGATGAGCGACCCAGCTGTGCGACGAACGACTGGTCGATCTTCAGCACGTCGATCGGGAAGCGCCCGAGATAGCTCAACGACGAGTAGCCGGTGCCGAAGTCGTCGAGGGCGAGATGCACGCCGAGTGACTTCATCTCGCGCAGCTGGCCCTCGTCGTCCTGCATGAGGCCGGTCTCCGTGAGCTCCAGGATGAGCTGCTCCGGCGCGAGGCGGGTGGACGAGAGCGCCAGGCGCACCCACTCGGCCATGTGTGGCTCGCGCAGCTGGCGCGGCGAGACGTTGACCGATACGTGCAGTGCTCGCCCCGACGTCTCCGTCCACGCGACGGCCTGGCGGCAGGCTTGCTCGAGCACCCAGTTGCCGATCGGCACGATCAGCCCGGTCTCCTCGGCCAACGGAATGAAATCGAGCGGCTGTACCTCCCCCCGTGTGGGATGGCGCCAGCGGATGAGCGCCTCGAAGCCGGAGAGCTCGCCGGATTTGAGCGCGTACACGGGTTGGTAGCGCAGCCGGAGCTCGCCGCGCTCGACGGCACGCTCGAGATCGGCGCGCAGCTCCAGGCGGGCGACCGCCGCTGCGTGCATCGACGTCTCGAACCGCTCCGCGCGGGCCTTGCCGCGGTTCTTGGCGGTGTACATCGCCACGTCCGCGTTGCGGAGCAGCTCATCGGCCGTCCGCGTCTCGAAGGTGGAGAAGGCGACGCCGATGGATGCCGACAGGTGAACCTGGATGCCGCCCAGCTCGAACGGCGAACGCAGCGCGTCGAGGATCCGCTCGCTGACGTGCGAGACGAGGTCGTCGTTGACGCCCTCGAGCAGGATGGCGAACTCGTCACCGCCGATGCGTGACACCGTGTCCTCCGGGCGCAGGCTGGCCCGCAGCCGTTCGGCGACCGCGATCATGGCCTGATCGCCTGCGCCGTGGCCGAGCGAGTCGTTGATGGTCTTGAAGTCGTCGACGTCCATGATCAGGACGGCGAGGTCCGCATCGGCCGCGCGACGGGCGAGCGCGTGCTGGATGCGATCCACCATCAGCGCGCGGTTCGCGAGGCCCGTGAGCGGGTCGTGGAAGGCATCGTGGACGAGCTGGCGCTCGAGCGCCTTGCGCTCGGTGACGTCCCGATAGTTGACCACGATGCCGCCGATGACCGGGTCGTCGACCAGGTTCCAGCCCTGGGCCTCGAGCACCCGCCAGGAGCCATCGGCGTGGCGCGAGCGCAGCTCGATCGTCTTCATGCCGCCCGGGATGCTGATGAGCTCGCTGATGGTCGAGCGCACGAAGCCGATGTCATCGGGGTGCGTCAGCTCCAGGATCGAGCGGCCGATCCGCTCGTCGGGCGCGAAGCCGAGCACCTGCTCCACCGCAGGGCTCTGGTACTTGACCGTGCCGTCGGTCGCCAGGATGAGGAACACGTCGGACGAGTGCTTCAGCAGGGTGCGGAACCGCTGCTCGCTGGCCCGCAGGTCGATCAGTGCCTCGCGCTGGCCCGCCGCCGCGGCGCTCGCCGCACGGAGGATCTCCTCGCGGTCGCGCAGCAGGATCGTCTGGCGCACGACGGTGATGCCCAGTGCCACCGCGAGCATGAGGTCCACGACCAGCGTCGTCTGGTCCCGCGCGCTGAACTCGTTCAGCACGATGAGCCCCGGCGCCACCCCGACCGAGGCGATTGGCAGGATGCTGCGAGCGCGCCGCGCGAGCTCGCGGAACCGGGGATCGGGGTCGATGTCGCGCGACCAGGTGGCCGCGCCATAGCCGGCGATCAGCTCACCGATGACGACGAGCCAGGCGGTGCCGAGCGTGGTGTGCCCGGCGTCGAGACTCCATGCCCGCGCGCCGCCGGCGAGGACGAGTCCGACGACCACCGCCATCCAGCCGTGCATCCCGCGCGGGGGCGTCAACGCAACGCCGATGAGGCACAGCGAGCCCGCAACGCCGATGAGCAGTACGGTCTCCAGCGCGGTCCCGAAGATCGCGTCCTGGGACAGTGTGCGCTGGCCGATGGCGTAGAGGACCACGGCGCCGACGGCCGCGAACACGGATGCCGAATCGAGGGCGATCGCGATGCGCTCCGATCGGGAGAAGCGTCCGGCCATGAGGAACGGCCAGCAGCGAGCGGTGAGGAGCCCGACCAGCCCGAGGAGCGCCCAATCGACGACGGGTGGCAGCGTCGCACGGAACAGGAGGGCGGAGCCATCGATCGCCTGGAGCGCCACCCACGCGAGCATGACGGCGAGCACCGCCCTGCGGAACGGTCGCTCCCGTGTCGTCGAGGCGGCCCACGCACGTGTGATGAAGACCGCCGAGCAGATGGCGCCGATGATGAAGATCAGCTGCGCGACGAGGGGCTGAGCGCCGCTCGGCAGAAGCCCACCACCCAGGCTGAGCGCAACGGCCGCGGCCGCGGCAAGCACGAAGAGGCGAGCACCGCCGATCTGGCCGGTCGTGGGCAGGGCCGCGGGGAGCATCAGTGCCTGCGCCGCCTCCGGTGCGGCGGTGACCCGGGTGGGGGAGGTCATCGTCGGGGAGCGTAGGAAACGATCGGGCCTGCCGGTATGGTCCTATCGGGTCACCCGATCGGCGCACACTGTGGCCGTGTCAG
>DASVDT010000026.1:0-2866 GCA_036380955.1 Candidatus Limnocylindria bacterium | reverse complement strand
GCGAAGTCGGCCTTCAGGCCCGGATCGCCGGACACGTGGGCCAGGATGCGCAGCTCCTGCTGCGAGTAGTCGGCACCCAGCAGCAGACCGCTCGGGGGTGCCACGAACGCGCCGCGGATGCGCCGGCCGAGCGCGGTGCGGATGGGGATGTTCTGGAGGTTCGGATCGGTCGATGAGAGGCGCCCGGTGGCGGCCACCGCCTGCTGATAAGTCGTGTGCAGGCGCCCCTCGTCGTCGACCAGGGTGGGCAGGGCGTCCACGTAGGTCGACTTCAGCTTCGAGACCTGGCGGTGCTCGAGGATCAACGCCACGACCTCGTGCTTGTCGCGCAGCTCCTCCAGGACCGATGCGTCCGTCGAGTACCCGGTCCGCGTCCGCTTCGTCGCCGGCAGTCCCAGCTCGTGGAAGAGGATCTGCTCGAGCTGCTTCGGCGAGCCGATGTTGAACTCGTGACCCACCAGCTCGTAGATGCGCGACTCGAGCCCGGCCAGCGTCCCGGCGAACTCCTCCCGCATTGCCGCCAGTGCTTCGAGGTCGAGGCAGATGCCGGCCAGCTCCATGCGGACCAGCACCGGGATGAGCGGCATCTCGACCTCGGTGAAGAGGTTGGCCAGGCCGCCCTCGGCCAGCTCCGCCTCGAGTGCCGGCCGGACGAGGAGCGATGTCAGCGCCTCGGCCGCCGCGCGAGCGGCGCAGGCAGCCTCCTCGGCTCCGGTCTCGGGGGTGAGGGGCTTCTCGGGCAGCTCGCCGCCGAAGCGGGTCGAGGCGACGTCGTCGAGCGTCTGCGCGCGCAGCGCGGGGTTGACCATGTAGCCGGCGACCAGGGTGTCGAAGCACGGCCCCGCCAGCGACACGCCGCGCGCGGCAAGCATCACCATCAGCTGCTTCAGATCATGGCCGACGAGGTCGCGATCGTCGCGCTCAAACCATGCCGGCAGCGGCCGTCCATCGGACCAGGGGAGGTACCAGCTGCTTCCGTCGGCGCCCGCCAGCGCGATCCCCAGCAGCGGACGCTCCAGCGGCCGTCCGGCGCCCGCCGCCCAGCCGAGCCCGATTGATCCCTCGTGCGCGCCGAGCCAGGCCTCCAGGTCCGCGCGGTCCGCATCGGCCCGCACGATGCGCGGGTCAACGTGCTCGATCGCCCCACCCGGGTCGGAGAGCGGATCGGGCTGCGCCCGCGGCGCCTCCCCCGTCCCGTCCCCGGCCGCGGCCGCAGCGGCGCCACCGAGCAGGTCCAGGCTGAGCTGGAGCCCGCCCTTCGTCTCGCGCTCGGTCGGCTCGGGTCCGGTCGGCGCGATGCTCGACGCCGGCAGCCGGTCGATCAGCGACCGGAACTCGAGCTCGCGGAAGCGCTGCGCGACCGCGCGGCGGTCGTATCGGCCCGTGCGCGCCTCCTCGAGGTCGAGCTCGACCGGCAGGTCGCACACGATGCGGCCGATCTCGCGCGACATGAACGCCGACTCGCGGTGCTCGGCCAGCCGGTCGCGCAGCTTGCCCTTGACCTCGTCGAGGTTCTCGTAGATGCCGTCGAGCGTGCCGAACTGCTGGAGCAGGCTGCTCGCCGTCTTGTCCCCCACGCCCGGGATGCCGGGGATGTTGTCGGAGGTATCGCCCTTCAGCGCCTTGTAGTCGAGCATCTGGTCCGGCCGCAGGCCGTAGCGCTCCATGACGCGGGCCTCGTCGTAGATCACCGTGGCGGCCACGCCCATGCGCGTGGTGAGCAGCCGCACGTGGTCGTCGACCAGCTGGAGCCCGTCGAGGTCGCCCGAGACGATCATCGTGTCGACGTTTGCGGCCGTGGCCTTCTTCGTGAGCGTGCCGATGACGTCATCGGCCTCGTAGCCCTCCATCTCGCGAATCGCGATGCCCATCATCTGCGCGATCTCGCGCACGATCGGGAATTGGGCGCGCAGGTCGTCCGGCATCCCGGGACGCCCCTTCTTGTAGTCCGGGTAGGCATCGAAGCGGAACTGCGGCCGCCCGACGTCGAAGCTGAGCATCGCGTAGTCGGGCTTCACGTCCTGCATGCCGCGCAGCACGATCTGGAGGAAGCCGAAGACGGCGTTCACGAGCGTGCCGTCGGACATGGTCAGGGGTGGCAGCGCGAAGTAACCGCGGTAGACGAGGCTCGGCCCGTCGATGAGCATGAGGAGGGGTCTGCGCTCGGCCATGGGTGCCTCAGAGTCTAGACCGATGGCGGCCTCGCGGCCGCCGTTGCGGCCGTAGAATCGCCCGCATGCACGCCCGGCGAATCGCCGATCCGTACGCGACGCTCGGCGTCTCCCGCGACGCCACGCCGCTCCAGGTTGCCCGCGCGCATCGGCGCCTCGCGAAGCGCCACCACCCCGACCTCCAGGCCGGCGCGAGCGGAGCCGATGAGCGGATGCGCCGCATCAACGAGGCATGGGCGATCCTGTCGAACCCGGTCCGGCGGCGCGAATACGACCGGCAGTTCCCATCGGCCGGGACGCCGTCAGGTGGCCACTGGGGCGCCTCTCGCGTTCCCGTTCAGCCGGTCGCGCCGTCGTCGACGCGGACCTGGGCATCATGGAGGGCGACCGCGGCCGAGACGCGCGCGGCGCCACGCACCGTCCGACAGCCAGGTGAAGTGGTCATCCCCCGCACGCGACGGCCTCCGCGGCCTGAGCCGCTGCCGTCGACGTTTCGCGATTCGGCGTGGGCGGCCGTCCTGGCCGGCGCGGTCATCGTCCTGCTGCTGATCGGCGCGATCGCCGCGAGCCGTCTCGCCCTCTGAACCCGACGCCCGTCGCGACTACCCGGCGCGCGGAGCCAGGATCCAGCGCAGGAGCGCGGCAGCGACCATGAGCGCCACGCCGGTGAAGAGCACCATCGGCCATGGGGATCG
>DASVDT010000025.1:0-5163 GCA_036380955.1 Candidatus Limnocylindria bacterium | reverse complement strand
GAGGTCGGCGGGGACGCTCACCGCCACGCGGTGCGGCCGGTCTCCGGCGACGACGCGGAAGAGGACCGGCGCCAGCGCGAGGAGGAGGCCGATCACCACGAGGCCGATGGTGACGATCCGGAAGGTGCGGCTCCGGATCCGCTGCAGGTACTCGCGCCGCGCGACGTGCAGCGCGTTCGGGAAGATGCCGCTCACCGTTCGCCCCCCGGCGCCAGGTGCGCCTCCTCTTCAGCCGCGGGTCGCCCGACGTGGGCGATGAACACCTCCTCGAGCGACGGATCGCCGATCTCGAAGCGGGTCACCCGCTCGCCGCGCTGCATGGCGGACTGCAGGATCAGCTGCGGATCGGTCCCGGCCGGGACCGTCAGCTCCAGGTAGTCCTCGCCGCGGCGGCCGATGCGCACCCCGTCGAGGCCCTCCAGCCAGCGCTCGTCTCCCGCGTCGGCGGTCGCGAAGCGCACCACCTGGCGACCCATGGCGCGCTTCACCTCGCGCACCCCGCCGGCGACCACGACGCGGCCCCGGTCGATGATCGCGATCGACTCGCAGAGCTCCTCGACCTGCTCCATCTGGTGCGTGCTGAAGATCAGGGTCTTGCCTCGGTCGCGCATCTCGAGGAAGGCCTCCTTGAGGAGCCGCACGTTGACCGGGTCGAGGCCGGTGAAGGGCTCGTCCATGATCAGCACGTCGGGGTCGTGGAGGATCGCGGCGATGAACTGGATCTTCTGCTGGTTGCCCTTGGACAGCTCCTCGACCTTGCGGTCGAGGTAATCGGGGATCCGGAAGCGCTCCAGCCACTCGTCGATCTCGGCCCGGGCGCTCTCGTCGGACACCCCGTACAGGGCGGCGAAGAAGCGCAGCTGCTCGCCGACCTTCATGCGCGGGTACAGCCCGCGCTCCTCGGGCAGGTAGCCCCACGTGCGGCGCGGCAGCTCGATATTTGGCGTGCCCTGCCAGGTCACGTTCCCGGAGTCGGGCCGCAGGATGTCCAGCACGATGCGCATCGAGGTCGTCTTGCCGGCGCCGTTCGCGCCAAGCAGCCCGAAGATGCGACCCGGCTCGACGGTGAAGGACGCGTCGGACAGCGCGACGACCTCGCCGAAGCGCTTGGTGATGGCGTCGACGATGAGGGACATGTGTGGGTCAGGCTACCGGATGACTGTCAACCCAGGCCGAGATATCGGTTTGCCCTAGGCATCGCCACGCATCACGCGCCGTCGTCGCGGCAGCGCCAGCCGGATGCGGAGCATGCGTTCGCGGTCCTGCTCCTCCTCGACCGAATGGGCACGTGCTCGCAGCAGGTCGCGCAGCGCCACCACGCCCACCAGCCGCCGTTCGTCGCCACGCTCGACCACGGGGAAGCGTGTCAGGCCGGTCGCGGCCATTCGCTCCGCCACTCGCCGCAGGGTCTCGTCGGGATGGGCAACGACCGGGTCGCGGCGCAGGAGCTCCTGAACCGTGTCGGCGCGCTTCCTGACGGCCGCCTCGCGCAGGCGGCCGACATCGGCGCGCGTCAGCACGCCGGCCAGGCGGTCGCCATCCAGGACGGGATAGAGGCCCTGCCCGTGCGTTCCATCGGCGCCGAGGTGCGCGTCGGCCATCTCGGCCAGCGGTGCCGCGAGCGGGAGGGCGACCACCTTGGTGCGCATCACCTCGCGCACGAAGCGGGTCTCGAGCGGGTCGACCGCGTACTCGCGCGACAGGTGGTAGCCGCGACGCGCGACCTTCTCGGTGAGGATCGAGCGCTTCATGAGCAGCACGGTCGTCCCGTACGCCACGGATACCGCGATCAGCAGCGGCAGCAAGGCATCCACATCGTGAGTCAGCTCGAAGGCGAACACCACGCCGGTGAACGGCGAGCGCATGGTGCCGCCCAGGATGGCGGCCATGCTGACCATCGGCCAGAAGCCGATGCCCTCGTCGGGGAGGACGAGACCAAGCAGGCCGCCCAGGGCGCCTCCCATCGTCAGCAGCGGCGCGAGCACGCCGCCGCTCGTCCCGGAACCGAGCGCCACCGACCAGATGATGCCCTTGACCACCAGGATGCCGAGGATGGTGCCGATCGCCAGGCTTCCGTTGAGCAGGTCGCCGATCGTCGCGTAGCCAACCCCGAGCGCACGCGGGAAGAAGAAGCCGCCGATGCCGACCACCAGCCCGCCGATGGCCGGCCACCACATCCAATGGATCGGCAGGCGGGCGAAGGCATCCTCGGCGGCGTACACCGCAGCCGTCAGCCCCGCCGATAGCAGTCCTGCCGCCAGCCCGACCACCAGGCAGGCGAGGATCGCGTCGAAGCCGATGCTGGCGGCGTGGGGCGGCACCTCGAACAGCGGTGGCTGGCCAAGCAGCGGGATCCGGATGGCCGCCGCGGTCGCGCTGGCAAGCGCAACGGGGATCATGCTCCGCGGCCGCCACTCGAACAGCAGCAGCTCGACCGCCAGCAGCACCGCCGCGACGGGCGTGCCGAAGGTGGCGCTCATGCCCGCCGCCGCCCCGGCGACGAGAAGCGTCTTTCGCTCACCGGCGGTGAGGTGGAAGAACTGCGCGATCATCGACCCGAACGCGCCGCCGGTCATGATGATCGGCCCTTCTGCGCCGAACGGTCCGCCGGAGCCGATGCTCACGGCGCTCGACAGCGGCTTGAGCACGGCGACCTTCGGCTCCACGCGGCTCCGACCGATGAGGATTGCCTCGATCGCCTCCGGGATGCCATGTCCGCGGATGCGCTCGCTGCCGTATCGGGCGATGAACCCGATGAGCAGCGCTCCGACCACCGGCACCGCGATCACGAGTGGCCCGAGGGTGTTGTCGGCCGGCGAGGCCGGTCCGAACGACAGGCGGCCGAAGAAGAACAGGTTGGTCATGAAGTCGATCAGGCGCAGCAGCACCAGCGCGACGACCGCACCGAGCGCCCCGACCACGACCGCCATGGCGCCGATGAGCACCAGGCGCCGATCGGCGACGAAGTCGCCCAGGTGCGTCGTTCCTTCGCGCAGCCGCGCTTCGGTGATGCTGGTCATGCGTCCTCCGCCGGGGTGCCGCCGATGGTCGCCAGTGCCTGGATGAGTCCCTCAGCAGCCGCTCGCAGCTCGGCTCGATGGCTGCCGGACAGCCGATCCAGCGCCCGACGTCCCTTCGCGGTCGGCTCGACCATCACGTATCGCCGATCCTCGCCCGACCGGCGCCTCCGAACCAGCCCGTTGGACTCCGCCCGCGTGACGAGCTCGTCGACGGAATGGGTACGAAGCTGGAGTCGTTCCGCGAGCTCGGTCACCGTCGGCGGTCCGTCGGGCGCACCCGCGGCCGCGAGGAGCAGCTGGTGCTGCTGCGGCTCGAGGCCGGCCTCGCGCGCCGCCGCCTCCGAGAAGCGCAGGAACCGGCGGACCTGGTACCGAAAATCGGCCAACGCTCGCAGCTCCGAGTCGCTCAGCGTCGCTTCATTAGATCGTGTCACGAATGAATCGTATCGCGACTGACCTCGATCCGTCGAGCGACCGCAACAGTCGCCCGACGTCTCCCGGAGGTGGCGGGGCAGCCCGCATCGGTCCCTGCTATGCTTCGAATCCCGAACCGCCATGCGCCCTCGGAGAGGAGCTGCGGCGGTTCGCGGTGTGAATGCCCTTCGCCAAGAGAACTGCCCTGATGAAGATCGCTGTCCCACGCGAGACCGCCGAAGGCGAGACCCGCGTCGCGTTGACGCCACAGATCGCCGGCCAGCTCGTCGCCGATGGCATGGAGGTCCTCGTTCAAGCCGGTGCCGGTGAGGCGTCGTCGAACCTGGACGATGCCTACAAGGAGGCCGGCGCGACGATCGTCCCGGACGCTGCCGCGCTCTATGGACAGGCCGACGTCGTCCTCCGAGTCGGCCGCCCGTCGGACGAAGAGATCGAGATGCTGAAGGACGGAACCGTCCTCATCGGCACCCTCGGCACCCTCGCCAAGCCCGAGCTGGCACAGAAGCTCTCCAAGCGTGGCGTGACCGCCATCAGCATGGACGCCATCCCGCGCATCACTCGCGCGCAGTCGATGGACACGCTCTCCAGCCAGGCGACGGTCGGAGGCTACAAGGCTGTCCTCATGGCCGCCGAGCGCCTGCCGAAGTTCTTCCCGCTGCTCACCACCGCGGCCGGGACCATTCGCCCTGCCCGCGGCATCGTCATGGGCGCGGGCGTCGCCGGCCTGATGGCGATCGGCACCGCGAAGCGACTCGGCGCCGTGGTCGAGGCCACCGACGTGAGGCCGGTCGTGAAGGAGCAGGTCCAGAGCCTTGGCGGAACCTTCATCGAGGTCGAGATGACCGAGGAGGAGAAGGCCAAGGCCGAGACGGCCGGCGGCTACGCGACCGAGATGAGCGACGACTACAAGCGCCGCCAGGCGGAGCTCATCGCCGAGCGCGTGAAGGAAGCGGACTTCGTCATCACCACCGCGCTGATCCCCGGTCGTCCGGCGCCGAAGCTCGTGACCGATGAGATGGTCAAGAGCATGAAGCCGGGCAGCGTGATCATCGACATGGCGGCCGAGATGGGCGGCAACGTCGAGGGCACCGAGCCGAACAAGGAGGTCGTCAAGCATGGCGTCCTGATCGTTGGCTACACCAACCTGCCGGCCACCATGCCGGGCAGCGCGACGCAGATGTACGCCAAGAACCTCCAGACACTCATCAGGCACCTTGTCAGCGACGGCAAGCTCGAGCTGGACTTCGACGACGAGATCACGAAGGGCGCGACCATCACCCACGGCGGCAAGGTTGTCCACGAGGCGACCGCCAAGGCGCTCGGCATCGAGGTCGCCCCGCCACCGCAGCGACCGACGGAACGGTCCGATACGTCCGCCGCGCCCGCGGCGTCCGAGAAGAAGGATTCATAGACCGATATGGAGCTCACCGCCTTTGAGCTGCTGTCGGCGCTCTTCATCCTCGTCCTGGCCGCGTTCGTCGGCTACGAGGTCGTCTCGAAGGTGCCGACCATGCTCCACACTCCGCTCATGAGCGGCGCGAATGCCGTCCACGGCGTCATTGTGGTTGGCGCGATGCTGGTCGCCTCGACCGCGCACGGGCCGATCGCCATCGTGCTCGCCCTCGTGGCCGTCATTCTCGGCACGATCAACGTCGTCGGCGGCTTCGTCGTGACCGATCGGATGCTCGAGATGTTCAAGGGCCGGGGC
>DASVDT010000024.1:0-7355 GCA_036380955.1 Candidatus Limnocylindria bacterium | reverse complement strand
GACGCTGATTCCCGGTGATGGCATCGGCCCGGAGCTGGCCGACGCGGCCAGGCAGGTGCTGGAGGCGACCGGCCTCGGCTTCGAGTGGGACGTCCAGGAGGCAGGCGAGGCGACGATTGCCAGCGAGGGCACGCCGCTGCCGGACCGGGTGATCGAGTCGATTCGCGCCAACGGCATCGCCCTCAAGGGACCGATCACGACGCCGGTCGGAAGCGGCTTCCGATCAGTCAACGTCGGGCTGCGCCAGGCGCTGGAGCTGTACGCCAACGTGCGTCCGGCGCGGTCGATGAAGGGCGTCGAGACACGCTACGAGGACGTCGACCTCATCATCGTGCGAGAGAACACCGAGGACCTGTACGCCGGCATCGAGCACATGGTCGGCCCCGACGCCGCCGAGAGCATCAAGATCATCACGCGCGCGGCCTCCCAGCGGATCGCCCGCTACGCCTTCGAGTACGCGGTGGCCAACGGCCGCAAGAAGGTCACGGCGGTCCACAAGGCGAACATCATGAAGCTGTCCGACGGCCTCTTCCTGGAGTCCGTGGGGCAGGTCGCGGCCGACTACGCGGGCCGCGTCGAGTTCGAGGACCGCATCGTCGACAACATGTGCATGCAGCTGGTCCAGAAGCCGGAGCTGTACGACGTGCTCGTGCTGCCGAACCTGTACGGCGACATCGTCTCGGACCTCGCGGCCGGGCTGGTTGGCGGGCTCGGCGTGGCGCCCGGCGCGAACATCGGCGAGAAGGCTGCCGTGTTCGAGCCCGTCCACGGCTCCGCGCCGAAGTACGCGGGCCAGAACAAGGCGAACCCGACGGCGTTGATCCTGTCGGGCGCGCTCATGCTGCGACATCTCGGCGAGACCGCTGCCGCCGATGCCGTGGAGTCCGCCGTTCGTGCGGTGATCGCGGAGGGCCAGACGGTGACGTACGACCTGGGCGGCTCGGCCGGGACCCACGAGTTCGGCGAGGCGGTGGCCGGTCGGGTCCGCGCGGCTGCCTGAGCCGGTTTCGATGGCCCCCGACTCCTGGGCTCGCCGCTTGGCGCGGTCGTTAGATCGGCCGAAGTCAGCCGCAAGGGCAGCTCGCGGGTCGCACGGCCGATCTGACGGTCAGCCATACGCACGAGGCGCCCGCTGACGCGCAGCTCACGCGCCCAGCCGACCGATAGAGTGGCCATACGACACCTAGGACCGCCTTCCGGTGACGTGCGGTCGTTAGATCGTCCGCCCGAGAGCCGCCCGTCCGAGAGCCGCCCGCCCGGGAGCCGCGCGCAAGGGTCGGTCGCCGAAATGAGCGCGAACCCAACCACGTGCCATCGGCCGCACGCTCCCGGGCCACACTGCGCAGCGCCGACGCGGGGCAGCCGATAGAATCGGGCTGCCGCTAGTCCGCGCCGCCGTCGTGCGGCGCCCCCGTGGAGGTAGAGCACCGCCAACGTGATCACCCTGTTCGGCTACCGCATCTCATGGGCACAGCTGGCGCAGTTGGGGCACCGCGCCAGCGGGCTGGGTGTGCTGCTGTACCTCTTCATGCACATCGTCGAGACGTCGACCGTCCTGTTCGGCCCGGACGTGTACAACGCCGCGGTCGGCATCTTCAAGAACCTGCCTGCCCGCCTCGGTGAGGTGGTGCTCATGGCGGCGCTCGTGTACCACGCCCTGAACGGGCTGCGCGTCATCGCCATGGACTTCTGGCCCAGCCTGACCGTCTATTACCGGCCGATGACGTACGGCGTGGTCAGCGCCACGATCGTCTCGATGATCCCGCTGAGCATCATCATGCTGCGCCCGTTCATGCCGTGGGGAGCCTGAGCCGATGACGAGCACCGTCCGCCCGGCTCGCACCATCTACACCAACCCGTCGCGCGCGGCACGCCCGCGGCCGGAGGCATCGGGCAGCGATCGATTCTGGTGGTACTTCATGCGCCTCTCGGGCCTCGCGCTCGTGATCCTGGCGCTGGGTCACATGTTCATCATGCACGTGCTGGTGGAGCTCACCGGCGGCGAGATCGACTTCGCCTTCGTGCAGAGCCGATGGGGGAGCCCGTTCTGGCGGATCTACGACCTGCTGCTCCTGTTGCTGGCCTTCATCCACGGGGCGCGCGGCGCGAAGATCGTCATCACCGACTACGTCACCAACCGCACCGGGCGCAGCCTGCTCGTCGGCATCCTGCTGGTCATCAGCGTCGTGTGGCTCGTGCTCGGCATGGCGGTGATCGCCTTCTTCAACCCCGACACCGCGCCGCCGACGGGGCCGTTCTCGTGACCCTCGTGACCGGGCGCCCCGCAATTCCGCCGGCGCGAATCCACGAGCTGGACGCGGTCGTCGTCGGCGCCGGTGGCGCCGGGCTGTATGCCGCGCTGGAGCTGAAGCGAGACCTCGGGCCGGAGGCCCGCATCGGCGTGATCAGCAAGCTCTACCCCAGTCGGAGCCACACCGGAGCCGCCCAGGGCGGCGTGTGTGCCGCCCTCGGCAACACCGAGGAGGACCACTGGGAGTGGCACTGGTACGACACCGTCAAGGGCGGCGACTACCTGGTCGACCAGGACGCGGCCGAGATCATGTGCCACGACGCGATCGAGACCATCATCAACCTCGAGCACCTGGGGCTGCCGTTCGACCGCACCGAGGACGGCCTCATCAACCAGCGTCGCTTCGGCGGGCACACCCGCAACTACGGCGAAGGCCCCGTCCGGCGCAGCTGCTTCGCCGCCGACCGGACCGGGCACGCGATCCTGCAGACCCTCTTCCAGCAGTGCATCAAGCACGAGGTCACCTTCTTCGACGAGTTCCAGGTGCTGGACCTCATCCTTCCCGACGGGCCGAAGGGCCGGGTCGCCGGCGTGCTGGCGCTGGAGCTGGCCACGACCGAACTGCATGCCTTCAGGGCCCGATCGGTGCTGTTCGCGACCGGCGGCTACGGGAAGATCTTCAAGGTCACGTCGAACGCCCACACCCTGACCGGCGACGGGATGGCCATCCCGTATCGGCGAGGCTTCCCGCTGGAGGACATGGAGTTCTTCCAGTTCCACCCGACCGGCATGTACAAGCTCGGCTTCCTGCTGTCGGAGGCGATGCGTGGCGAGGGCGGCTTCCTCGTCAACGACAACGGCGAGCGCTTCATGGAGCGCTACGCGCCGACCATGAAGGACCTCGCTTCGCGCGACGTGGTCAGCCGCAGCATCTACCTGGAGATCGCCGAGGGACGCGGGATCGGCGGCAAGGACTACGTGCACCTGGACGTGCGCCACCTCGGCGCCGAGGTGCTCGACCACAAGCTGCCCGACATGAGCGGCTTCATTCGAACGTACTTCGGGCTCGACCCGCTGCACGACCTCGTGCCGATCCAGCCCACTGCCCACTACGCCATGGGGGGCGTGCCGACCGACATCGACGGCCGCGTGCTGGGCGCCGCGGACGGCACGATCGTCCCCGGCTTCTACGCCGCCGGCGAGGTGGCGTGCGTCTCGGTGCACGGCGGCAACCGGCTGGGAACGAACTCGCTGCTCGACATCCTCGTCTTCGGCCGCCGGGCGGGGAAGCGGATGGCCACGGATCTCGAGGAGCTCCCGGCGGCCGCCGTGGACGCCGATGCGGTCGCCGCGACCCAGGCGCGCATCAACGCCCTGCTGGCCTCGACCGGCGGCGAGCGCCCGGCCACGATCCGCACCGAGCTCCAGGAGGTGATGTTCACCAAGTGCGGCGTCTACCGTACCGAGGCGCTGCTGACCGAGTGCCGGGACGAGGTGGCCGCCCTGCGCGAGCGGGCGCAGCATCTGCTGGTGGACGACAAGGGATGCCGCTACAACACCGATCTGGGCGAAGCGCTGGAGCTCGAGTTCCTGCTCGACTGCGCACAGGCGACGGTGGAGTCGGCGCTGGCGCGCAAGGAGTCGCGCGGCGCGCACGCGCGCGAGGACTTCCCCGATCGCGACGATGTGGCCTGGCTGAAGCACAGTTTCGCCCGTCGCTCCCCGGAGACGGGCGCCATCAGCCTCGACTACAAGCCGGTGACGGTGACGAAGTTCGAGCCGAAGCCGCGGGTGTATTGAACCGATGAACGTCACGCTCAAGATCAAGCGCTACAACCCCGAGCGGGACCTGGAGCCGCACTGGGAGAGCTACGAGGTCGAGGCCGAGCCGACCGACCGGGTGCTCGACCTGCTGCACCAGGTGAAGTGGTACCAGGACGGCACGCTCACCTTCCGCCGATCGTGCGCGCACGGCGTGTGCGGCTCCGACGCGATGATCATCAACGGCCGCAACCGGTTGGCGTGCGAGTACCTGATCAAGGATGCGGGGCCGGTCATCACCGTCGAGGCGATCATCGGCCTTCCGCTGGTGAAGGACCTGCTCGTCGACATGGAGCCCTTCTGGGAGCAGTACAAGTCGGTCAAGCCGTTCCTCGTCAACGACGAGGAGCTGCCCGCCGACGGCAAGGAGCGGCGCCAGTCCCCGGCCGATCGGGAGCGCTACGAGGACACCAGCCGCTGCATCCTGTGTGCGGCGTGCACGACCGCGTGCCCGGTCTTCTGGGCCGATCAGTCGTACGTCGGGCCGGCGGCGATCGTGAACGCCCATCGTTTCATCGTCGACTCGCGCGACGCGATCAAGCAGGAGCGGCTCGAGATCATGGCCGATCCCGACGGCGTCTGGCGCTGCCGAACGATCTTCAACTGCGTCGAGGCATGCCCGCGCGACATCAAGATCACCCGCGCGATCATGGAGGTCGCCGGCGAGATCGGCCGGGCCGGCATCCGTTGAGGCTGCTGATCCACACCGATGGCGCCGCGCGCGGCAACCCCGGTCCCGCGGGCGCCGGAGCGATCCTTCGCGATGCCGATGGCGCCGTGGTGGCAGAGATCGCCGAGCCGCTGGGCCGCGCGACGAACAACGTCGCCGAGTGGACCGCCGTGCGATTGGCGCTCGAGGAGGCGTGCCGGCTGGGCGCCAGCCACGTCGACCTCCGCATGGACTCCGAGCTCGTCGCGCGGCAGATCAGCGGGATCTATCGGGTCAAGCATCCGGACCTCAAGCCGATCCATGCCCAGGTCATGGCCCTGCTGCGCTCGCTGGACGGTTACACCGTCGGCCACGTGCCGCGCGCGCTGAACAAGGACGCCGATCGGCTCAGCAACGTCGCCATCGACGGGCGCTGACCGAACATCCGTTCGAATCGGCTACAATGGCCGTCCCTGGAGGCGGCCGGACGGTCGCGGGCGCTACGGCCGAAAGGCCGCGTCCGAGGAAAGTCCGAGCTCCATAGAGCAGGCCAGCGGGTAACGCCCGTCCGCCGTGAGGCGAGGACCAGCGCCACAGTGACGATGCCTGCCGGTTCGCCGGGAGGAGTGAAACGCGGCAAGCTCTGGCCGGAGCAAGACCGAATAGGGGAGCGTCGAGGCTGCTCGCTCAGCTCCCGGGTAGGTCGCATAGATGGATGGCCGTCCGTGACCGATGCGTGCATCGGACGCGACAGAACTCGGCTTACAGGCCGCCCTCCAGGGACCTAGTCCTCGTCCTCCCGCCACACCGAACGAGCGGTGCAGGCGTTGCAGACGGCGCGCGCCTCGTCCATCGTGCCGAGCGGCAGGGGATGGTCGGCGCCGCCGAGCAGGCAGTCGACCTGAACGGTCGGCGGGTCACCCGGGACGATGCTGACGTGGCGCACCGAGCAGCGTCGGATACGACCTGATCGCGGGATCGGTCGGCGCTCTTCAGTCCCCTCGATCGGGTTCAGCGCCATGGGGGTCGCCTCTGTTCGCCGGTGCCGTTGCCTCCGTGCGCCAAGACTACGGTCCGTGGCGTCCTGTCAACAATGACGCGTTGGTACCATGCCGCCCGGTCCGGCCGAGCCGTCGCGAGCGGCCGTTCCTCCACGCTAGACTCGATGCGTCCGCGGTCCCGCGGGCACGCCGCATCCAGGAGGGGCAGTGTTCGGACGTCGCAAGCGCGAGCAGGAGGCCGCGGCCGAGGCTGCTCGCGAGGCCGAGCGCCGCGCGCTGTTCGCGAAGCTTGCCGAGCGCCCGGAGCATATCTGCCCGTTCCTCGGCCTGGCGTCGGATCGGACCGGCTACATCGAGGGCGTCAGCGACGAGCACCGTTGCTTTGCCTTCGGTGACCCGGCGCCGCTCTCGGCCGAGCAGCAGACGCGGGTGTGCCAGGAGCGCGGCTACGGCAACTGCCCGCGCTATCTGCGCGGCGTGCTGGTCATCCCGACCGAGGAGCTGGAGGCGCTCCGCCAGCGCCGCGCACCCCTGCCCGAGCCGGCGCCTCCACCCCCGCCCGTCGCCCGCCGGCGCCGCGGCGCTCCGATCCTCCTGCTCCTGGCGGTGCTCGTGCTGCTCGTCGGCGGCGCCGGCGCGTACCTCGCCTTCGGGCCCGGCTTCGGGACGGCCGTGGTGCCGTCGACCAGCCCATCGCCCTCGGTTGCCCCGCCTGTCACGGCCGAGCCGTCGCCGACACCGGAGCCATCGGGATCGGCGACCGAGCCGCCGGCCAGCGAGACGCCGCGCGCCACACCGACCCCGGAGGCCACGCCCCAGGCTGGGGACACGTTCGCCTTCTACGAGGTCTCGGTTGGCCCGACGTCATTCACGCTGTACGAGGTGGACGACACCAGCGGGCAGGTGACGGACACCCGGACGACCTCGTTCGACGGGTTCTCGTTCGCCCGAGCGGAGCCGATCCAGGGCACCGATGGTCAGATCTACTGGGAGACGCAGGACGGCGATCTCGTCGGCTGGTCGTACCGCTGGCCGGATTCCGGCGACTTCCGCATCCGTGCCGTGTTCCTGAACGAGGCGGGGGAGCGGCGGTCCGCCTTCCTCGACGAGAGCCAGCTGACGGTCTTCCCCGAGGCCACACCGGCGCCCTGACCGAGGCGTCCTGATAGCGCGCACGGATGGTGCGCGTCCCCGAATTCACATGCCAGCGACGCCGGGCGAAGAACACCCTGGCCGAATCGCCAGCTTGATCGCCGTCATGTGAATGGTGGCGACGCCGGAGCCTTCCGTGCGTCCAGCCCCGGGCTCACCTCCACCGCGCGTCGCCAGGGTGTGAATCCGGCGATCCGCGAGCCTGGGACCCGCACGCCCTCCCGGCGCCGAGTCCTGCCCCGAAATTCTCACACGACCCGTGCGCGAAAAGCCTTGACGGGTGACGTTTGCCCTGTATAGTGGCGCCCTGTGGTTCCAAATGGGGCTACATGGGGAACAATGGTGAACGACAGGGCCAATGGAGCGAGCGTCATTCCTCACCGGGGAATTCCGGCACGCGCTGGACGACCGAGGCCGTGTAGCGGTCCCGGTCCGTTTCCGGCCGCGGCTGGCCCAGGGCGCGACGCTGGCCCGCTGGCTC
>DASVDT010000023.1:0-6441 GCA_036380955.1 Candidatus Limnocylindria bacterium | reverse complement strand
GACGCCGGCTGTCGCGTCATCCAGGTCGACGAGCCCGCCGTCCGCGAGCGCTGGCCGCTCCCCACCGTTGACGCTCCCGAGCTGCGCGAGGTGTACGCCCGGGGCGTTCGCGCCTCGCTGAACCACGTGTTCAACCAGCCGGCGCACGTCCAGATGCACACGCACATGTGCTACGGCGACTTCGGGGACATCGTTCCTTTGTGGTCCGACGCCGGCGTGGACGTCGCCTCCATCGAGTTCAGCCGCTCCAAGGACGATTCTTACATCCGCCAGTTCTACGAGCTGTTCACCGATGGCCACCTGCAGATCGGCCCCGGCGTCTTCGACGTCCACTCGCCGCACACGCCGGGCGCTTCGGTCATGACGGAGCGGTTGGAGCACTTCCGCGGCTTCATGGACTCCGTCGACCTGTGGGTCAATCCCGACTGCGGGCTCAAGACCCGCGGCTGGGACGAGATCGAGCGGCAGCTGGGCGACATGGTCGCCGCCGCCCGCCAGTTGCGGGGCGCGTAAGGTTCGTCCGCCGCGCGATCCGATACGTCGGATGAATCTCGCCTGGGGCGGGTCATGGGCTGGATCTGTCCGATACATCGGTTGCTCGCGCGCCCGGGGGGTGCCCGGAGGCGCGGTTCACGCACGCGCGCGTCGGATACATCGGTCTAGTCGCGCCTGAGATCCGTCCAGGCGAGCCCTGTCCGATGTATCGGTTTCGTCGCATGCAGCGCCGTTCATAATCGGCGAATGCTGTCTGAGCGCGGGCCGTGGATCGAGATGGTCGAGGTCAATCCGCCGCGCCTGCCGAGCATGACCCACCTCAAGCTCCGCGGCCGATGGCGCGACGTCCTCATCACCGATAACCCCTTCAAGCAGGTCCGCGTCTCGCCGTACGCCTTCGCCGCCCGCATCACCCACGACGTGCCCGACGTTCGCCCGACCGTCGTCTGCTCGACCCGCGACCGCAACATCCTGGCGATCGAGTCGGAGGTGCGCGGCGCCATCGCCAATGGGGTGAAGTCGTTCCTGGTCGTGCAGGGCGACATGCTTCCCGAGGTCGAGCACTGGAGCAACAGCTACGAGATCGTCGAGTACCTGCGCGCGCTCCAGCCATCCGTCGAGCCGATCGACTTCGAGGTCGGCATGAGCTCCCGTTCGCGCCGATGGATGTTCCGCCGCCGCGTCGAGGTCGGCGCCCAGTTCGTCACCACCGGCCCCGTCATGGATCCGTCCTCCGTTGCCGGCGTGGCTGCGCGCCTGGAGCTCCGCCCCGAGGACCCGCCGGTGTACCTCGAGATCACGCCGCCCTTCACGGAGCGATGGGTCCGCCGCCTCGAGTCCGTCGGCGCCGTGCCGGTCTCCGATGAGCTGCGCAAGCGCATCCACGGCCTCTCCGAAATCGATGCTCGCGCCCTCGGCTGGCAGATGGCCAAGGAGGCCGCCGCCACTGCCCGCGAGGCCGGCTTCGCCGGGATCGTGCTCATGGGCCTGCGCTTCGACACCGTCGTCGGCGAGGCCTACGACGTCTGGCACGACGGCGCCCCGCCGCGCGAGGATGCCGCGGAGAACCACCACCACGGGTGAGCCCCACGCCCCGGCCATGTTGTAGTATTCCACATCATGCTGACGGTTCCTGAAGCCGCGCGTCGGATCAGGCGCAACCCGGAGACCGTTCGCCGCTGGATCCGTGAGGGCCGCCTTTCGTCGCAGCGGGTGGGCACCCAGCACCTGGTGGACGAGCGGGAGCTCGACGCGATGGTCGCCGAGCCGTCACTGCCAGTACCGGACGAATGGAGCCGCACCGCCACGGGCGAGCCGATGCCAGCGATCGTTGACGCGCTCGACCACTCGCGTGCATCGCGCTGATGCTGGTCGTCGACGCCAGCCTGGTCGTGAACGCGGCACTGGCGGAGCGAGGCTTCGAGCTCCTTCCGGACGACGACCTCGTCGCGCCCCCCTTGCTTTGGTCCGAGGTTTCGTCCGTCCTGCACGAGATGCGGCGGAGATCGACCATCACGCCGGAGCTTGCCGGCATCGCGACTGATCGGCTGGACGGCTCGAAGATCCGAGCGCGCCGTCCGCGCCGACTGCGCGCCGAGGCGTGGAGCATCGCCGACCACCTGGGTTGGGCGAAGACGTATGACGCGGAGTACGTCGCACTCGCTTCACTGCTTGGCTGCCGGCTGATGACCATCGACGCGCGGCTGCAGCAACGCGCCGGCCACCTGGTGGACATCATCGGGCCGCTTTGACGGGTAGCATCCGGGCGTGACCTCCGATCGCCCACGTCCTGCATCGGCGCCTGATCATGAGGGCGCCATCGCGGGGGCTGCGTACACCCGGCATCGGCGGGTGCATCGGTCCCGAAGCCATCCGCGACCGCGTCTGCTCCAGCTGCTGGCGACGGGCGGCAACGGCGGGGCCCAGGAGAGCTACACCGGGCTGCTGCTGCGGCTGGACCGATCTCGCTACGAGGTCCGGGCCCTGTCCCTGTCGTCGGGGTCTGCCGTGGCGAGGGTCCGCGCGCTTGGCCTGCCGGTCGACATCCTTGACGAAGCCGATGACGAGCTCGCCGTCCGCGAGCTGGCCGCCTGGCTGCGGCGCGAGGAGATCGATCTCGTCCACGCCCACATGTACCGCGCCGAAGTGATCGGCGTTCGTGCCGCCGTCGCGGCCGGCGTGCCCGTGATCATGGCGACCGTCCATTCGTCGCGGGTTCGCTCGCCGTCCGACATCGCGCTGTTGGCGTCGCTGACGCCGTCGATGGATCGGCTGATCGTTCCCTCGGAGTCGATCCAGCGCAAGGTGGTTGCCGAGGGGCGGGTCGGCGCCCGCTTTGCGGTGATTCCCAACGGCGTGGACCTGTCGCGCTTCGCGTCGCCGGCTCCTCGCTGTGCGTTGCGGCGTGAGTTCGGGATTCCTTCCTCCGCGTTTCTGCTGGGCGTGGTCGCGCGACTCGAGCCGGAGAAGGGGCACCGATACCTCATCGAAGCCATGCCTGCGATCCTCGCTGGTGCGCCTGACACCTGGCTGGCCGTCGTCGGCGAGGGTTCTTCGCTCGGACCCTTGCGTGAGCTCGCTTCCGCTCTCGGCGTGGCGCATCGCGTGATCTTCACGGGTCGCCGCGAGGATGTATCGGCGCTGACTGCGGACCTCACGGTGGCGGTGCTTCCCTCCCTGCGCGAGGCGCAGGGCATCTCCATCCTGGAGGCCATGGCGCGGCGGGTGCCGGTCGTCGCGTCCGGTGTCGGCGGCATTCCGGAGGTCATCACCTCCGGCGTCGACGGGCTGCTCGTGCCGCCGGCGGATCCTTCGGCGCTGGCCGATGCGGTGCTGGAGCTGCTCGGGGATGAGGCGTTGCGCCGGCGCATCGGCGAGGCCGGCTACACGACCGTGCGCGACCGATTCAGCATCGACGCGATGGTGCGGCGAATCCAGGCGGCCTACGACGAGGAGCTCACCCGGGCTGGCGTGGTGGTGGCCGACGGCTCCGGCCGCCCGGTGCCAGGTAGCCGCGCCGCCCTGGAGGTTCCTCCGGCCTGATCGGCTGCGTGGCTGCGTAGGCCCGTGGCTCCGTGGCTGCGTGGCTCCTTGGCTGCGTGGCTCCTTGGCTGCGTGGCTCCGTGGGCCGCCGAGACTTGCCGCCAGCCGCAAGTAACTGACAACTTCGGGGCGCTACCGCCGGATTGCCGATCACTTCTTGCGCTTCTAGGCGCAAAGAATGATCCGACGGGCGGCCAACTTCGCAGTTACGTGCGCTCAGCGGCACGTCGACATCGGCGAGCGGCGAGCAACGGGCGGCCAACGTCGCAGTCACGTGCGCTCAGCGGCACGTCGACATCGGCGAGTAAAGCCGGACTAGAGCAGGACCAGCCCATCGGCGCCGGGGTCCATGCCCGCCGCCAGCGCGCGGAGGGTTGCCTTGGTGCCGAGCGGAAACGCGTCGTCGACGGCGGCGCCCGCCTGCAGGAGTGCCCGACGGTTCGTTGCGTTCGCCGCGACAACGAGGATCAAGCGTGTCGCGTGCAGGTCGCGCTTCTTGATGAGAGCCGCGCGCAGCTGCGCCTGGAAGTCGGCCAGTCGAGTGATGACTTCGACGACGCAAGTGCATCCGTTGATCGCCATCAGCGCATCGGCCGCTCGGAGGTCGCCAGGGATGGGCATCGGCGCTTCGAGGGTTACGCTCCAGGCATCTGAGATGCGGACGCGGAAGCGGCTGAGGAGGGCAAGCTGTCCGCTGTCGAGCGGTCTCGCGATGACCGGATACAGCCGAACCCACGGCTTCAGCCCGACCACGGCCGCGTGCCTTGTCAGCTCCACCACGTTGAAGGTCGTGAGGAGCCCGTGCTCAACGCGGCTGACGTGAGCGGCCGACGTACCGAGGCGAGCCGCGACCTCCACCTGCGTCATGCCCGCGATGAGTCTCGCGACTCGGAGCTCGCGCCCCAGGTCACGGAGCAGCCAGGTGCTGAAGCGTCCCGCGTCGCGGCCGATGGACTGTCGATTGGGCATGGCCCAATCATCGGGATACCCGCTTACCGGGCTCTTAGTTGCCGCTTACTGCGGGATTGCCGCTGGCCGCACGTAACTGAGAAGTTGGAGCCGATGCACCGCGCTGCCCGATCAATCCTTGCGCCCTAGCCGCAAAGAATGATCCCGCAGCCGCCCAACTTCGCAGTTACGTGCGCTCAGCGGCAAGCCGAGAGAGCGCGAGGGCGCACCTCAGACGGCCACGCGGTCCCGATCCCCCAGGCGCAGGATGGCCATGATCAGCAGGTAGATCAGCAGCCAGCCGATCAATGCCACCAGGGCGCCGATGTCGAGCACGCTGCCACCACCCGGCGACACGGTATCGAGGCTGAAGATGCCGCGGAACGGCGCGACGAACGGCTCCGTCACGTTGTAAACGAAGTCCACGATGCTGTTCTGCTGGTTCGCGACGAGCAGCAGCAGCAGGATTCGCAGGCCGATCATCACGGCCAGGATCCCGAACAGCAGCGACACGACGCGTCGCGCGTAGTACAGCGGACCGGGGCCGGTGTCCACGTAGGCGGGCGTCCCGCCCACGTTGACGTTGCTGGTCGCAGGCGGGACATAGCCCGGATCGGCGGGCCGCTCGACGTAGGTTTCGCGCTCGACGACGCGGGTCTCGTCAGCAGGCGGTCGTTCGTAGGTCATGATGAGTTCACCTCCCGCGCCCCCGGTTTGCACGCGCTGTGCCAGCGCTCGCTCAGTCCCCGCCCAAGCCGAATCGGCCGATGAGCGGCACGAACACGACCGGCTCCATCTCCGTGCTCACCAGCTCGCCGTCGTTGCGCTCCACCAGCGTCAGGAATTGGTGCTCACGGCTTCCGACCGGCATCACCAGCCGTCCACCTGACCGATCCAGCTGCTCCAGCAGCGGCTGCGGCACGCTCGGGCCACCGGCGGTGACCAGGATGGACCGATACGGCGCATGCGCCGGCCAGCCCTGCGTGCCATCGCCGACCTCGACGGTGACGTCCTGGTAGCCAGCGGCGCGCAGCCGATGGCGGGCGCTCTCGGCCAGCTCTTCGTGCCGCTCGATGCTCGTGACCCTGGCTCCCAGCTCCGCAAGGATGGCGGCCTGGTAGCCGGAGCCGGTGCCGATCTCGAGGACGTTCGCATCGGTCCAGCCCTCGGGTGGGCGAGCGATCATGGTCATGCGGGCCACGATGTACGGCTGGCTGATGGTCTGACCCGCCCCCACCGGCAGGGCGTGGTCGCCGTACGGATCGTCGTTGCTGACGAAGGCGTGGCGTTTGACGGTCGCGAACGCTCGGAGCAGCTCCGGGTCGTCGATACCGCGAGCCTCGAGCTGCTCCGCCACCATCCGGGCGCGCTGCCGCTCGAGCGTGGGCTCGTTCGGCTGCCGTTCGCGGCTGCGCCGCCGCGGGATTCGCGGCCAGCGCATCGGTCTATCCGCAGGCTCGGAAGGTCAGACGCCCGCTTCGCTGGCTGCCGGCTCCGAGCTGGTGCTCGTGCTGCTGCGGGTGCGGCTGCCGCTCCCATTGCCGCTGCGTGCCCGCTTCGGCGCGGCCTCGGCTTCGGCGGTCCCGGACTCGTAGGTTCCGAGCGTCGCGGCATCCAGGACGTCGTTGAGGAGTCGATCGGCCTTCTCGCGCACCAGGCGCCTGGTCTCCTCGCCGCTGCGGGGCGCCAGGAGGACGCCCACCGCCAGCCCGACGAAGAAGAAGCGGATCGCGATCCGAACGCGGCTGAACATGGCGATAGCGTTCCTTCGTGCGTGTGCTGTCGGGAATGGGCAAGAAGGATACCACCGGCCTTTCGTGCCGCCTTCGTCGTGCCCCGTCCCGCCGCCGAAATATCGGGCAGCGACGCACATGAGATAGCCCTCCGACGCCATGCGGCCTGATCTATCGGGCACGAAGGCACTGGAAGAGCCGATGACGCGCCTCGCTGCCTCAT
>DASVDT010000022.1:0-3228 GCA_036380955.1 Candidatus Limnocylindria bacterium | reverse complement strand
GACAGGTCGGGGGTATGCAGCGACCACGGCCTGCTCATCGTGGAGCTTCTATAACACCCGGTTCTGTGGAGGACGCCTGGTTCTGGCCCGCGGGCAATAACTGCATCGCCATCAGGGAGCCGAGTGCCCTTCCGTCGGGTGGGTGCCCGAAAGACCTTCTTCGTGTCGACGTTTGCGTGGATTCTCGTTACCGGGCTCGCGATGAGCCTCGTCGCCCTCTCCGGCAGCCTCAGCCTGCTGCTCAACGCACAGCTCGTCGCCCGTCTCCTGCCCGTGGCCGTGGCCTTCGCAACCGGTGCGCTGATCGGCGCCGCGGGATTCCACATGTTGCCGGAGGCGGTGGCCCTCGCCGGTCCGGGCCTCGCGCCCTACCTCTGGCTTGTCGTCGGCTTCGTCGCCTTCTACCTGCTCGAGCAGGTGCTGCATTGGCATCACACGCACGGCGATCCGGCCGGCCGCGCACATATCGGCTATCTGGTCGTGCTCGCCGACGGCCTCCACAACCTCGTCGACGGTATCGCCGTGGGCGCGAGCTTCACGATCGATCAGCGGCTCGGCCTCGGCGCCTGGCTGGCGGTCGCCCTCCATGAGGTGCCCCAGGAGATCGGTGACTTCGCCGTGCTGCGAGCCAGCGGCTGGAGCATCGGGCGTGCGCTCAGCGCGAACGTCGTGTCTGCGCTGACCTTCCCGATCGGCGGAGTGGGTGCCTATCTCGCAGCCGGTCCTTTGGATCTGACGCCCGTTCTTGCCTTCGCAGCCGGCAGCTTCATCTACATCGCCGCCGCGGATCTCACACCGCAGCTCACCGCGCATATCGGCTGGCGTTCGAAGCTTTCAGATGCGACCGCGCTGCTGCTCGGTCTGGCCGCCCTCCTTGCTCCCGCGCTGTTGGAGTAGCCCTTCAGAAGGACTCGCCTGAGCGCCGTCATCGTGACAGTCTGGGGACGATCCGCGTGCCGGATGGCCCTGGCGCCACGGATGGATGAGTGCCAGCCTCTGCCTCGAGTGAACATGTCGCGACGCGATGCGGCCGGCTCTCCGAGGTCGACACTCCCGATCAACCTCGACACAATCGGTGGAGGGCTTTTGGATGACCCGAGACGTCATAGGCCGTGGTCGGGGACTCGATGCCCTACCTGCTCGGCCGCACGTACTGACGGGTGATCCGATGTCGCCGCTCCAGACGGGTGCCACGGCTGTGCAGCAGCACGCGCCGCTCGACGATCCGGTGGCCTGGCTATTGGAGCCGGACACCCCCGCGGTCCGCCACGTGGCGCTGCGTGACCTGCTCGATCGGGGGAGTGACGATCCGGAAGTCGCAGAGGCCCGGACCGCGGCCATGGCGCGTGACCCGATCGCCTCCATCCTCGCCGCCCAGCATTCGGACGGTCATTGGGAGAAGCCCGGCCCTGGCTACGCGACGAAGTACCGCGGCACGGTCTGGCAGCTCATCTTCCTGGACCAGTTGGGAGCCGATGCCACCGATGCACGCATCCAGCGCGCCTGCGAATACGTGCTGGCTCACAGCATCGCCGCCAGCGGCGGATTCGGCGCTTCGGGTCGGGTCGGCGGCGCGCCTCCGCCGCCGATGGCCGTCATCCACTGTCTGAACGGCAACCTGTTGCGTGCGCTCATCGGCTTCGGCCGACTCGACGACGACCGCGTGCAGCGGGCGATCGAGTGGGAGGCGCGGGCGATCACCGGCGAGGGGGTCGAACGCTGGTACGCCTCCGGCACGAGCGGGCCCGGCTTCTCCTGCGCCGCAAACGAGAAGCTGCCGTGTGCCTGGGGATCGGTGAAGGCCCTGCTCGGCCTGGCGCGCATTCCGCCTGCGTCGCGATCGCCCCTGGTCGAGCGCGCGATCGAAGCCGGGCTGGACTTCCTCCTCAGCCACGACCCGGCCGTCGCCGACTACCCGATGGGCTGGGGCAACACCCGGCCCAGTGGATCATGGTTCAAGCTCGGCTTTCCGTCGGGCTACGTTACCGACGTGCTCCAGAACCTCGAGGTACTGTGCGAGCTCGGCCACGCACGCGATCCGCGACTCGCGCATGCGACCGAGTGGCTTCTCACGAAGCGGACCGCCGACGGCCGCTGGCGGAATCAGTCCGCGTACAACGGCAAGACATGGGTCAACATCGAACGCCAGGGTCAGCCGAGCAAGTGGGTCACCCTGCGCGCCTGCCGCGTCCTCCGTTCCGTCGTGCCGTGACCGCTCAGAAGCAGTAGTCCGTATCGCCGCTGAACGTGCCCGTCGGGATCTCCATGCACGCCGACTTGACCTGCTCGATCACCGCTGCAGACGAAGGATCGAACGCGACCGGCGCGCCATCGATGGTGAGCTCGATGGTTGCCGTGGCATCGCGGTACAGATTGTTATCGTGGGTGTTGACGAGCACCTCGAAATCGCGCATCCAGGGCAGGCATTCACCGGCGGCGCATTGACCATGGTTGTTGGGCGTCGTCTCATGAGTCAGTGGCCCGCCGCTCCACGTCACGCTCACCCACGCCCGGCTCGTCCCACCGGCAAGCTGATCCGTCAGCTCGACACTTCCCTCGGTCCAGGCCGATGCGATCCGCGGCGACCACCCGAGCGGAACCGCTATGCGCCCGAAGCCATCGTAGAGGAGCACCCCTTCACCTCCGCCACCGGCCATGGGACCGATCGCGCTGCCGGCAACTGCGCACGTGTCCACGACACGAACCGATACCGCCAGATCACCGCCGGTGGTGACTCCCCCGCCCTGTGAGGCCCACTGCCCATCAGTGGCCGAGATCCAGACTTCGGTGCTGAGACAGTCGTCCTGGCTGACGAAGTAGGCCGAAGCCATCGTCACCGTGATGGAGTGATAGATGTTGGGTGTGCCGGCTGTGGTGATCGAGGGCCCTGCCAACAGGACCGCGGCCACGAAGCCGGCGCGTGCAAACCGTTTCATCACCATGCCCCTCTGTCGAGCTGCGACGCGCCGCGCGCTCAGCGAAACTTCTGCGCGAGGCCGACTCAGACAAGCACGATCATTCCAAGGAGGGCCATGCCGGCAGCCCTCTGGATCGGTCTGACCGTGCGGCCGAGATCACGGCCCCGGTCAGTAGCGACCCCGATTGCGTGCAGTTGGTGCGGCCTCACGCAGCGAGCATCGCCGGCAGACAAACCTCGACCAAGGGCCGAATGGCACGTTTTTCCCGACCGAGGTAGTCGATGGCAGAGCCGCGACGAAGGATCCCTCC
>DASVDT010000021.1:0-8451 GCA_036380955.1 Candidatus Limnocylindria bacterium | reverse complement strand
GTGCTCGGGGTCCGTGTCGTGGCGGCTGGTCGATCCGGGAGTGGGAACGGCTGCCGCGATGTCCACCTCGCGGTCGGCCAGCAGGGTGTTGATGGCGTCCACGTAGGCGGCGACGCTCGCATCCAGCACGTTCTCGTGCGTGGCGCGCCCCGGGTACAGCGGGCCGTCGGCCTCGTCGCGCGGGCGAACGCTGACGGCGATCGATGCGGCGGACTCGTGCCCCGCCCCCGTGGCGTGGACGTCGTAGGTGGCGAGCTCCACGCCGGCACCGAGCAGCGGCTCCAGCGCGCGATCGACCGCGCGCATCAACGCATCGATCGCCCCGTTGCCATCGGCATGGGCACGCCACTGGTGGCCGCCGCCGGCAAGCACCAGGTTGGCGCGGCTGCCGCGCTCGCTGCCGCTGGTGGCGGACCAGCGCTCGATGCTGAGCCCGGCCGCGGCGGTCGGGGATGTCTGTTCATTGCTGAGGGTCATCGGTCCAGGTTCTCCTTAGATGGCGGTGAGCCAATGGGCGTAATGGCGATCGGTGCCGCGCACGGCGGCGAAGTAGCGGCGCTGGAGGTCCAGCGCGACGGGGAAATCGGGCGAGGCCACCGGTCGGTCGTCGATCGAGGCGATCGGCGCGACCTGCGCGCCGGTTCCGGTCAGGAAGACCTCATCGGCCAGGTACAGCTCGGAGCGGTCGATGCTGCGCTCGACCACGCGGTAGCCGGCATCGGTCGCGATCTCCATCACCGCGCTGCGGGTGATGCCGGGCAGGACGTCGTCGGCCAGCGGTGGGGTCGCCACCTCGCTGCCGAAGACGACGAAGACGTTGGCGGCGGACGCTTCGGCGACGTGCCCGTCGGCGGTCAGCAGGATGGCGTCGTCGTAGCCGGCGGCGTGGGCGTCCTCGGCCGCGAAGGCGGCGTTGACGTACGAGCCGACGATCTTGCCGCGCGCCGGGATGGCGTTGTCGTTGACCCGCTGCCAGCCCGACACGGCCACCCGAATGCCTCCAGTCGGCAGGTAGTCGCCGAGCGGCATGGTGAAGATGCCGATGCGGTCGGCCAGGTCACTGAGCTGCACGCGGATCGACTGGGCGCTCTTGTAGACCAGCGGTCGGATGTACACGTCGCCGATGTGCTCGTTGCGGCGCAGCAGCTCGCGGGTCACCTCGACCAGGTCGGCAGCCGACTCCGGCACCGATGCGCGCAGCAGCCGCGCGTTGCGCAGCAGCCGCGCGTAGTGCTCCTCCGCGAAGAGCAGCGCGGTCGCGCCATCGTCCTGGCGATAGGCGCGGATGCCCTCGAACACGGCCGTGCCGTAGTTGAAGGCGTGGGTCGCGATGCCAACGCTCGCCTCGGCCATCGGCACCAGCTTCCCCTCGAAGTACGCCCATGCGCCGAGCGACGGGCGGGTGCCGTCGAGGTCGGCCGCGGTCGGCTCGGCGGCCGTCATGCGACCTCTCCGGTGGCGAGCCGCGCACGGGCGTGCGCGGCGTGGGACGACGCGCGCTCGTCGCGTCGCTCCGGACGCGCGTCGAGGTGCCAGATGGCGTACTCGAGCGAGTCGTGCAGCGCTGCCAGCGAGGCGGAGATGATGTTCGCGTCGGCGCCCGCGGTCAGCCACGTGCCGGTCTCGTGGCCGCTCTCGATGATGACCCGCGTCCGCGCCCCGGTCGCCGCCTCCCCGTCGAGGATGCGGACCTTGTAGTCGACCAGGTGCACGCCGTCGAGCGCGGGGAAGAACGCCCCGAGCGCCTTGCGCAGTGCCAGGTCGAGCGCATTGACCGGACCGTTGCCATCGGCCGCCGTGTGCAGCACCTCGCCGTCGACCTCGACCTTGACGCTGGCCTCGGCTCGCGACTCGGCGCCGTTGCGGCGCTCCACGATGACCGTGAAGTCGACGATGCGGAAGGGCGGGGCGTAGTCCGAGCGGCGGCGGCGCACGAGGAGCTCGAAGGACGCATCGGCCCCCTCGAAGCTGGCGCCATCGGCCTCGAGCTGTTTCACGAGCGTGGAGAGCTCCTTCGGATCGAGGCCCTCCGCGGCCAGCGCGCCGAGCTGGCGCACGCGCCAGGCGGCGTTGGCCTTGCCGCCCAGCTCGCTGACGACCAGGCGCGAGGTGCCACCCACGACGGCCGGATCGACGTGCTGGTAGGCATGCTCGACGCGGGTGGTGGCGGCGCCGTGCACGCCGCCCTTGTGGGCGAAGGCACTCGTGCCGACGTACGGCGCATGCGCATCCGGCGCGATGTTGGCGACCTCGGCAACGAAGCGCGACAGCTCCGGCAGGCGTGCCAGGTCATCGGCGGGTGGAATCGTCGGGAGCCCGAGCTTGAGGCCAAGGTTGGCCCAGATGGTGACGAGGTTTGCGTTGCCACAGCGCTCGCCGTAGCCGTTGATCGTGCCCTGCACGTGGGACACGCCGGCCTGGACGGCAGCGAGGGAGTTCGCCACCGCCAGGCCGGCGTCGTCGTGGACGTGGATGCCGAGCGTCGTCCCCATTCCGAGCTCGGAGGCCACGTCCGACGTCATGGCCGTGACCTCATCGGTCATGCAGCCGCCATTCGTGTCGCACAGCACGACCGTCGTCGCGCCGGCGCTGACGGCCATCCGCAGCGTGGCGAGCGCATAGGCGCGATCGGCCTTGTAGCCGTCGAAGAAGTGCTCCGCGTCGTACACCACCTCGCGCCCGGCCGCACGCAGGTGGGAGACGGAGTCGCCGATCATCGCGAGGTTCTCGTCCGCGCTCGCGCCGAGCACCTCGGTGACGTGCAACAGCCAGCTCTTGCCGAAGATGGTCGTGACCGGCGCCTGCGCCGCGATCAGGGCGGCGATGTTCGGGTCGTCCTCGACCCGATTGGCCCGATGACGGGTCGAGCCAAACGCGGCCAGCCGGGCATGCCGGAAGGTCATCGAGCGGGCGGCCGCGAAGAACTCCTCGTCCTTCGGGTTGGAGCCCGGCCAGCCGCCCTCGATGTACGGGAAGCCGGCCTCGTCCAGGCGTCGCGCGATCTTGAGCTTGTCGGCGAGGCTCAGGACCAGGCCCTCGCGCTGCGTGCCGTCGCGCAGGGTCGTGTCGTACAGCAGGATCGGCGCGCTCATGCCGTCACCCCCGCGGGTGCGGCCAGCGCCGTCAGCAGGAAGTCGGTGACCTGGGCGGTCGTCGCCGTGCCACCGAGGTCGGCCGGACGCGGCCCTCGCTCGATCGCCTCGTCCACCGCCGCGTCCAGGGCGGTCGCCGCATCGGCCTCGCCAAGCGAGAGCCGCAGCATCATCGCGGCCGATGCGACCGTCGCCAGCGGGTTCGCGACGCCCCGGCCGGCGATCTGCGGCGCGCTGCCGTGGACGGGCTCGTACATGCCGAAGCGGCCCTTGTCCGTGGCGCGCGTGCCAAGCGAGGCGGAGGGCAGGAGCCCCAGCGACCCCGCGATGGCCGCCGCCTCATCGGAGAGGATGTCGCCGAACAGGTTCTCGGTCACGATCACGTCGAAGCGACGAGGGTCGGTGAGGATCAGGTAGGCGGTCGAGTCGACCAGCGCGTGCTCGATGCTGACGTTCGGATGCCGGGCGGCAACCTCCTCGACGACCTCGCGCCAGAGGCGGCTGCTGGCCAGGACGTTGGCCTTGTCGACGCTGGTGAGCCGGCCGCGTCGTTCCTCGGCGAGATCGAAGGCGAGCTCGACGATGCGCTCGATCTCGGGGCGCGTATAGCGCAGCGTGTCGACCGCCGTCTCGACGCCGCCTTCGGTGGAGCGACCCTGCGGCTTGCCGAAGTAGATGCCGCCGGTCAGCTCGCGCACGATGAGCACGTCGGCCCCGTCGCGCACCTCGGGGCGCAGGGGAGAGGCGCTGGCCAGCGCGGCATGTGCCCGCACCGGGCGCAGGTTCGCGAAGAGCTCGAGCTCGAATCTCAGGCCGAGCAGGGCATCCTCGGGTCGTGCGGCCGCGGTGGGGTGGTCCCACTTCGGCCCGCCCACGGCGCCGAGCAGCACGGCATCCGCCGAGCGGCAGGCGTCCAGCGTCGAGGGCGGCAGCGCCGCACCGGCCTCGTCGATGGCCTGGCCACCGACGGGCTGCTCGTCCCACGACACGCTGAAGCCGAAGCGCTCGCCGGCCGCATCGGTGCAGCGACGCGCGACGCCACACACCTCTGGGCCGATGCCGTCGCCGGGCAGGTAGGCGACGCGGTGCTGCCTCACGCGCCGCTCCCCGTGCTGACCATGGCGGCCTGTCGTGCCCGTGCGGCCGCCAGGGCCTCCGCAGCGACGGGATGGACCGCGATCAGCTTGTTGACCGCCGCCAGGTAGGCGCGCAGCGACGCTTCGACGACGTTCGTCGAAAGGCCGTGACCGGTGAAGATCTCCGGCACGTCGCCGTCGCTGGCCGGCGCCGCGATCTTGACCGTTGCCTCGCCCTGCGCGTCCTCGCCGCCGCCGATGCTGCGCAGCGCGTAGTCCACCAGCTGCGGCCGGCCGCCGATGATCTGCTCCAGCGCGTTGTCGACCGCCTTGAGCAGCGCGTCGACCGGCCCGTTGCCGCCGGCGAAGGCGCGGAACGTGCGGCCGTCGTAGAAGACGGACACGTTGCCGCTGCTCGACTCGCCCTGCCGGCTGGCGGTGGCCCAGTGCTCGAGCTCGATGAGCTGCGGCACCGGGTCGACGTGCTGCTCGGCCAGGGCCAGCAGGTCCGCATCGGTCACCTGCTTCTTCTGGTCCGCCAGGCCGATGGCCTCGGCGTAGAGCGTGTCCAGCGCCTCGGGCTCGACGTGGATGCCGAGGCGCCGCAGCCGCTCGTCGAAGCCCGCGCGCCCGGACAGCTTGCCGAGCGTCAGGGTCGAACCCGACAGCCCGACCGACTCCGGCGTCATGATCTCGTAGGTCAGCGGGTTCTTCAGGAAGCCGTCCTGGTGGATGCCGGACTCGTGCGCGAAGGCATTGGCGCCCACGATGCTCTTGTTCGGCTGCACCACGATGCCGGTCAGGTAGCTGACCAGGCGACTGGTCGCGGTCAGCTGCTCGGTCGCAACGTTCGTCGTCAGCTCGTCGAAGCGGCCCGGACGCGTGCGCAGCGCCATGACCACCTCTTCGAGTGACGCGTTGCCGGCCCGCTCGCCGAGGCCGTTGACGGTCACCTCGACCTGCCGCGCCCCGGCCTGGACCGCGGCAAGCGTGTTGGCCGTCGCCAGGCCCAGGTCGTTGTGGCAATGGGTGCTCACGATGGCGCGACGTCCGACCAGCCTGACCACCTGCTTGATGACGGCGGCGTACTCCTTCGGCTCGGTGTAGCCGACGGTGTCCGGCACGTTGATGACCGATGCGCCCGCCTCGACGGCGGCCGTGAACGCCTCCAGCAGGAACGGCATGTCCGAGCGCGAGGCGTCCTCGGCGCTGAACTCGACCTCCTGGCCCGGACCGACGAGCTCGCGCGCCTGCGCGACGCACGATCGGATTCGCTCGAGCACCTCGTCGCGCGTGCTGCGCAGCTTGTGGGTGATGTGGATGTCGCTGGTGGCGATGAAGACGTGGAGCTGGCGCTTCGTCGCCGGTGCCAGCGCCGCGGCCGCAATCGTCACGTCGGCCGGGACGCAGCGCGCCAGTGCCGCGATGGCCGGCGCACCCTCCTCCCCGCCGACCTCCGACGCGATGCGACGGACCGCCTCCGCCTCACCGGGCGATGCGGCCGGAAAGCCGGCCTCGATGACATCGACCCGCAGCCGCGCCAGCTGGCGGGCGACGGTCACCTTCTCGTCAACGGTGAGCGCGGCGCCGGGCGTCTGCTCGCCGTCGCGCAGGGTGGTGTCGAAGACGCGGATGCTCGTCGATCGGCGCGTGCTCATCGGACGGCCTCCGGCGCCGCGCCGGCGCGCGCGTCATCGGCCCAGCCGTCGGGAGCGCTGCGTGGGTTGATGAAGGCCATGTGGCTGCGCAGCTCCGCGCCGACCTGCTCGATCCGCGAGCCGGCGTTCGCGGCACGCATGCGACGGAACTCGGGGGCGCCGCGGCGGCCCTCCTCGATCCAGCGGCGCGCGAACGTGCCGTCCTGGATCTCGGCCAGGATGCGGCGCATCTCGTCGCGTGTGCGCTCGTCGACGATCCGCGGCCCGGACACGTAGTCGCCGTACTCGGCCGTGTCGCTGATCGAGTAGCGCATGTACTGGAGGCCGCCCTGGTACATGAGGTCCACGATCAGCTTGAGCTCGTGCATCGTCTCGAAGTAGGCGAGCTCGGGCTGGTAGCCCGCCTCGACGAGCGTCTCGAAGCCGCCATTCACCAGGGACGTGACGCCGCCGCACAGGACGGCCTGCTCGCCGAACAGGTCGGTCTCCGTCTCCTCCGCGAACGTCGTCTCCAGGATCCCGGCCTTCCCGGCACCGATGCCACGCGCGTAGGCCAGCGTCCGCTGCCGCGCGGTCCCGGTCGCGTCGCGGTGCACGGCGAACAGCGCCGGGACGCCGCCGCCGCCCTCGTACAGGCGCCGCACCAGGTGGCCGGGTCCCTTCGGCGCGACCATGCCGACGTCGATGCCGCCGGGCGGGTCGACCTCGCCGAAGTGGATGTTGAAGCCGTGGGCGAACATCAGCAGCGCGCCGTCACGCAGGTTCGGCTCGATCTCGGCGTGATAGACCGATGGTGCCGCCGTGTCCGGCACGAGCACCATGACCACGTTCGCTTCTGCCGTGGCGCTCGCCGCATCAGTCACTCGAAGGCCGGCCTCGCGAGCCCGGTCTGCCGATGCGGACTCGGGCCGCAGGCCAACCACGACATCGACGCCCGACTCGGCGAGGTTGCGCGCGTGCGCCTCGCCCTGGCTGCCGTAGCCGATGACGGCCACGGTCTGGCCGTCGAGGGCGGACGCGTCGATATCGGCGTCGTAGATGAGCTTGGTCATGCCTGGGACGCTCCGTTCTGAGTGTTCGGGTGGGATGAGCCGGCGCTGGCGGCCATGGCCACCGCCCCGGCGCGGACCAGGCTGCGCAGCCCGAAGCGGCGCAGCGTTTCGATGGTGTGATCGATGGCCTGTGGCGTTGCCGCCAGGTAGGCGCGCCAGCAGTCGGGGCCGGTCGCGAGCATCCCGCCTCCTGCCGATCGGACGACGCCGGCCAGCGCGAGCTCCTGGGCGCGGTCGCCGGGGGCATCGACCTCGACGATGGCCAGCTCCAGCTCGACGTGTGCCGTGGCGTGCAGGTCGCTGACCTCGAGGACCTCGATGAGCCGCTCGAGCTGGGCAAGGACCTGGCGGAGATGCCCCTCGTCGCCGCGCAGCACGACCGTCATGCGGGACAGGCCAGGCTGGTGGGTGGCGCCCACGGTGAGCGACTCGATGTTGAAGCTGCGCGCGCGCAGCAGGCCCGAAACGCGGTTCAAGGTGCCGGGCCGGTCGACGACCAATGCCGTCACCACGTGTCGCCGATGCTCCGCGTCGGACTCGCCCGCGGGCAGGGTGACCGGCACGGCGCTCATTCGGTCCCTCTCTCGACCATGTCGGAGAGGCCCTTGCCGGGCAGCATCATCGGGTAGACGTTCTGGGCCTCGTCGAGCTGGAAGTCGATCAGCGCCGGCCCTGGCGCGCTCCTCGCCTGGGCGATGACGCCGGCGACCTCATCCGGTCGTGTGGCCCGCCACGCCGGGATGCCGTACGCCTCGCACAGGCGGACGAGGTCGGGCCCGAAGAGCTCGGCGGAGTGGTAGTTCTCGTCGTAGATGATCTCCTGCCACTGCCGGATCATCCCCAGCCGGTGGTTGTTGAGGACCGCGATGCGGACCGGGATCTGGTCCTGCACGAGCGTCGCGAGCTCCTGCATCGTCATCTGGAAGCCGCCGTCGCCGACGATGGCCCACGTCTCGCGTTCCGGCGCGCCGAGTGCGGCGCCCATTGCCGCCGGCACCGAATAGCCCATGGTGCCGAGGCCGCCGCTCGAGAGATGCTGATACGGCCGCCGGAAGCCGAAGTAGCGCGCCGCCCACATCTGGTTCTGTCCGACGTCGGCGACCAGCGTGGCGGCATGGTCGGTCGCCTCTCCGATCTTCTCGACCACGTAGTCGGCGCTCAGCCGCCCCTCGCGCCACGAGCCCGAGCCGTGCCAGGAACGCTGCTCGCTGACCTCGCGCCACGAGGCCAGCTGGGCCATCCACTCGACGCGTGGCTCGCTCTGCGGCAGGCGTCGCAGCAGAGCCGCGAGCAGGTCGCCCGCATCGGCGACGATGCCCAGGTCGGTCCTGACGTTCTTGCCGATCTCGGACCGGTCGACGTCGACGTGCACGATCCGCGCGTTCGGCGCGAAGGTGCTGGTCTTGCCGGTGATCCGGTCGTCGTAGCGGCAGCCGATGCCGATCAGCAGGTCGCACTGCTGGATCGCCTTGTTGGCGTGCATCCAGCCGTGCATGCCGGCGTAGCCGGCGCTGAGCCGATGCGTCTCGTCGATGTTCCCGACGCCGAGCAGCGTGTGCGCGACCGGGATCTC
>DASVDT010000020.1:0-5881 GCA_036380955.1 Candidatus Limnocylindria bacterium | reverse complement strand
CGCGAGCATCGCCGGCGTGGATGAGTGCTGGTGGAGATGGGGGAGAATCGAACTCCCCGTCCAGAACACGATCCCCGAGAACTTCCTACAGGTATTTCCGGCCAACTTGCGTCTTCGCGCCGCGGGCCCCCGACCGGCGGGGTGCTTCGCTTGCTATCCGGTGATGCCTCTCGGCTCTTTGACGTCGCTCACCGGAGTCGGCGGCGTCGCACCTCCCCTGATGACATCTTCGCCGTCCGGGGAGGGGGGACGGCGTCGATGCTCACTGCCTAAGCAGCGAGGGCGTAACTATCGTTGCCAGTTACAGCAATTGCCCGCTTTTTTACGAGGCCTGCGAGCAACCTCGACCTGCGATTCCCAGTTCACGGGCCCTGTCGAAACCTGACATCCCCACGAACCGATAACGGCCACCATTCTACCAGACGCATGGGCCGATGTGAACACATGTTCTACGCTGAGCTTTGCTTGGGCCTTCGACCTTGAAGGGTTCCGGCCTGAGCGCCGATCGGCCCTGCCACATACCCGGCTGACGGGTGGTCGCGGCGTCGGTGAAGGGCCACGGTGCCAGTTCACCATGCCCGCAAGTGGGATTCGATGATCTGGCCGGGTCACGGCTCCTGAGCGCCATTCCCACTGACCTCCTGAGTGGATGGCACAGTCACCCTGTCGGTCGCACCTTGAAGCCGGTCTCGCCGGCCTCCGTGACCTCGCTCATCGTGGCCGGGGTCCCGATCTCGTGGCGCATCGCGACGCGCGGCGCTATTTCCCTGGTGCGAGGGTCGAAGGAAGGCCTTCGCCTAGAGGCGGATCTTCCCGGCTTCCTTGGACTCCCGATCGAGCTCGCGGCGCATGTCGCGCTCGGCGATGGAACGACGCTTGTCGTGCGCCTTCTTGCCCCGCGCCACGCCGATCTCGAGCTTCGCGACGCCACGCGTCAGGTACAGCTTCAACGGGACCACGGTCAGGCCCTTCGCGGACTGGAGGCCCAGGAGCTCGCTGATCTGGTCGCGGTGGAGCAGGAGCTTCCTGGTCCGGTTCGGCGCGTGGTTGTTCCGATTCCCGTGGGCGTACTCGGAGATGTGGGCGCCGACCAGCCATGCCTCCCCGTGCTCGATGCGCACGTAAGCCTCGGCGATGTTCACCTTGTGCTCGCGGACCGACTTGATCTCGGTGCCGGTCAGCACGATGCCCGCCTCGAGCGTCTCCTCGATGGCGTAGTCGTGGCGCGCGCGTCGGTTGACGGCGATCGTCTCGTCGGGCATCGGTCAGTGCGTCCTTCGCGAGGTCCAGGAGGCGGACATGGAAAGAGCCGGTCCGTATCGGCCGGCTCTCTCCTTCGCTACACCACGCGAAGCTGTGTTATCGCACCGCCTCGGTGGTGGCGTGCGTGGAACTATCCATCTGCAACACCACCTCCTTTCGTTAGGCGGGATGCTAGCAGATGGTTCGCGGCGCTACAACGCCCACGACGATTGGAGTCTCCAGCAGGGCCGATGGCGACCCCTCGGCAGCCGATGGGGCCGGAGAAGCGCCTCGATCCGCCACCGGCTGACGATCCAGGTAGCTGATGGCCGCATCGAGCACCGGGTCGTCCTCCGGCGGCGTCTCCGCCGTCCGCGCCGCGTCGATGTCCGGCTGCACGCCGTCCGGCGCGACCGAGTTGTGCTCCGGCGTGAACCATCGGCTGATGGTGATGCGGACGCCACCGTTGTTCTCGAGCTGTCCCCACACCTGGACCGTGTTCTTGCCGAAGGTCGGCTCACCGACGATGGTGCCGCGATCTCGCTCCTGGAGCGCCGCCGCCACGATCTCCGAGGCCGATGCCGAGCCGCCGTTCACGAGCACCACGAGGTCGATGTCCGCGTCGGTGGCGAGGCCGTCGCCGGTCGAGTCCCACTGCCGGACGTCGTCGCCCGCCGACTCCTGCGTGAAGATCGTGCCGTCGCCGATGAACTGGCTCGCGATCGCCTGCGCGGCGTCGATGTAGCCACCGGGGTTGTCGCGCAGGTCGAGCACGATCTGGTCGGCGCCCTGGTCCAGCAGCGAGCCGAGACCGGTCTTGAACTGGTCCGCCGCGGGCGCGCTGAAGCCGTTGAGGTCGATGTAGCCGATGTGGCCGTCGATCATCCGGGTCGACACCTCCTGGATGGTGATGTCGTCGCGGGTGATGGTGACGTCGAACGGCTCGCCGTCGTCGCGGCGCACCGTCAGCGTGACATCGGTCCCACGCTCACCCCGGATAGCCGTGATCTGGTCCTGCATGGTCGAGCCGTTGACCGACGTGCCGTCCACGGCAAGCACCACGTCGCCCGACCGAAGCCCTGCCGCCTCGGCCGGCGTCCCGGCGAGCGGTGCGACGACCACCAGCACGCAGCTGGCGGTGAATTGGTCGCATGCCTCGAGGTTGCCGGGGTCGTCGAGGTTCTTGACGGCCATCTCGGCGCCGATGCCGCTGAAGCTGCCGGACAGGTCGCCCAGCGCCTGCTGGTACTGCTCCGGCGGCATGTAGCCGGAGTACGGATCCTCGACGCCGTACTGGAACATGCCACGGATTGCGCCCTCGGCCAGCCTGTCCGGATCCAGGTCGTCGACGTACTCGCTCTGCAGCCGGTCGTAGGCCTCGCAAAACGCGGCGAAGGCCTCGTCGGGGGCGGCGCAGCCGCTCGAGCCGGCTCCCCCGCCGGCCAGGAAGCCGCCGATGAAGAGCACGGCGCCCACCACGGCGGCGAGCGCAAGCGAGATCACCCAGGGCACGAGCCCGCCGCCCGGGCGTGTCGTGGGCGGCGGTGCGGGGTTCGTATCGGTCATTCGGCCTCGAAGTCTACCTGCGCAACGTACGCACCAGGTTTCGCGCCGATTAGGGATCCGCTACGCGCCAGCCCGCTCAGCGAGTGGCCGCCAGGTAGGAGCGGACGCTGATCCAGGATCCCAGCGCGCCGATGCCGAGCCCGACCACGAACAGCAGCAGCGACAGCGTGGTCAGGAACTGGGTGCTCACCGCGGTCGGCATCTGGAAGATCTGGACCATGGCCGGCTGGATCGGGTCCCACACCGCCGCGACGATGAGGATCGTGACGATGGCGCCGATCAGCCCGCACAGGATGCCCTCGAGGATGAACGGCCAGCGGATGAACGAGTCCGATGCGCCGACCAGCCGCATGATCTCGATCTCGCCGGCGCGGCTGTAGACCGCGATGCGGATGGTGTTGATGATCATGAACAGCACCGTCACGCCAACCAGGCCGATGATCGCCAGCCCTACCGTCCGGATGGCGTTGATGACGCCCAGCAGCGTGTCGTACTCGGCCTGCTTGGTGAGGACGCGCTCGACCTCGTCCCGCGCGGCGAGGGCGGTGCTGACGTCGCCGGACGCGTCGGGATCAGCCAGGCTGATCTCGAGGCTGGCGAACAGCGTGATCGGCGAGTCGGCGTCACCCAGGTCGAGCTCGCGGCCGATCTCGCGGTACGACGCGCGCAGGCGATCCATCGCCTCCTCCGGCGACACGTAGTCGACCGACGCGACCCCCGGCATCGCCTCGACCTCGCCGATCAGGCGATCGAGGCGTGCCTGCGACAGGTTGTCCTCCAGGCGGGCCGTGACCGCCACCTTGCTCTCGATGAACTCGAGCCCCGAGTTCAATCCGCTGATCACGATGAACAGCGCCGACAGCAGCACCAGCATCAGGATCACGGTCGCCGTGGCGGCGAGGCTCATCATCGCGTTGCGCCAGAAGCCCTGCCAGGCGCGCACCACGCTGAAGCCGATGAAGCGGATGAAGCGCATCGGTCAGTACTCCCGCTCGTAGGCCGCGGCGGCCTCGTCGCGCACCAGGTGCCCGCCCTCGAGCGCAAGCACCCGGCGGCGCATGGCGTTGACGATCTCCTGGTTGTGGGTCGCCATCAGCACCGTCGTGCCCAGCTGGTTGATCTGGATGAGGAGCTGGATGATCTCCCAGCTCGTGACGGGGTCGAGGTTCCCGGTCGGCTCATCGGCGATGAGGATCGCCGGGTCGTGCACCAGCGCGCGCGCGATGGCGGTCCGCTGCTGCTCGCCGCCCGACAGTTGCGTCGGCAGGTGGTGGGCGTGATCGTGCAGGCCGACGAGGCTCAGCAGTTGCGGCACGCGCCGCTTGATCGCGGCGCCGGCGGCGCCGGTGACCTCGAGCGCGAAGGCCACGTTCTCCGCGACCGTCTTGTTCGGCAGCAACCGGAAGTCCTGGAACACGATCCCGATCCGCCGTCGCAGGCCCGGCACCTGGCTGCGCCGCATGCGAAGCAGGTCGCGGCCGGCGACGCGCACCTCTCCGTGGGTGGGCAGCTGCTCGCGGATGAGGAGCCGGATGAAGGTGCTCTTGCCGGCGCCGGACGGCCCGACCAGGAAGACGAAGTCGCCCTTCGGGATGGCGACGTTCACGTCGGCCAGCGCCACCTTCCCGTTCGGGTAGGTCATGCCGACGTCCACCATGCTGATGACCGGGGCGTCGGGATCTTCGGTGCGTGCTCGGCGGCGCAGGAGCGATGTCATCGGTTCGCCCCGGATGGTACCCAATGGTCAGGCCGCGGGCGTCGGTTCCCCTTCGCCCACCCGCCAGCGCAGGTAGCCCTCGATGAAGGGATCGAGCTCGCCGTCGAGGACCGCACTCGGATTCGACGTCTCGACGTTCGTGCGCAGGTCCTTGACCATGGTGTAGGGCTGGAGCACGTAGGAGCGGATCTGGTTGCCCCAGCCGGCTTCGACGTGCTCGCCGCGCAGGCGTGCCAGCTCGGCCTCGCGCTCCTGCTCCTGGCGTTCGATCAGCTTGGCGCGCAGCACCGACAGCGCGCGCTCGCGGTTCTGGTGCTGGCTGCGCTCGCTCTGGACGGCCACCACGATGCCGGTCGGGAGGTGCGTGAGCCGCACGGCCGAGTCCGTCTTGTTGACGTGCTGGCCGCCCGCCCCGCTGGACCGATAGGTGTCGACCCGCAGGTCCTTCTCGTCGATCTCGACCGCAGCGTCCTCGGGCACCTCCGGCATGATCTCGACGAGGGCGAAGCTGGTATGCCGCCGCTTCTGCGAGTCGTATGGGCTGATCCGCACCAGCCGATGCACCCCTCGCTCGCTGCGCAGCCGCCCGTACGCCCAACGTCCGTCGATGCTGAAGCTCACCGACTTCAGCCCCGCTTCTTCCCCCTCGGTGGCCTCCAGGATCTCGGTCTTGAACCCGTGCCGTTCCGCCCAGCGCAGGTACATGCGCAGCAGCATCTCGGCCCAGTCCTGGCTTTCCGTTCCGCCAGCGCCGGGGTGAATAGTAACAATGGCGCTGCGGGCGTCGTTTTCGCCCGAAAGCAGCATGGCGGTTTCGAGCTTTTCCAGGTGCGCGGAGTAGTTCTGAAGCTCGCGGGAGATCTCCTCCGATACATCTTCGCCCTCCCGCGCCAGTTCGAACAGCGTGTCCAGGTCGTCCGTCATGGAAGCGATGCGGCGGTCGTTCGCCACGGCATCTTCCAGGCGCTTGCGCTCCTGCATCACCTTCTGGCTCTTTTCGGGCTGGTTCCAGAAGTCCGGCGAGGAAATCTGATTTTCCGTCTCGGCTAGTCTGGTCTTCTGTTTTGGAGCGTCAAAGATACCTCCGCACGGCCAGGGCCTGTTCGCGGAGGGGCGTATATTCGCGTTCGAGTTCTTCTACTGTCATGGCTTTGGGGGCTCTCCCAATTCTAACAAATAGCCCCGCTTGCCGACGTTGACGGCGTGTGTGGCGCCGATCGACTCCCGCACGCCTTCGGCCTCGTGGATGTGGCCGCAGAAGAAATAGCGCGGCTGATGCCGGGCGACGAAGTCGCGCACCGCGGTAGAGCCGCCGTGCAGCCCATCACGTATGCGGTCGAGCGCACCTCCGAAAGG